>NZ_CP096040.1:3494615-3812307 GCF_023935105.1 Caulobacter segnis | reverse complement strand
CAGGCAGGCGACATCGCGCCGGGCTTGGTGGCCGACGCCAGCGACGCGTGGCTGTCCAACAGCGACCTGGCCGAGGCCGGCTTCAAGTTTCAGTGGTTGCGCGGCACGCTGGTCGGCTCGCTGGCGGGCTATCGCCAGAACCGCACCCAACTGACCGGCATTACCGGCACGCCGACCGGCACCCGCGCCAAGGGCGTGGAGGTGGAAGTGCGCTGGCTGGCCAGCGAGAACCTCAGCTTTACCTTCTCGGGCAACACCCAGCACACGACCGTGAAGGGGCCGGACACCTCGTTCCAGTACATTCCGGCCTACACCGCCGGCGTGCCGGGCGCGCAGGCCTATGGCGGCACCTATGTGGTCTGGGCGTTCAACAGCCTGCCGGGCCGCGCGGGCGACTATGACTACACCCTGATCCCGAAGTCGGTGGTCAGCCTCTATGGCGCCTACACCAGCGACGATCACGACTGGGGCAAGGTCGGCGGCACGTTCGGCGTGACGCACGTGACCAAGACCTCGGGCACCGTCCAGAACGCCGTGACCTATCCCGCCTATTGGGTGGCCAGCGGCAGCGTCTATTACGAATACGGTCCGTACACGGCCTCGCTCAATGTCGATAACCTGTTCGACAAGCTCTACTTCACCCCCGACGCGGACAGCTACGCCAACCTCGGCGCGTTGCCCAGCAAGGGGCGCGAGTGGCGCGTGACCCTGGCCCGTAAGTTCTAGTTCCCCGCGCGGCGCGCCCCCCCGAGGTACGCGCCGCGAGCTTGCATGGAGGCTCGATGGCGATGTCGACGATCCAATGGCGTTCCTGGACCCTCCTGGGCGCTCTTTCCCTTTTGCTGTTCCTGATCACCGCCTCGACGTTCTCGTCGCTGGGCGTGGTGCTGCCGGCCATGATCAAGGACCAGCAGTGGAGCTTCGCTTCGGCCTTCCTGGGCTTCACCCTGCTGGGCGCCTTCTGTGGCGGCTCGTCGTGGTTGCCGGCCGTGCTGATCCGCAAGATCGGCGTGCGGGCGACGATCATCGTCGGTTCGGCCGTGATGATCGCCGGCTTCGTCTGCCTGGCGATGGCGCGCGGCTTGCCGATCTATCTGTTCGGCACGGCCCTGCTGGGCGTCGGCTACCAGATGATGGCGCTGATCCCCGGCACGCACCTGCTGTCGATGCTGTTCAAGAAGCGCGCCCTGCCGTTCGGAATCTATTTCACGATCGGCTCGCTGGGCGGCGTCGCGGGCCCCTGGATGGCCCTGGTCGGCATGGAGGTCGCCGGCGGCGCCTGGCGGCCGTACTGGGCCTGGCAGGCCATCGCCTCGGCGGTGGTCGGCGCCCTGGCTGCGGCCCTGGTCGGCGGCAAGGCCTGGCTGGAGAGCGCGGCGATCGAGACCGACAAGGCCGTGGCCGAGGAGGCCGCCGCCCAGTCGGCCAACGCCCGCGTCTATCGCACCCAGGTCGACTGGACGGTCAAGGAAGCCCTCCGCACCCCGCAGTTCTACGTCATCGTCGCGGCCTATTTCGCCCACCTGCTGGGCGGGGTCACCGCCGTCAGCCTGGCCCCAAGCCACTTTAGCGAGATGGGGGTAATCTCGACCGTCGCCGTCGCGGCGCTGAGCCTGGAATCGCTGATGCAGGTCATCGCCCGGATGAGCGGCGGCCTGCTCGGCGACCGCGTCGATCCGCGCTGGCTGCTCGCCGGAGCCCAGGGCATGATGGCCGCCGGCTTGCTGGTCCTGGCCCACGCCACGACCTGGCCGATGATGGTGATCTTCGCTCTCGGCGTGGGCGTCGGCTTCGGCATGACCGTCCTGGCCGTCAGCATCCTGCTGCTCAACTACTACGGCCGGAAGAACAATCTCGAGCTCTTCTCGATGGTCTGTCTGGCCGGCGCCGTCTCGGCCCTGGGGCCGGTGATCGGCGGCGTCATGCGCGATCGCCTGGGCGGCTTCGCGCCGACCTTCCAGGTCTTCGCCGCCGTGATCGGGGTCATCTTCGTGGCCGCTCTGTTCATGCGTCCGCCGCGCAAGACGGTCGAGGAAAGCACGCTCGCGCCGGTCCCGGCGCCCACCCCCGTCCTGCTGCGCGACGCCGCGTGAGGACCAAGATCAAAGAACAAGGAGAGTAACGCCATGTTCCACCGTCCTTCCCAGCACAAGGATTTTGGGGTGTTCCTGCCGGTCGCCAACGGCGGCTGGATCATCTCCAAGACCGCGCCGGTTCTCGACGGTCTCTATGAGACGAACCGCGCGGCGGCCGTGAAGGCCGACGAGGTCGGCATGGACTTCGTGATGTCGATGGGCAAGTTCCGCGGCTTCGGCGGCGAGACCGACCACTGGGGCACGGCCCTGGAGTCCGTCACCATGATGGCCGGCATCGCCGAAGCCACCAAGACCGTGAAGATCTGGGCGACCATCCACCCGCTGCTGCAGAACCCGGCCGTAGCGGCCAAGATGATCGCCACCCTGGACCACATCAGCGGCGGCCGCGCGGGGCTGAACATCGTCGCCGGCGCCTACAAGGGCGAGTTCGACCAGATGGGCGCGTGGGACGACAACCTGTCTCACGATGACCGGTACGCCCTGACCGAGGAGTGGACCACGATCGTCAAGCGCCTTTGGTCCGAGGACAGCGTCGACTTCGCCGGCAAGTACTTCACGATGAAGGACTGCCAGTCCAAGCCCAAGCCGTTGTCCAAACCACGTCCGGACCTGGTCTGCGCCGGCATGAGCGACCGGGGCTTCCAGTTCTCGGTGCGCGAGGCCGACATCTGCTTCATCGGCGGTCGCACGCCCGACGAGCGCCGTGACGCGTCGCTGCGGGCCAAGAAGGTCGCCGGCGAGATGGGCAAGACGATCAAGACCTTCGCCATGTGCACGGTGATCCATGGCGACACCGACGCCGACGCCGAGGCCAAGGTCGAGTACTACAAGGGCGGCGCCGACATGGGCGCCATCCTCGCCATGCTAGAGAGCTGGGGCGTGCCGGCCGAGAAGCTGTCGACGGTGGCAAAGGCCCAGGGCGCGTTCATGACCCACACCGTGGTCGGTTCGCCCAAGACCTGCGGCGCGCAGATCGAGGAGTACCTGCGCTATTGCGAGCTGGACGGCCTGATGATGATCTTTCCTGACTATGTCGAGGGGCTGACCATGTTCGGGTCCGAGATTCTGCCCGGTCTGCGGGCGGTGTTCTCGTGAATACGATGACCTCGGTAGCTTCGATTGGGGAGGGTCTGGCCGCCTGGATCGCGCCGTCACGCACGGCCGTGGTGGTGATCGATATCCAGGTGGACTTCGCCTCGCCCAAGGGCGCGCTGAGCCAGTACGTCGACATGGCCGCGGTCCAGCCCGCCGTGGCCGCCGCCGAACGGCTGGTCGGCGCGGCGCGCGCCGCCGGAGCGCCCGTGGTCTTCGTGGGTCTCTTCACCGCGCCGGAGACCGACTCGCCCAGCTGGAAGGAGCGCATGCGCCGCCGGGGCGGAAATCCCGACGACGAGAGCGCCCTCTGCCGGGACGGCGATGTGGGCTCGGCCTTCTACGGCCCTCGACCCTTGCCGGGCGAGGCGGTGGTGAAGAAGGCCCGCTACAGCGGCTTCGTCGGCACGGACCTCGACGCGCGGCTGAAGGCCCTGGGCGTCGACACCCTGGTCGTGGCGGGCCTGACCACCGAGTGCTGCGTCGACAGCACCGTGCGTGACGCCTTCAGCCTGGACTACCATGTGTTCGTCGCCGCCGATGCGTGCGCCGCCTACGAGGCCGACCTCCACGCGGCCTCGCTGAAGGTGATGGAACTGAACAGCGCGATCCTGACCGATACGGCCGCGATCGCCGCCGCCTGGAGCGTTTGACCATGGCCGATGGATTTCCCAACCTGGGCGCCAGCGCCCCCTACAAGGTCACCGAGGCCGATCGCGCGGCGATCGCCGCCGCCATCGACGAGGCCGAGATCGTCGAGCTGGCCCTGACCCTGGGCAACATTCCCGCGCCCTCCGGCAAGGAGTTGGAGGTCGCCAACTACGTCTACGACTGGATGGCGCGTGAAGGCTTCTCGCCGCGCAAGGTCGGGGCCACGCCCGAGCGGCCGAACGTCATCGGCACGCACGGCGGCAAGGGGGTCGGGAAGAACCTGCTGTTCACTGCCCACCTCGACACCGAGGCGCCGACCTGGAACCCGGATCTGGACGCCTACAAGTACAGCCCCGAGACCCTGGCCAATCCCGAATGGGAGAAGTGCTGGCTGGAGGACGGCAAGCTCTACGGCTATCCGATCGCCAACGACCGCGGGCCGATGAGCTGCTTCCTGATCGCGGCCAAGGCGCTGAAGAAGGCCGGCTACGAGCTGGCCGGCAAGATGTACCTGACCGCCTGTCCCGGCGAGATCGGCCCCGAGCCGATCGAGGAGCACCGGGGCGTGGCCTATATGGGTAAGGACATCGGGGCCCACTATCTGTTCCACCACGGCGGCGTCGCGCCCGACTACGCCATCGCCGCCGAGGGCTGCGACTTCGGCCTGACCTGGGTGGGCTGTGGCTATGCGGTGTTTCGCTTCCAGGTGTGGGGGGAGGGGGTCTTCACCCCGTTGCTGGAGCATCCGGCGACGGCGGCCCAGCATCCCAACCCGATCTACAAGTTGGGCAAGCTGACCGAGGCGATCCACGCCTGGAGCGGCGCGTATGAGAAGAACAATCGCTATGACAGCCCCGGCGGCGTGGCCCAGCCCAAGTCGCAGATCGGCTCGGTGCGCGGCGGCATCCCGTTCGCGTTCGGGGCGGGGACCGAACTGGTGAACCTCTATCTGGAGGTCGGCCTGACGCCCAAGCAGCGCGTGGCCGACGTCCAGCATTCGCTGGAGGCCATGGTCCGCGAGGCAGGCCTAGGCCGCATCGACATCGAGCCGGTCGTGGTGCGCCATGGCTTCGAGGCCGACGCCGCCGAGGTCGCGCCGCTGGTCGGCGCCGTGGATGTGGCCACCCAGCTGGGCCTGGGCCATCCGGTCGCCCTGGCCAATCCGGTCTATTCCAGCATGTGGCGCGACCACAACGTCTTCAACATGCAGCGGATTCCGGCCATCACGACCGGCTTCCGCCGCTGGCGGCCGACGCCCAAGGATCTGGTCGACAGCGCCCTGATCTACGCCCTGACCGCCCTGGCGGTCTGCGGCCGAGCCAGCTCCGACGAGAGCGCCAAGCGCCCCGCCTCGGCGGTCTATCCCGACAACCCGTTCGGGGACGCGTGATGAGCGCGGCGATCCAACCCTCAGCGCCCGAGCCGGCGGACTTCCGCAAGGCCATGGGCAGCTTCCCCGCCGGGGTGACCGTGGTCACCGCCTGCCATGATGGACGCCTGGTCGGCACGACGGTCAGCGCCTTCAGCTCGGTGTCGATGGACCCGCCGCTGGTCATGGTCTGCCTCAAGCGCGACAGCCGCACCCTGGCGGCGCTGAGCCAGGCTCGGACCTTCTGCGTCAACATCCTGGCCCAGGACCAGGGCGACCTGGCCTATCGCTTCGCCAAGAGTGGGGCCGACGACCGCTTCGCCCTGACCGCCGTCGAGGCCGGGGTCTGCGGCGCGCCGCTGCTGGCCGGCTCGGTCACCTCGGTCGAGTGCGAAGTGCGCGCCGCCCATGACGGCGGCGATCACGAGATCCTGGTCGGACGCGTGCTGCGCGTCGTGACCGACGAAACCAAGACGCCGCTCGTCTATGTGCGCGGCGGCTTCCTGAACGCTTAGGGACAAAGGCAGATGAGCTACGACGTGCTCGACGTGAAGCCCATGACCCGCCGCATCGGGGCGGAGATCTTCGGCGTCGACCTGGGCAAGCCCCTCTCGAACCGACAGTTCGAGGAGATCCACCAGGCCCTGACCCAGCACCAGGTGATCTTCTTCCGCGACCAGGACATGTCGCACGAGGCCCACAAGGACTTCGGGCGCAAGTTCGGCGACCTGGCGATCCACTCGGGCGTGCCCGGCCTGCCGGACCATCCGGAGATCGTGGCCATTCACGCCGACGCCAATTCCAAGTTCGTGGCCGGCGAGAACTGGCACTCGGACCTGACTTGCGATCCCGAGCCGCCGCTGGGCAGCATCCTCTACATGAAGGTCCTGCCCGACGACGGCGGCGACACCTGCTTCGCCAGCATGTACTGGGCCTATGACACCCTGTCGGACCGGATGAAGACCTATCTGGAGGGCCTGCACGCCGTCCATGACGCCAACCCGGTCTACAAGGCGATCTTCCCGGACATCGACCGCCAGTACAATTGCTCGACCCATCCGATCGTGCGGACCCATCCGGTCAGCGGCAGGAAGAGCCTGTTCGTCAATCCGTCCTACACCACCCATATCGCGGGAGTGTCCAAGGCCGAGAGCCGCGCGATCTTGGAGTTCCTCTACCAGCACGCCAGCAACCCAGACTTCCAGGTGCGCTTCCGCTGGAAGGAGAACTCGGTGGCCTTCTGGGACAACCGCTGTACCTGGCACCAGGCGATCTGGGACTATTTCCCCGACACTCGCACGGGCTACCGGGTGACGGTGGCCGGCGATAAGCCGTTCTGAGCTTGAACGTTCTCATGCTCGGCGCGGCCGGCGGCATCGGGTCGGCGATCCGGTCCGGCCTCGCCAGCCGCTATGCCCTGATGCGCCTGGCCGACATCGCGCCGCTGGACGCGGCGGGGCCGGGGGAGGAGACCGTGAAGGTCGACCTGCTCGACCTCGACGGCCTGGTCGCGGCGATGGCCGGGATCGACTGCGTGGTCCACATGGCCGGCGTGCCGGTCGAGCCCGAGACCAACGCCTGGGAGCAGGTGCTGCCGGCTAATATCGTCGGCGTGCACAATCTCTTCGAGGCCGCGCGGATCGCCGGCGTGAAGCGGGTGCTGTTCGCCTCGTCGCACCACGCCGCCGGCTTCCACCGGCGCGAAACAGCGACGGTCGAGACCCTGGTCCCACGTCCCGACAGCTACTACGGCGTCAGCAAGGTGTTCGGCGAGGCGATGGGTCGGATGTACGCCGACAAGTTCGGCCTGCAGGTCTTAAGCCTTCGCATTGGCGCCTATCGCGAGCGGCCGTCTGACCCGCGCCAACTGGCCGTCTGGGTCAGCCCGCGCGACATGGTCGAGTTGGTCCGCTGCGGGATCGAGGCGCCGGACTTCGGCTACGCCACGGTCTACGGCGTCTCGGCCAACACTCGGAACTTCTGGGACAATTCGGCCGTGGCGTTCCTGGGCTACGAACCGCGCGACAACGCCGAGGCCTGGGCGGGGGAGGTCATGGCCTCCAGCCCGCCCGAGGATCCGGCCGCCGCCCCGTTCCAGGGCGGCTGGTACTGCGCCAAGGACTTCGTCGGCGACCCTTCGCGCGTGGGTTAGCCTATTCGCGCGTGAAGTCGGCCGGGATTTGCGGATCCTGACCGGCCTTGCCCCACAGGACGATCTCGTTGCCCCAAGGGTCGCGGAAGGCGTGGTTGTAGCCGTTGAATTCCTTCCAATAGTGGTTCCGCCAGAGGATCGTCGCGCCCAGGTCCTCGGCGGTACCGAGGATGCGGTCGGCGCTGTCGTCGTCGCTGATCAGCACCCAGACGCGCGGCTTGCGGCCGTCGGCGCTCAGGACGCGGGGCTCGACCCCCTCGGGCTCCGGATGGGGGCGGGCGTTGGCGGCCTTGAAGATTCCCAGGTGCAGGTTGCCGATCTCGCTGTCGGTCCCGTCGGACTTCTTGAAGAAGCCGCCCGGCACCATGCGGTGATAGACGCCCTCGGGGCGGGCGTCGTTCTGCCAGCCGAAGACCTTGGCGTAGAAGTCGCCGGCCTTGGACGGGTCCTCGGAGGCCAGGTCGACGAAGATCAGGGTGTTGGTCACTTGAGGCTCGCTCGCGTCTAGGGTCAGTCGTTGAAGCCGATGGACAGGGTCAGGGCCTTCCAGGCGTCGATGTCGGCGGCCAGGCCCTGGGCGGCGTAGCCGGCGTACTTCAGGGCGTCCTCGCCCAGCAGCAGGTGCAGCGGCGGGTCCTCGGCGTCGGCGATGGTCAGGATGGCCAGGGCGGCCTTGGTCGGATCGCCGGGCTCCTGGCCGGCGTGGTCGGCCATGATCCGCTCGGCGTCGCGCGCCAGGCCGTCATAGTCGGCGAACTTCTCGGCCACGATGGTCTTGGAGCCCTGGGCGAAGTCGGTGCGCAGCCCGCCGGGAGCGACGTTGACGACCTTGATCCCCAGCTCGGCGACCTCCTGGGCCAGGGTCTGGGTCAGGCCTTCCAGCGCCCACTTGCTGGCGCAGTAGACGCCGGTGCCGGCCCAGACGGCCAGCCCCGAGACCGAGGTGATGTTGATGATCCGGCCGGCGCGGCGGGCGCGCATGGCGGGCAGGGCGGCCTTCAGCACCGCCAGCGGGCCGAAGACGTTGGTCTCGAACTGGGCTCGAACTTCCTCGAGAGAAGCTTCCTCGACCGCGCCGACCAGGCCGTAGCCGGCGTTGTTGACCAGGACGTCGATGGTCCCGGTCACGCTCTCGGCCCTGGCGACGGCGGCGGTCGCGGCCGCCGTGTCGGTCACGTCCATGACCACGCCGTGGGCGCGGCCGGGCGCGAAAGCCTCGAAGGCGGCGGCGGCCTCGGGCTTGCGCACCGTGCCGACGACGACGTCGCCGCGCGCCAGGGCCGCCCGGGCGATCTCGCGCCCCAGGCCGCCGGAGACGCCCGTGATCATCCAGGTCTTGGTCATGTGGAGTTCCTCGTGAGCGAGGCTCAGTAGGGCTTGTCGCCCTTGACCCACAAGCGGTGCATGGTCCGGATGTACTTGGTGTCGTCGTACAGCGTGCCGGTGTGCAGGGTGCAGCGGTTGTCCCACATCAGCAGGTCGCCGAACCGCCACTGGTGGCGATAGACGAACTGGTCTTGGGTCATGAACTCGACGAGCTCGTCCAGCAGCGCCAGGCCCGCCGGGCCGGGCATGCCAATCACCTCGGTGACCGTGCCGGTCGAAGGCCACAGCGCTTTTCGGCCGTCGGCCGGGTGGGTGCGGATCAGCGGGTGCTCGACGTCGGGATTGGCCGCCTCCAGCTCGGGCGAGAGGTTCTGCTGCTGGCCGAACTGACGGGTGGCCATGAAGTGCTTGTAGCTGTGGTGCAGCCGCAGCCCTTCCAGCATCGCCTGCTTGTCGGCGGGCAGGGCGTTCCAGGCCGCGCAGCCGTCGGCCAGCAGGGTGTCGGAGCCCTCGTCCGGAACCTCGACCGCGTAAAGCATGGTCAGCATGACCGGCTCGGGCTTGTAGCTGTAGTCGGTGTGCCAGCCCACCCCGTCGTTGTGAGCGCCGATTGGCTGGCCATCCACGACCCGGTTGCTGAGGATGAAGATCTTCGGATAGCCCGGCAGGGTGAAGCGGGTCTGGGTGTGGTCCTCGGGATCGCCGAACCGGCCGATGAAGCGCATCAGGTCGTCGGGCGTCATCTTCTGGTCGCGCAGGGCGATGGCGCCATGGCGGTGGAAGGTGTCGACCACCTGGTCGATGGCCGCGTCCGAGGCGGAGGCCAGGTCGATGCCGGAAATCTCGGCCCCGAAGCCCGGCTTCAGGTCCTGGATGGCGAGGTCGGCGGTCAGCGTCATGGCGTCCTCCGTGGTGCGATGTCGTTGAAACTAGGCCTCCGCGTCATGGCGGTCTTGCATCAGCGCGCACGACGGCTTTCTCGTCCACCCGAGGATTGACCCGCTCTTGGGCGCCGGCGGCGGCATCCGGGCGCCGATCGCCCGCGAATGTGGCGTCGCGCCGTCAGGGGCGCGCGATGACCAACTCTTCGTGCGCGCTGGAGCAAGACCGGCCCACGCTGCGGTCCTAGCGTGATGGTCGACTTCCGACTTCTTTAGAGCGCTTCACGATGAGCCTGCGCCCGCCGAACGGCTTCTTCAGCGACGCCTTCTTCGAAGGCCTCTCCAGCTCCATGCAGGACGTGGGAGCCGCCGAGACCCTGCCGCCCGCCTGCTATGTCGACCCCGACTTCTACGCGTTCGAGAAGGAGGCGCTGTTCAATCACGAATGGCTGTGCGTCGGCCGCGTGGACTGGGTGAAGGAGCCCGGCGACTTCTTCACGACGCGGATCATCGGCGAGCCGATCATCGTCACCCGCAACCGCGACAACCAGATCAAGGCGATGTCGGCCGTGTGCCAGCACCGCGCCATGCTGGTGGCCGAGGGCAGGGGCAATACGCGCGGGTTCGTTTGCCCCTACCATCACTGGGTCTATTCGCTGAACGGCGACCTGGTGAACGCCCCGGCGATGGAGCGCACCTGCGACTTCGACAAGAAGGCCGTGAAGCTGCCGACCTTCAAGGTCGAGATCTGGCTGGGCTTCATCTTCATCAATTTCGACGCCGAGGCCGCGCCCCTGGCGCCGCGCCTCACCGCCGTCGAGGCGGCCGTGGCCAACTACGACCTCGAAAGCGCCGACGGCCTCAGCCCGCCGATGACCGGTCAGTTCGCCTGGAACTGGAAGGTGATGTTCGAGAACAACAATGACGGCTACCACGCCAGCAAGCTGCACCGCGGGCCGCTCCACGACTTCATTCCCAGCGAGCTGTGCAGCTTCCCCGAGGCAGAGGCGGGCGACGCCGGTTTCCTGCGCTACAACGGCACCCTGCACGCCGACGCCAGCTTCAACCCGACCCAGAAGGCGGTGCTGCCGATCTTCCCGAAGCTGACGGAGGAGGATCGCAACCGCGCGACCTTCGCCAACATCCCGCCGACGCTGTCGCTGGTGATGACCAGCGACATGGTCATCTACCTGATCCTGCGCCCCACCGGTCCAGAGACCATGGAGCAGGACACCGGCATCTTGGTGGCGCCCGGCGCGACCGAGAGCCCGGGCTTCGAGGAGCGCCTCGAGATGATCATGACCTCGGCCGGCAAGATCATCGCCCAGGACATGCACGTCGACGAACTGGTCCAGCAGGGCCTGCGTTCGCGCTTCGCCATCCGGGGGCGCTACTCCTGGCAGGAGGGGGCGCAGGTGCAGTTCAACCGCTGGCTTGCGCCGCGCTACCAGAAGGCCTGGGCGACGTTGAAAGCGGGCGACGCGCCGGCGCCGGCCAATTCGGAGGCCGCCGCATGAGCCGCCTGCCCGTCATCTTCTTCGGTCACGGCAGCCCGATGATCGCGCTGGAGACCAACGACACCACCCGGACCTGGAAGGCCATGGGCGACGCCGTCGGCAAGCCCAAGGCGATCCTCTGCGTCTCGGCCCACTGGCTGACGCGCGGCGTCGCGGTGACAGCCATGACCCGGCCGCGCACCATCCACGACTTCGGGGCCTCGTTCCCCAAGGCGCTGTTCGACCAGCAGTACCCGGCGCCGGGTTCGCCCGAGCTGGCCGCGCGGGTGCGCGAGATCCTCAGCCCCACGCCGGTGGCGCTGGACGAGGGCGGCTGGGGCCTGGACCACGGAACCTGGTCGGTGCTGGGCAAGGCGTTCCCGGACGCCGACGTGCCGGTGGTCCAGCTCAGCATGGACGCCGCCAAGCCGCCAGCCTGGCACTACGAGATCGGCCAGCGCCTGGCGCCCCTGCGTGACGAGGGCGTGCTGATCGTCGGCACCGGCAACATCGTCCATAACCTGCCGGCCATGGACTGGGGCGACCGCCACTGCGCGCCCTATGACTGGTCACAGCGCTTCAACGACTACATCAAGACCGCCATCGTCGAGGATGCGCCCGAGCGGGTGGTGGGCTTCGAGAGCCAGGGCCAGGACGCTCAGCGTTCCGTGCCGACGCCCGACCACTATTGGCCGCTGCTCTACGTCCTGGGCGCGCGCCTGCCCGGCGACGTCCCGACCTTCGCTCCCGACCACATCGAGCATGGCTCGCTGAGCATGACCTCGGTCACGCTCTCCACACCCCATCCGGCCAGCGCCTGAGGACCCCGATGCCCTTCATCTGCGAACCCGGCCAGACCCGCCCCGACGTCGTTCCCGGCGCCCTGCACACCCTGAGGGCCACGCCCCAAACCGTGCACTGGGGCTATTTCGATCCGTCGACCCGGCCGGCCCTGAGGGTCAAGAGCGGCGACCTGATCCAGGCCGAGGCGATCACCCACCATGCCGGCGACGCGCCCGAGCTGATGATGGACGAGGGCGTCACCCGGATCTTCAAGGAGATCCCCGAGGAGGACCGCAACCCCGGCGTCCACATCATGACGGGGCCCATCTACGTCGAAGGCGCCAAGCCGGGCGACGTGCTGGAGGTGCGCTACCTGCGCATGGTCCCGCGCAACAACTACGGCTCCAACCTCGCGGCCAACTGGGGCTATCTCTACAAGGAGTTCGGCGAGAAGGAGCGGGTGACCATCTACGAGCTGGACCCGAACACCAACACCGCCAGCGCCCTCTACGCCTATGACTTCGAGGGCAAGTACCTGATCCCGGGCACGGTCACCCACTGCCCCGAATGCGACCGCCAGCCGGCCCTGAAGGGCGTGCGGATTCCGGCGCGTCCGCACCTGGGCACCGCCGGCGTGGCCCCGGCCGTCGACGGGCGCGTCAGCACCATCCCGCCCGGCGAGCACGGCGGCAACATCGACAACTGGCGCATCGGGGCGGGGGCGACGATGTACTACACCGTGCAGGTCGACGGAGGCCTGTTCTCGATCGGCGATCCGCACGTCAGCCAGGGCGATGGAGAGTTGTCGGGCACGGCCATCGAGAGCTCGCTGAACGTTCTGATGCAGATCGTGCTGCGCAAGGACATCCAGACCCCGGGGCCGCTGCTGGAGACGCCCAAGTGGTGGATCGTCCACGGCTTCAACGAGGACCTGAACCTGGCGATGCGCGACGCCTCGACCAAGATGCTGAGCCTGCTCAGCGATCAGGTCGGGCTGTCGAAGAACGACGCCTATTCGCTGATGAGTGTCGCGGCCGACTTCGGCGTCACGCAGGTGGTCGATGGCACCCAGGGCTGCCACGTCCGCATCCCGCGCGACATCTTCCCCAAGCTCAAGGCATAGAACGATGAAGGCCTGGTCGTTCAGCACCGAAAGCCACCCCCGCGCCGAACGCGCCGAGGCCTGGCGCGAGGCGATGGGGCGTCTGGGCCTGCCGATCGAGGGCCTGTCGGACGGCGAACCGGCGGCGGCCTCGGTCATCTGCCTGACCTCGCCGCTCGGCATCGAGTTCGCCCTGGTCGAGGCCGGGGCCCAGACCATCTCGGGCCGCCTGTCGGGGCAGCCGGCGGCGGTATGGCTGGCGGTGCTGCTGCACGGCGAGGCGACCCTGGTGACCGACGATCTGGCGGTCGGTGTCTCGACCGGCGACATCGCCTTCGGTCCAACGGGCCAGGCGGCGGCCCTGCGGCTGGACACCCGCTCGCGCCTGCTCTTTGTCCGCGCCCCGCGCGTCGCCCTGGACCATCGCCTGATCAAGCCCTTCAACCTGCGGGTCGGCTGGCTGGAGGGTTCCAAGGGGGTGCCGCGCATCCTGTCGGACCTGCTGCGCGGCACGGCCGAGGAGCTGGAGAACCTCTCCGTCGACCAACTGCGGCCGGTGGACCTGGCCCTGACCGAATTCCTGGCCCAGTGCCTGATCGAGCAGGGCGCAGCCAATGCTGACGCCCTGGACGCGGCGACGCCGACCTCGCACCTGCAGCGGCTGTGCCAGACGATCGAGACCCTGCTACCGGACCCTGAACTCTCCTTGCGCCGCGTCGCCAACGAGGAGGGGGTCTCGCCGCGCTACGTCCAGAAGCTCTTCGCCTCGGCCAACGAGACCTTCAGCCACTATCTGCGCCTGCGCCGGCTGGAGCGCTGCCGTATCGACCTGGCCAGCCCGCAGCACGCGCGGCTGTCGATCTCGGAGATCTGCTTCCGCTGGGGCTTCAACGGCTCGGCCCACTTCAGCCGCGCCTTCCGCGAGCAGTACGGTCAGTCGCCCCGCGAGTTCCGGCAGGGGCGCGAGCGCGAGACCTCGCCCCGCTTTCAGCCCGCCGCGGCGCGCGGCGCATCGACGCCGGACTTCACTGTCATCTGAGCGTTCTGGCTTCATCGCGACGCCTGCCTATCACGGTAAGCTCGCTCCAAGAGCGGGCGAACAGATCGCCGATCGAAGTCACGACGTCATGCTCGATCCATAGGCTTGGCGCCGATTAGAGGCGGCCGAGCAGTTTCTCGCAGCGATCCTTCAGCGCGCTTGGCGCCGGGCGGGTGTCTAGCCAGGCGCCCAGCTCGGCGATGGCTGCCTCTTCGGCGGAACTCCAACCCCTGGCCCGTATGAGCACTTGGAAGAGTTCGCGCGCGCGGGCCTGTGGTAACGGCGCGCTCGCCATCGTGCGGCAGAGTTTGCGGGCGCCGGTGAGCGCCTCGGACCGGTTTGTAGCCATCGTGAAGTCCGTTGAGACGCGGGTCTGCTAGCGACTGACGGCGCGAACGTCCATAGGATCTATCGGTTCGGGTAAGCGCGAAAGGCGCGTCTTGGGCGTTTAGTGCAGCCTCTATGTCCGCCGCTTGCGGGATAGGCGCCAAACCCGATCGGTCAAACCTCGTAGAACAGCCTTGGGAAGAGCTGGTCGATGTAGTCGGTTGGAAGGCCGAGGCGGACAGGCGTCTTGGGCGTGTCGCTGACGAGCAAACCCTTTTGAGTAAGCTGCGCCAGAATCGATCTGGCGCTTCTGTCGCTCATGCCGGTAATCGCCGAGGCCTCTCCTCGCGGAATTTCGTCCCGCGCCAGAGCGGCTTGTAAAAGCGCCGCGCCGCGCGGATCGAGCTCGACGTCGGTCTCGACCAGGCGTCGAAGGCGAGTGGATAGATTGTCGAGGTCGAACAGGCTGGTCATGAATTCAACTTGGTCGAGCGCAACGCGCAAAAACCACAGCGTGAACGACTGAAGCGCCTTGAGCGAGAGGTTGCCGCGGCCGTCCAAATCGCCTTGTCGGGGGCTGTCGGCCATCGCCAGCATCGACATGTATTCTTCGCGGTCTTGAAGGCCGCGCGCCAAGCCCCGCGAAATAGACCAGAGGCCGCCGGCGCCCATTCCGGCCTTCAGGAACATCGCGTGGGTCATAAGCCGGCCCACGCGTCCGTTTCCATCCGGAAAGGGGTGGATGTAGGCGAACCGGTGATGAGCAGCGGGTATGTCGATCAGCCTTGCTCGCAAGCGACCTGAACGTTCTCCATAAACCGCGTGAAAGCGAGCCATGAAGTCCGCGACGCGATCGCTGGATGGAGGGATGTGACGGCCGACTTCGACGTCGTGTTCGGGCTCGTGGCGGAAAACGCCCGGCTCCATCATGAAGCTGAAGTTTTTGCCTTTGATCTCTCGAAACACGTCGGGGACTTGAGCGTAGAAGTCACGATGAAGCCGGCGGATGAAATTGGCCGCCGCCGGGTCGGCGAGGGCGCCTTCGTGAAATTCTCGATCGATCGCGCCTTGGACGATCACGTGGGCTCGGGCTTCGAGTTGGAGGTCGCGCTTGGCCGGATCCTCGGAAAGATCGCCCTCGACTGCGGCGGCGATGTCGCGCGGGCGTGTCGTGTGACCTTCGATCAGATTGGAATAGTAGCAGTTCATGATGCGCACGAGGTTGGCGGCCTCGGCTTGCAGGCGGGGGCGTAGCGCATTGTCCAGACGACCGGCTTTGAAAGCGAGCTCCGCCAGAACCTCATTTATGTCGCCGGTGGAGGCGTCTTCCAAACGCATAGGTTCGAGCCGACCCGGCGTTTCGATAATCGCGTTCATTTTGCCGATCTTTTAGAGTTCGAACATTCCTATTAAGGCTATAACCCTTAAAAGGAAACTCCTCAGAGGAGGGCATGTTTGCCGATCTTTTTGCCGATCTTTTTGCCGATCTTATAATCGGGCTTTGGCGTGTCTGAGCCGCAGGTGGTGGAGCGTTTCGCTCGCTGGGCTTGGCCTTATGTCCTGAGGACATAAGGCCAAGCCCAGCAGACGGCAAGTCGAAATCCCTCCGAGAGGATTTCATTGACGCGCCTCACTGCCCCGCTTTATGTCCTTAGGACATAAAGCGGGGCAGTGAGCAGGTCATGTCGTTTTCCGGCGCTGTCGAGGATGCGCTCTATGAGCGCGGCAGCGGAGTCGTCACTGAACCGGATTTCTATCGCCTCACCCAGGAGCTTTTTGCGAGCGGGCGCTGGCGAGGCGAGCCGATCAGCCGTCTGCCGAAGGCCTGGGACGGACCTCGGGCCTCGGCGCTTCTCTCCCGATTCATAAGAGAAGGGATGCTGACGCGGGATCGTGACTTTGGTCGCGGCGTCTATCGCCTCCTCGACAGAGAGGGCGGAGAAACCGCTGAACAAGTCGCAACGCTCGTCGATCCGTTTTGCTACGTCTCGCATGCATCCGCCATGCGTCTTCACGATCTGCGAAGAGGACCGGACGTCCCACTGCATCTGTCGACCCTGACGCGAAAGGCGTGGGGGGAACGCCAAACAGGGAACGCCGCACTCGGCGAACGCGACGCGGGCCCTGCATATCCGAGGATCGTCTTCGGCGATCGGCTTCGTCGACGAACAATAGCCGTTCACGAGGTCTCTCGACCCGTTACCGTCGTCGAGATCGACCAGGTTCGAGTATCGACCGTTGGGGCCACGTTCGCCACCATGCTGGTCGAGCCGCATTTCTGCGGCGGCATGGCAAGCGTCATGACCGTGTGGCGTCGTCATGCCAGGGACCATCTCAACGCCATCGTCGAGGCCGTGGACGAAATCGAAAGCAAGATCGCCAAGGTGCGCGCCGGCTATATCCTGACCGAGGTGGTCGGGATCGAAGCGTCGGAGATTTCGGCGTGGTCGGCATTCGCTCAGCGCGGCGGTTCACGCAAGCTCGATCCAGACGGACCCTACACGCCCGTCTTCTCGGAAAGGTGGATGATTTCGCTAAACATCTCGGTGGCCAACTCGTAGGCAGCCATGCCTTGCCCTCTGGGTGTATCTTGGCCAAGTCGCTACCGAGGCGACCTCCGCGCTCGTGGCGCGACGGCTGGCGCGCCCTGACTCCGAGGTCATGGCCTTGATCGGCCTGGGGGCGCAATCGGAATTCCAAGCCTTCGGGTTCCACGCCCTCTGCGGGATCCGCAAGCTGCGCGTTTTCGATATCGACCCGGCCGCGTCGTGGACGCCTACCAGCGGCAACAGGCTGCGGTCGCCGTCGTCGGTCCCGCGCGCGACGACCCAGGCGAGGGGATATTCGGCGATCAGTGCGCGGACGTCCTCGTCGTCGAGCGCCTCGACGGGGCTCGTCATGTGATCGCAAGACCGCGCCTGGCCCGCAGCCACAGGATCAGTCCATAGGCCAGGCTGGCGACGAGGGTCGCATCCAGCGCCGGCACGGTCGTCAGGGTCCAACCCTTATAGACGGCCAGCACCGCCACCAGGATCGATCCCGCCCAGGTCCCCAGGGCGGCCCAGCGCACCGGAGCCAGCACGCGGATCGACTCCGTCGTGTCCGCGCCGCGATATGTCGTGAAGGCGTCGATCACGTAGATGGCGGCGATCGGCGGAATGATTAGGCCGAGGAACAGCACGAAGGGAACGAAGAGATCCAGGATGCCCATCAGCGCGAACGCGGTCCCGATCACGCCGCCGGCGAGGATAAGCACCCATTGGCGGACGGCGGGAAAGGTCGTGCTCAGCGACAGGCTGGCCGAATAGAGGTTGAGCGAATTCACGGTCCAGGTCGGTAGAACCAGCAGGAACAGAACCGGCGTTCCCAGGCCCAGCGCTACGACCAGCTTCATGAAACTGGTCTGGTGGGTCGCCAGCGCCGGCAGGGCGGCGGCGACCATCATCAGCGGCGTGGCGATCGGGTAGGAAAAGATCATGCCGGCCACCGCGCCAGCTCGGGTGCGGATGAACCGCGCCAAGTCTGGCATGGTGGCCACAGCCAGCATATAGGCCCCGATCAGGGCGGACACGGCGACGCCGAACTCCATCGGCTCGGGCGGATGGGCGGAGGGGCGCACGACCAAGCCGTGCTGGCGCACGGCCAGGACCGCCACCGCGATCAGGATCGCGGCGAGCACCGGCACGCAGACCAGCGCCAGCCGGTCGAGCGCGCGAAAGCCGATGATCGTCGAGCCGGTCATCAGCAGGCCGCCGAGGATAACGAACAGCGGGAAGTTTCCCGCCAGACCGTTTGCCTGGGCGGCCATCATCATCGCCTCGCCGAAGAAGGCGGCGTTCACCCCGAACCAGCAGAAATGGATCAGGGCGATGACCGTGTTGATCACCGCCGCGCCGCCCCGGCCGAACGACCGCTGGACCAGAACATAGGTCGAAAGCCGCGTTTGGACGCTGACCAAGGCGGTCATGCAGCCGCCCAAGCACAGGATCAGGCCGGCCAGGAACGCCGCGGCCACCGCCTTGTCGAGCCCTAGCGCGAGGCTCATGTTCGCGCCGTTCAGAAAGTCGGGCAGGCCGATGGAGAAGCTGGCCACGATCAGGGCGACGCGCCACCCCGGTATCGTCAGGTGGGCCGCAACCGGTGCGTTCGGGGCGTCGTCGCTGACCTGGGGCGTCACAGGTCATCCCACGCATTGAGTTGCTCGATCGGGCGGTAGGTTTCGGTGAACCCGAAGGCCGCGGGACCCACGAAGGCCAGGGCGCGAGCCTCGCGTAGCATGGGCGGGGCGGCCGAGCCCACCACCTTCACCCGCTGCCCATATTTCAGCCGCTCGGTGGTGATGCTGTCGGCGGTCTCGCGGTCCATGACCGTGATGAGATCGGGCACCAGGGCCACCACCGCGCCGTCGCGCCGCGCGATCAGATTTTCGTTCTGGAACTCTAGATCCATGCGGCTTTGGCCGTTGAAGCTCTCGATCGCCACCCGGCCGATCGAAAAGCCGCCGCGTGTCTCGCGCTCCAGATCGACGATCTTGCCGTCGAAGAGCAAGCCGGCATGGGGATAGAGGCCTGACCGGCGCAGCGCCGAGCACAGGGCAGCGAACGGGTCGTCGCCACGCTCGCGGGCCTCCCGGATGGCCGCCCCGATGGCGATGGCGGCCGAAAGGCTGCCGCCGATGGCGTGGTCCTTCGCCTGACGACCGGTGAGCGGATATTCGACCATGTGGGCGATGCCGCCTAAGGCCACCGAGAGCGCTCGCGCTACCCGCTCGTGGGTCAAGTTGTCGTCGGTCTCGATCACCGTCAGCGCGCCGCAGGCGGCGGTCAGGACCGAGGGGCAGGACGACAGTCCCCGGATGTTGAAGATCGCCATCTGGGACTCAGGGAAGGCCCGTCCCATGCCGTCGCAATCCACCACGGGCACGTCCAGTTGCGCGGCGGCGAACAAGGGAGCCAGACCGTTGCCGCCACCGATCTCTATGGGCATCACCGCATCGATTGGCCGTCCGAAGATCTGCTCCAGCCTGCGCAAGCCAGCGACGGCTTCGCGTCCGCTGGGCAACTTCTCGACCGAAACCGTCGGCGCGCCGATCCAGCCGCAGGGAACGACCAGCGCGTCATCCGCCAGGGTGTCCAGGGCGATCAACTCGACGGCGCCGCGTCGCGCCAGTTCGGCCTCACCCAACAGCTGCCCATAATAGGGGTCGCCGCCGCCGCCCGAGCCAAGGAAGGCGGCGCCGAGCGCCAGGTCGGCCAGGGCTGTGCGATCAATAAGCATGGCGCGTCCGGCTCCCGGCGTCCGAGGCGGTCGCACTCGATGGCCGACCGCCGACCAAATCACCGACAGCCCTGATCCTGACCTGCGCCGCTCGGCCGGGCAGATAACTCAAATACACCTCATCCACCTCCACCACTTGAGCGCTGGCGGCGTCGCCGCCCGCGGCGACGACACGGCCGCACGCTTCGTCTCGCATCGCCTGCAGGGCGTCGGCGCGCGCGACCTTGGCGTAGTCGACGATCTGGTCCACCTGCGCGCCGACCTGTGCGATGGCCGCGCCGACCGCGTTGGCCACGCCGGCATGCGGCGGGCGAATGACCTGGGCGGCTCCCCTCAGCGTGTCGGGGATCAGGAAGGCGCCCCCACCAACCGCCAGGATCGTCGCATCGCCGCGGGCTGTCTTCATCCGGTCCACGCCATCCTCCAGGATGGTCTGGAAGCGAGACCAGACCGCCGTCCGCACCTGCGGGCTGAGATTGGGAAGCCGTGATGGGTCACCGAACCGTGCACGGCCCTGCGCCGCCGCCACGTCGCTCGCCGTCAAGGTCGCGCCGCCGAACAGCATGCCTTCCTGGGTGATGCGGAAGCCGACTGAGTCGGGACCGACCCGGAAGCTGTCCGCGGCAAGGGTCTCGGCGTTATACAGTTCGGGGGCGAGGTGAACGCGTGTGCCGCCGCCCAGGCCGATGGCGAGGATGTCGGGCATCCGGAAGTTGGTCCGGACGCCGCCGATGTCCACCGCGATGGAGGATTCTCGCGGAAAGCCGTTGCTCAACACCCCAATGTCGGTCGTGGTGCCGCCCACGTCCATGACGATGGCGTCCTTCACCCCGGTCAGGAAGGCCGCGCCGCGCATACTGTTCGTGGGGCCTGACCCGATGGTCAGCACGGGCGCGGCGGCCGCCTGGGTCGCCGAAATCAAGGTGCCGTCGTTCTGGGAAATATACAGCGGTGCGTCGACGCCGATCTGGCGTAGCGCATGCTCGAAGGAAACGATCACCGCGGCGGCCAGGCTGGTCAGGGCGGCGTTGAGGATCGTCGCATTCTCACGCTCGATGAAGCCGAGCCGGCCGAGGGTGTGGGAAAGGCTGACGGAGGCTCGGGGATGCTCCTGCCGCACGATCGCGGCCGCGCGTTCCTCCATCTCGGCGTTGATCGGCGCGAACGCACTGCAGATGGCGACGGCGTCGACGCCCAGGCCCCGCAGATCGCGCGCGGCTTGGCGTACGGCGTCCGCGTCCAGCGTCGATATCTCCCGACCGTCGAGCTCGTACCCGCCCCGCAGCAGATAGACGTGCCGCTCGACGCAGGCGGTGAGGTCGTCAGGCCAACCGGTCATCGGCGGCAGCGCCTCGCCGGAAGGACTGGCCAATCGCAGGACGCCCACCTTGTCCAGCCTGTCGCGTTCGACCAGGGCGTTGGCGAAGTGGGTCGTGCCGATCATCACCGAAGAGATCGCATCGGCCTTCACGCCTGCCTGGGCCAGGACCGCGCCGATCGCCGCGGCGACGCCGAGACTCACCTCCGCGGTGGTTGGTTGCTTGGTCCAGGCGACGACCTCGCGGTCGCGCATGAGCACGGCGTCGGTGTTCGTACCGCCGACATCGACACCAATCCGCACCAGCTCGCCCCGCCACCGTCCTTAAGAAGGCTGGCAGGGTAGGGGGCTGGTCGCGGTGCGCAACGCATCAAACGGGTGACCGGAGGCGCCGAACGGGTAAGCCTCGCGGCACGATGGGTAAACGGTCGGACGCGCTTGAGCGGTTCGTGGTGATCTCCTAGGCTCGACGGGCCAGCCGCGGGGCTTGGTTCGAAGCGCATCCGGTGAACGGCGGGATTTGTCGGTGCATGATTTGATCCATACTAGGGTTGCGCCGCCAACGTGGGTGGGCGCTCAGATCCGACGTGATCTATTGCTCGCCCGTCTTGACGAGGCCCTGAGCCGGCGACTGACCATCATTCATGCGCCCGCAGGCTATGGCAAAACCAGTCTGCTCGCCCAATGGCGTAGTCGCCTCGAAAGCCAAGCCGTCCTGGTGGCTTGGCTCACCCTGGAGCGCGATGACGCCGATCTCGCGCGCTTGGCTCAATATATCGCGCTCGCGATCGACGGCGCTGAGCATGTCCATAGCCCGCAGGAGGGCTTGGCCGAAGGCGGCGAGCGGATGTCTTCGGATCTGCCGTCTCGCGCGGCCCTTTCGGCCATCGTCAACCGGCTCGCTCGCGAGCCGCGTCCTGTGGTGCTGATCCTGGACGATCTCCATCGCGCTGAAGGCGCGGCGGTGACTGAATTTCTCACCGCGCTGATCCGTCTGGCGCCCGCCAACTGCCATTTCGTTGTCGCCTCGCGAGACTATCCCTGGCTTGGCCAATCGATCCTGGCGGCGGCCGAGCAGATGCTCGAGCTGGTCGCTGACGACCTGAAGTTTTCAGCCCCTGAGGCCGAGGCGATGTTGTCGCGGGCCGGCGGGACGTTCGGCGGCGACGATGTCCAAAGCATCGTCGAGCGCACGGAAGGTTGGCCGATCGCCCTTCAGCTCGCCTCCCTGTCGCTCAAGCGCGGGGCCGACCAAAGGCAGCTGGTGTCGCGGTTCAGCGGTCCCAACTCAGAGCTTGCCCGCTATCTGTCCGAACAGGTGCTGGCGACGCTCCCCGATGAGATGCGGGAGATCGTGATCCGAACCGCCTTGGTTGACCGGGTGAATGGCGAGGTGGTGAACCTTCTGTGCGATCGCGATGACGGATGGCTGATCCTGGAACGGCTGGAGCAGCAAGGCCTGTTTCTCACGCCCCTGTCGTCGGATCGCAAAGTCTATCGCTACCACCAGCTGTTCGCCGAATATCTGCGCGAGCACCTGGCGCGCGGCGACATCGGTCAGTTCCGTTCGCTCCAGCGACGGGCGGCGCGGTGGTTTGCAGGACGCGGGGAAGTGGCCGAAGCGATTGATCACGCCATTCTCGCCAACGACGACGGGATCCTCACGGATATCATCGAGGAGGCGGGCGGCTGGCGGCTGATCCCGCAAGGGCTGCAGCCGATCCTCGAGCGAGGACTTAGAAAGCTGCGCGAGGCGATCATCGTGGGGCGGCCGCGTCTGTTGCTGGCTCGGGTCTATCTGGCCATCAAGCAGGGCGAGGTGGCCAAGGCCCGGACGGATTATGATCGTTTCCTGGTCGCGGCCGCCGGCGTTGACCTATCGGCGGATCTATGGACTGAGATCCGCGTCGTCGGCGACACCCTGGCCGACTATGAAAATGTCCCTGTCTCGCTGGACGATCTGCTCGACCGCGAGGCGCTGCTTCGCGCCCTGCCGGCCGACGATCATCTCGTGTTGGCCAATTTCACCGAGACCCTGGGGGCGAAGTATCTCGAGGGCGGCTGGCTCGAACGCGCCCTGGAGCCAACCCTCGCCGCCCGGGACCACTATCAGGCGTTGGGATCGCTCTACAGCGATCTGTTCACGCGTTTTCTGGAGGCGCGCATCAGGCGCGCCCAGGGCCGGCACGAGGACGCCGTCGCCATCCTGGCGGCCGCGCGGATGCAGATCACGAGTAGCTTTGGCGAGCGATCAGATCTGGCGGCCAACTGCGCGGCTTTCGAGGCTGAGTTGCTTTACGAACAGGACCGCCGCGCCGAGGCCCGCAGCCTGCTCGATTGGGCGCTGCCGCACATGGAGCAGTCGGACGGGTGGGTGGACGTCTATGCCGCGGCCTATTTCACCGCTGCGCGCGCCGCGGCGGCTGACGGTGCGATGGACGAGGCCTATGCGACCCTGGCTCGGGCCCGACGCGTCGCCGATCACCGCAGCTTGCGCCAATTGGCGCTGCTGGCTGATCTCTGTCAGCTTGACCTGCTCATCGAGTACGGCCCCGAGGCGAATGCCGACCGCGTCTACGCCGCCGAGATTGGTCTGGAGGCGCTGGCCGACGATATGGCGCAGGAGTCGCCGGTTTACCGGCCCGTCGCCTGCGCGGCGGCTCTTTGCCGGGTGAAGTTGTCGCTGTTGGACGGCGATCACGCTGGGGCTATCGCCGAACTGCGCGCGCTCCGGCGTTGGGCCAGCCGGCATGGGGCCGGGCGGCTCTTGATCGACGTCAACATTCTGCTGGCCTACGGCTTGCGCTGTTCATCCGAAACCGCCGCGAGCCAAGCCTGCTTTGACGAAGCCGTGGGCATCGCCATGTTCCAAGGCCTCCTGCGTCCCTTCATTGACGCGCGCGGTTTCGTCGAGCCGTTCTTGAGCGGCGGCGGTGAGGCGGCCGCTTCGGGCGACCGGTTCCGCGGGCGATTCCTCAAGGCCTTGTCCAAGGCGCTCGCTACTCGGTCCGCGCCCGGCGAACCGGACGGCCTCAACGAGGCTGAGGCCACCATTCTTCGCCATCTGGGCCAGGGCATTTCCAATAAGGAAATCGCGCGATTGATCGGCATGTCGCCAGACACGGTCAAATACCGCCTCAAGTCTATCTTCCGAAAGATCGACGTGACTACTCGCCGTGACGCCGTGCGCGTATCGCGTGAACGCGGATTGCTGATCCCTGTCGAAGGCCCGTCCACGTTCTAGCGCCGAACAGCGGGCGAGGACCGAGGCGCTTACCCGTTGTCACTCCCTCCTTACCCTGAAAATCACAAGGCCCCTGGCGAGGGCTGCTGTTGAATGCTGACGGGCGGCGCCAAGCACGGGGTGTCTCAACACCTGGGCGGGGTCTCGGCGACATCTTAGCAAGGGGGTTACTTATGAAGGAGCAGATCGGGAGGCGCGGTTTGGTGCGACCGATGCTGAAGCTGGCGTTGCTGTCGGCCTGCTGCGCGGGCGCAGCGTCGGGCGTGGCCATTGCGCAAGAGGCCAGTGACCCGCTCAGCGAAGTGGTTGTTCGGGCGAGCCGGGCGGTGGCCGGCACCAAGACCGACACCAAGCTGGTCGAAATCCCGCAGTCGATCAGCGTGGTGACGGCCGCCGAGATTGCCGACCGCACGGTCGTGAATTTCCAGGACGTCTTCCGCTATAGCGCCGGCGTCGCCACCGAGCTCAACGGGGCCGATTCCCGGGGTGATTTCTTTTCGGCGCGAGGCTTCCCGACCGAGCAGTATCTCGATGGCCTCAAACGCATGCCCGACTTCATCTATGGCGCGCGTCTTGAGGTCTTCTCCCTGGAGCGCGCCGAGGTGCTGCGTGG
This sequence comes from Caulobacter segnis, assembly GCF_023935105.1. Classification (NCBI taxonomy): domain Bacteria; kingdom Pseudomonadati; phylum Pseudomonadota; class Alphaproteobacteria; order Caulobacterales; family Caulobacteraceae; genus Caulobacter; species Caulobacter sp. RL271. The sequence continues at coordinate 3,787,541 of NZ_CP096040.1, read as the reverse complement.
CCCCTCCGCGGTGCTCTATGGCGCTGGCGGCGCGGGCGGCCTTCTCAATGCGGTCAGCAAGACGCCCAGAACCGCATTCGGCGGCGAGATCGGCGCGCAGCTGGGCACCGACAAGCGCAAGCAGTTGCAGTTGGACATCACCGGCCCGCTAAGCGACACGGTCTCGGGCCGTTTCGTGGGCCTGGTCCGTGATGGCGAGTTGCAGTGGAAGGGGCAGCCGGATGACCGCGTCCTGGTCAACCCGTCCCTTAAATGGTTGCCCACGGACCACACCGACGTCACCTTGATTGGCCTCTATCAAAAGGACAATCAGGGTACGCAGACCTATCTGCCAATCTCAAAGAGCATCGCCGCGAACGGCGCCGAGCGACTGCCTTACAATTTCTTCGCCGGCGAACCGGACTTCAATCGGGCCGACACGGAGTTTTGGGCGGCCACCCTTCTGGTCAATCATCGCTTCAACAGCGTCTTGTCGTTCAGCAGCCGAAGCCGCGTCTACGGCATGAACACCGACTATCGCGAGGTCTATGGCGACTACGGGGACGGCTTTGGAGCCTTCTACGTCAGCCCGTTTGACGACGTCGGCGAAACCTTGCTGCAGCGCGAGTTCTACGTGAACCGTGAGAAGTCCAAGGGCTTCAACACCGACAACAGTCTGGCGGCGCGGTTCGATACGGGGCCGTTCCAACACACCGTGCTGGCGGGCGTGGACTATTTCAAATTCAAGCAGGACAAGGACGAGGGCTTTTCCTGTGACGGGTTCGCGGGTCAGTTCGGCTGCTTCAACGGGCCAAGCCCGCCGTCTCTGAACATCTACGATCCGCAGTACGGGGCATCCTTCGCCTGGGGCTATACGAACTTCCTGGACTATAGGAGCAGCCAAACGGGTCTCTATGTGCAGGACCAGATCCGCTTCGCCGACCGCGTCTCGATCGTGCTGGGCGCGCGTCGAGACCGCGCGACCTCGAAGCGGAACGGCGTCAAGGAAGACCCCGTCGTCAACTGGAGCTATCGCGCCGGGATCATCGCCGAAGTGGGCTATGGGTTTTCGCCCTATGTCAGCTACTCGGAATCCTTCCTTCCGGTCGCTGGCGGCGACTTCTACGGCAATCCGTTCAAGCCTCGCACTGGCCGCCAGTACGAAGGCGGCGTGAAATGGGCGCCAAGCAGCCAGGCGCTGGTCACGGTTTCGTATTTCGACATCAAGGAGTCGAACTATGTGACGCAGGATCCCAACAACATTCAGAATTTCATTCAGACTGGCCAGGTTGGCTCGCAAGGGTTCGAGGTCGAAGGGACGCTGCGTATTCCGGGCGATATCGAGCTGATGGGGTCTTATAGCTACACCAAGGCCAAGGTGCTCACTGACACCGATCCCACCCGCGTGGGCGCTCGGATCGAGGGCGTGCCCAAGCATCTGGCCTCGGCCTGGGCGACCAAGACGTTCCGGGTCGCCGACGAAGTGACGATGCGCGCTGGCGGCGGCGTCCGCTATGTCGGCAGCAAGATCGACTCCTACCAACGGTTCGTCACGCCATCGGCGACGCTGGTCGACGCCCTGATCGAAGCCGAACGCAAGGACTGGAGCCTGTCGCTCAGCGCAAGCAACATCTTCAACACGCGCTACTACGCCAGTTGCACCAGCTCATCGCCGCCGGACGGCATCTGCGTGGTTGGAAAGGATCGTACGATCCAAGCCACGCTTCGCCGCCGCTTCTGATCGCTCGTTGGCGGGCGGCCAGGGCCGTCCATTTCAGTCGTATCCAGGAACGTTCATGTCGCGCACGAAAGTTTTCGCCCCCGTTTCATCAAGGCTTGGAAAAGGACGGTCGCTGGGCCTTGGCTTGGCGATCGGCATCGCGCTCGCCGGTCTCGGCGGCGAGATCAAGGCGGCGCCGGCGGCAGGTCCCGACCTGATCCTCACCAACGGCCGAGTTTACACGGTGGAGGCTGCCAAGCCGTGGGCCCAGGCCGTAGCGATCAAGGACGGCAAGATCCTCGAGGTGGGCTCGGTCGCCGAAATTGCGCGCCTGAAAAGGTCCAACACCAAGGTTGTCGATCTGGGCGGTCGACTGCTCATGCCCGCCTTCGGTGACGCCCACGCCCATCCCGTCTTTGGCGGGCTGAGCTATTCGAGATGCTCGCTCCACGAGGGCAAGTCGCTGGAGGACTATCAGCGGATCATCGCCGACTGCGTCGCCAAGTCTCCCGGGCAGGGGACGATGTTCGGGTCCGGGTGGAACCAGGCGCTGTTTCCACCCAATGGCGTCCCGCGCAAGGAGATCCTCGACGCGGTGACGACCGCACGCCCTCTTATCTTCGAGTCGGATGGTCACACCCTTTGGGTCAACTCCAAGGCGCTGGAGCTGGCGAACATCACCCGTGAGACGCCCGATCCACCCAATGGCAAGATTGATCGCGATCCCGCGACAGGCGAGCCTGTCGGCGGGCTCGAAGAGGCCGCCATGGGGTTGATGGAGAAGTTGACGCCGCCCCCCACGGCCAAGGACCGCGAAGCCGCCATTGGCTATACGGTAAAGCTGTTCAACAGCCTGGGCATCACGTCCTGGCATGACGCCATGGTCGAGTGGGACGCGAGCGGCGCTAGCGCCGTGCTCGACGCCTACAAGGCCGTGAAGGATCGCGGCGAACTGAGCGTCCACACCGCGCTTGACCTTCAATGGAACAATGGCCGAGGCCTCGACCAGCTGCCGGACATCCTCAAGCTCACCGACCGCGCCCATACGATGGGCCTTCGCGCCACAGGGGTGAAATTCTTCATCGACGGCGTGATCCCCCAACAGACCGCCGCCATGCTCGCCCCCTATGAGGGGACCACGGAGAAGGGCGCGTCGCAGATCCCGTTGGAAACGCTCGCCGAGGCCGTGACGCAGCTCGACGCAAAGGGCTTACAGGCGCACTTTCACGCGATCGGCGATGGGGGCGTACGCGAGGCGCTGGACGCGGTTCAGCGTGCGCGCGCTCGCGACGGCATGACCGACACGCGGCCGATGATCTCTCACCTCAATGTCGTGGATCCAGCCGATCAACCCCGGTTTGGCCAGCTTGGGGTCACGGCGATCTTCCAGCCGCTCTGGGCCTGCGACGAGCCCTATATGCGCCTCACTGTCGAACGCATCGGCCCCAAGCGCGCCGGTTACATCTATCCCGCCAACAGCATCCTGAAGGCAGGCGGCAAGCTCGCCTACGGCGCCGATTGGTCGGTGGCCTCGGCGAACCCGTTGGAAGGTATCGAAGTGGCCCTGACGCGCATCGCGCCGGGCGACGCCAACGCTAAACCGCTGCTGGCCGATGAAGGCGTGACCTTGGCCCAAGCGGTGCAGGCCTATACGCTCAACGTCGCCTACGTGAACCATCTCGACAAGCAGACCGGTTCGATCCTGGCCGGCAAGAGCGCCGACCTGATCGTGCTTGATCGCGACATCTTCGCGATCCCCGCTACCGAAATCTCCAAGGCCAAGGTGCTGCTCACCCTGTTCCAAGGCCGCGAGGTGTTTGGCGGCTTCTCGATGCTGAGGCCTTGATCTGTCGATCCTGAACGAGATCTTCCTGCCTTCAGATCGGCCGCAAGACGGCGCGCCCACACACGTTCATTCACCGGTAGGGCCCTTTCGTCGGCGATAAGGACGTCGCCGCCGCCAGCAACTGGCGCGCGGCCGACACCAAGACCTTCGGATCACCCAGGGCCGGTGAAGCGGTCGCTCCCTTGAACGGGACCGGCCGCTTCCCACGGCGTGTTCCGCCTCGGCGATCCCGACGATCCGCCCAGCGTGCGGACGCTGGTTGGCCACTGCGCCTTCGCCGCCCACGACGCCAAGCTCCTGGTGTCGCCGCCGAGGCTGGCGAGGCCGCCTCCCTTGTTTCAGATTTCGGGATCGTCGTTGATCGGCGACGTGGCCAGGGGCCCTGGCGAGGGCAATGCGCCGCGGACCCAATCGACCTCTGTTTGGGCCACCTCATCGGCCCAGTCGCGCGCCAGTTCGGCCAGATGATGTACATGCATCAGATTGGGTTCGGGCCGCACGATCGCGTCGTGAGCCCAATTGCCGCCCTGGACCGCGCTGACGCGAAGGCGACGGAAGATGTCCCCCCACTTGGCGTTCCAGGCCACTGGGAGATCGCACGGCAGGGCCGCGTTCAGGATCAGGATCGAGGACGTGACGCAGTTGATCACGCCGACCTGGCCAGGATCCCAGAGGATGTAGGGCATCTTCAGTTGGAAGAAATCGTCTGCCATCTGGCCAGCGCGGGCCACCTTCAACCCTTCGAGCGCGATCGTCTCCGCAGCCGCGCCAAAAAGCGCTTCGTCGGCGTCGGGCGAGCGGAACTCCGGCTCGAACGCTCGCACCTGGCCCTGCGCCACGCCAGCGGGAAGCGGCAGCTCCCGGCTGCCCAGGTCCGCGACCAGCGACTTGCTCGGGTGGAACGAGAAGTAGGCGCCGTTGACAATCCAGGCGGCGTGGTTGGTCCACTGGCCCTTGAAGATATGTAGAACAAGGTCCATTCGACGACCTCCAGGATGGCTGGCCAGAAACACCAAGGTCCCGGCGCGCCAGGCCACGAGCCCGTCGAGATCCTACTAAGCTGGCGAGTTTCAGCCGCGCGTCTCCCCCACCAGCGTCAGGTCTTCCCATCGTCCGATGAGGAACCAGCGCTGCTGATCGGTGAGCGGCAGGTCGGCCAAAGCCGCCGGCCAGGTATCGAGCGCGCGCTCGACCGTGGCCTTCGCCTCCCGCCGGATCCAGGCTGGGTCGAGCCGTAGGAAACTCGCGACGCGGTCGAACTGGTGAAGCGAGATGCTCTCGAACTTTTGGATCCCCGAAAATTCCAGGGCTAGGGTGCGGTCGCCATAGAGCACGGTCGGGACGATGTCATAGGCCGGCGACAGCCGGATCTCGCCGGGCTCGGGGAAGATGAACGACCAGTTCTTTAGGTGGTTGTCGCCATTGCCCAGCAGCACGTCGACGACGAGCCGTCGCAGGGCTTCGAGCACGTCGTCGCGCCAATCGGTGCTGAACCGGGCGATGATGTTGAGGATCGTCTCGCTGTTGCCCTTGACGTACTTCTGGTCGCCGACCGCTCCAAGGATTTGCGCCATGTCCTCGATATGCCGGCGCCGCCCCTCGCCGGGCCGGTCGAAGCGTTCGACCGCCAGGGCGTGGTCGCCCACAATCAAGTCATCTGGAACGCCGGCGATGGCCTGGGTGGAGATCAGCTCGAAGGGGGCGGTGCGCACGCCGGCCAGACGGGCCAGGGACATGCCGGTGAACTCGGCCTGCGGCAGGCACGGATACTTTTCGTTATCGAGCTTGACGATGTAGCGGCCATCGCCCGCTCGAGCAGGGGCGGCGAACTTGTCCTTGCGCAAGGTGGCGGTGAACTTCAGCTGCACGCCGGCCAGCGAGAACTTCACGAACCCCTTGGGCACGGGCGCCTTGAAGCCGGCGACACGGCCAAGGTCGAGTGGCCCGGCGGTCTCGTAGGCTTCGGCGCTCTCCGGAAGAACAAGCACCGCGCCCGCCAGGTCGCCGCCCAGTCGGGTGATCAGGTCGAACGGCCCATGATCGCCCGGTCCCATCTCGGTGGCGACCAGATCGCGCAGCGCGCCCTCGGGCAGCAGGCCCTCGAACCAGGGCGGCAGGCCGCCATAGAGCGCGATCTTGTCGTCGCGCGCGGCCAGGCGCTGGCGCGTGCGCTCGACGTCGCCTGGCTGCACCCAGCGCAGACTGAGGATCGGGCGCGCCTCGTCGCGCAGGTAGGCCTCGTCGGGCGTGAACGCAGTCGCGCCCTTGGCGTCGCGCGTCAGAACGCCGGCCCGCACCGGCTCGCCAACGCCATCGAAAAGATGGACGCCCAGGACGGCTGCGGCCTTGGCCATTATCGCGGCTCCTCATCGAGCTCAGCCGCTCGCGCTTGACCAGCGTCGGACAGGTCGACGAAGAGCTCGTCGAACAGCGAGGCCTGATTGGGATGGCCGCGACGAGACGGTGTGGCTCGCAGCAGCGTCTCGACACGTTCGAGCATCTCGCGCGGCACAGCCACCAGCGCCAGATCGAGCGCGTCGCAGACCTCGGCCAGCAAGGCCAGCCGGCCGTGGCCAGACCTATCGCGCAACAGATCGGTCTCGAGCTCGGAAATCCGCGGCGTGGGACGGCCGACCCGTGCGGCCAGCTGTGTCTGGTTCATGCCGCGTCGATCGCGTTCTCGGCGGATTGCCGCGCCCAGTCGGGGGAGAATGGGGTCACGCATACGGAACTCCGTAAATCCTCCTCGGAATTACGCATATACGTAACTGTAGGCGGGGGTGGTGTCGAGTCTCAATTTACGCATACTCGTACAATAAATGAATTATTACGTAAGTCCGTAAATCATTCTAACCCGGCGACTTTGATCAACTCCTGTGATCGTTCTTCTCACCGGGGCTGCGATAACGACATGTGAGTTCGCGGATGTCGGCCTGTCCGTCTCGGGGCGGTATCGAAACATCCCTCGTCATGCGGCGAAGGCTTTAGCCGGTGTCCTTGTGACGGCGGCGCTCGCGAAGTCCTCGGGGCGTCCTATTCGGCCCAGAGAAGTTTCGGGGAGGTGGTGATGGGCCCGGACGTGCGCCCGCTCCGCTTTGAGGCGCGGGTGTTAGGTTGGTGAGCTGGCGTGGACCGCTGACCATTGGTTGGTTGAGCAGGTTTGCCAGCCATCCAAGTTTTTCTGAAAACCGCCGCGCATAGCACAGCGCCGTCGGAGACGTTCAACAAGGCGGTGTCGGGGCAGCGGACCGCAGATGAGTTCCGGTGCACGGTTCGCAGCTCTTGCTGTGCGCGGACACCTCCCGGTGAGGTCTCGAAAATTCAACCGCGCAAGAGGGCGCTATGGGGCGCGAATGGCCGCTTTTCCGGGGAGTTTCTGGCAAGTGAACTGCAACAGACCTGGTTTCAGACTTGCCTTGCTTCCCGTAACTAATTGAAAGCGTTCAGGAAGTGAATGGTGGATGCGACAGGGATTGAACCTGTGACCCCCTCGGTGTGAACGAGGTGCTCTCCCGCTGAGCTACGCATCCGCCGGTGTGGAGAGGTCCGCGAGGGACCGATCCGCGAGAGGAGGGGGCCTATAGCCCGGTGTTCGGCGCGGGGCAAGAGGTCAAAAGCGAGATGCAGGCCTCGGGCACGTCCAAAAAGCTGTGGATGACCAGATCGGCCCCCAGCGTTTCGACCGGATCCTCGGTGTAGCCGAATGAGACCAGCACACTGGGGACGCCAGCGTTGCGGGCGCCGAGAGCGTCGTTGACGCTGTCGCCGATCATCACGGCGCGGCCGATGTCGCCGCCCACGGCCGCGATGGCGGCGGCGACATGGCGGCCGTCGGGCTTGGCGGCGGGGGCGCTGTCGGCCCCGATCACCGCGTCGAAGAACGGCAGCAGGCCGACCGCCTCCAGCAGGGCGTCCGACAGATTGGTCAGCTTGTTGGTGCAGACCACCAGCCGCGCGCCGGCCGCCTTTAGGTCGGCCAGGACCTGGACCACGCCAGGGAAAGGGGCGCTCTCCTGCGCGATGCGGGTCAAGTAGTGGGCGATGAAGCGCTCGACCAGTGGAGGCGCGCTCTCGGCGTCCAGCGGCGAACCGGCGGCGGCGAAGCCGCGCTCCAACAAGGCGCGGGCGCCGCGACCGACCATCAGCCGCACCTCGTCGAACGGCAGGGGCGGCAGGGATTCCTGGGCCAGGATGGTGTTCAGCGCGCCCACCAGGTCGGGGGCGGTGTCGACCAGGGTGCCGTCGAGGTCGAAGGCGATCGTCGCCCCAAACAGGGCCTCTTTCAGGTCATGAAGCTGGCTCATGGGTCTGGCCTTTCCGCCAATTGGGCGGCTAATGCAACGCTGAACGCTCTTCAGGGAGTCGCGCCCGGCCATGACTGATTCCGTCTCCAACCTCACCCGCCCCCGCGCCGCCGTGATCCTGGCCGCCGGTCAAGGCACGCGGATGAAGTCGCCGACGCCCAAGGTGCTGCACAGGCTGGCCGGCCGCACGCTGCTGGATCACGCGATCGACGCCGCCGAGGGGCTGGGCTGCGAGCGGATCATCGTCGTGGTCGGGGCGCACAGCCCTCAGGTGGGCGAGAGCGCTCGCAAGCGCCTGGGTCCGAACGCGATGGTCGTCCAGGATCCGCCGCTGGGCACCGGCCACGCCGTGCTGGCGGCCAAGGACGCCCTGGCCGATTTCGACGGCGACGTGGTCGTCACCTACGCCGACTGTCCGCTGACCACCGCGTCGGTGATCGCGCCGCTGTTCGATCAGAGGGCCCATGGCGCCGACGTCGCGGTGCTGGGCTTCGAGGCCGCCAATCCGACCGGCTACGGCCGCCTGATCCTGGCGCCGGGCCATGTGCTGCTGCGTATCGTCGAGGAGAAGGACGCGGACCTGGCGACCAAGCAGGTCAAGCACTGCAATTCCGGCGTGCTGGCCGCCGACCGCGCCACGCTGTTCAGCCTGCTGGCCGATGTCCGCAACGACAACAGCAAGGGCGAATACTATCTGACCGACATCGTCGGCCTGGCCCATGACCGCAAGCTGTCGACCCGCGCGGCCTTCGCGCCGGAGCCCTCGGTTCAGGGCGTCAATTCGCAAGGCGAGCTCGCGGCCGCCGAGGCCGTCTGGCAGAAGGCGCGCCGCAACGCCCTGATGGTCGAGGGCGTCACCATGACCGCCCCCGACACCGTTCACCTGTCGTGGGACACCCAGGTCGCCGGTGGCGCGGTCGTCGAGCCGTTCGTCGTGTTCGGTCCCGGGGTCAGCGTCGCGTCCGGCGCGGTGATCAAGGCCTTCAGCCACCTGGAAGGCGCGGTCGTGGGCGAGGGGGCGTTGATCGGCCCGTATGCCCGCCTGAGGCCGGGCGCCGAGATCGGGCCCGAAGCCCACATCGGCAACTTCGTGGAGGTGAAGAAGGTCAAGATCGGCGCGGGCGCCAAGGCCAACCACCTGAGCTATCTGGGCGACGGCTCGGTGGGCGAGAAGGCCAATATCGGGGCCGGTACGATCTTCTGCAATTACGACGGCTTCGAGAAGTTCGAGACCCATGTCGGCAAGGGCGCCTTCATCGGCTCCAACAGCGCCCTGGTCGCGCCCGTGCGGGTGGGCGACGGGGCCATGACCGGCTCGGGCTCGGTGATCACCCAGGACGTCGAGGATGGAGCCCTGGCCCTGTCGCGTCCGGAACAGAAGATCAAGGCCGGGTGGGCGACCAAGTTCCGCGCCATGAAACAAGCCAAGAAGGACAAGAAGGCATGAGCGCCGACGACCAGAAGCGCATCTCGGGCGAAGCCGCCGCCGAGCTCGTCGAGACCGGCATGGTGGTCGGCCTGGGCACCGGCTCGACGGCCGCCTGGTTCGTCAAGGCGCTGGCGGCGCGCGGCCTGAAGGACATCCGCGGCGTGCCGACCTCCGAGGCCACGGCCAACCTGGCGCGTGAACTGGGCATCCCGCTGGCGGCGCTGGACGACGTCAAGACCATCGACCTGACCGTGGACGGCGCCGACGAGATTGGCCCTGGGCTCTCCCTGATCAAGGGCGGCGGCGCGGCCTTGCTGCGCGAGAAGCTGGTCTGGGAGGCCTCCAGTCGCTGCGTCGTCATCGCCGACGCCGCCAAGAAGGTCGACGTCCTGGGCAAGTTCCCGCTGCCGATCGAGGTTGTCCGCTTCGGTCACGTCCACACCAGCTGGCGCCTGGCCGACATCGCCGCCGAGTTCGACCTGCCGCCGCCGCGCCTGCGCCAGGCCGATCGGGGCATGGTGGTCACCGATGGCGGCAACCTGATCTACGACATGGCCTCCGGGACGATCGCCGAACCACCGGCCCTGGCCGCGGCGCTGAAGAGCATCACCGGCGTGGTCGACCACGGCCTGTTCCTGGACCTGGCCGACGAAGCCCTGATCGGCACGGATCAGGGTGTGGTGCGCCTGGTTCCCTGACGTCCTACATAGAGCCGCACAAAGCTTAGGTTCCGGAGGCCATCGTGGCTGACTACGACTTCGATCTCTTCGTCATCGGCGCCGGCTCGGGCGGCGTGCGGGCGGCGCGGCTGGCGGCGATGAGCGGCGCCAAGGTCGGCGTGGCCGAGGAATATCGGGTCGGCGGCACCTGCGTGATCCGCGGCTGCGTGCCCAAGAAGTTCATGGTCTATGCCAGCGAGGTCACCAGCCAGCTGAAGACGGCCCAGGGCTACGGCTGGACGATCGGCGAGGCCAAGTTCGACTGGAAGGGCTTCATCCACGACAAGGACGTCGAGATCGCTCGGCTGTCGGGGATCTACGTCACCAACCTGCAGAAGGCCGGCGCGAACCTGCTGCATGGCCGCGCCCAAGTCATCGACGCCCACACCGTCGAGGTCCTGCCCAAGCAGGGCAGCCAGGATGCCGGGACCTACACGGCGAAAAAGATCCTGATCGCCACGGGCGGCCGTCCGGTGCGTCCCGACTTCCCCGGGGCGGAACAGGGCATCACCTCGGACGAGGCGTTCCACCTGCCCAAGCTGCCCAAGAGCATCATGATCGTCGGCGGCGGCTACATCGCCGTCGAGTTCGCTGGCATTTTCGCGGGCCTGGGCGTGCAGACGACGCTGCTCTATCGCGGCGCCAACATCCTGCGCGGTTTCGACGACGACGTCCGTTCGCACCTGGCCGACGAACTGGGCAAGCGGGGGATCAAGGTCGTGCTGGGCTGCTCGCACACCAGCATCGAGAAGCTGGAGGACGGGACACTGCTCAGCACCCTGACCAGCGACCTGACCTTCGAGACCGAGGCGGTGATGTTCGCCACGGGACGCGAGCCCTACGTGCAGGGGCTGGGCCTGGAAAAGGTCGGCGTCAAGCTGAACGAGCGCGGCGCGATCGCGGTCGACGAATACTCCAAGACAAACGTCCCCAGCATCTGGGCCGTCGGCGACGTCACCGATCGCATCAACCTGACGCCGGTGGCGATCCGCGAGGGCGCGGCCTTCTCGCAGACCGAATTCTACAACAACCCCACCACCTTCGATCACGACATGGTCGCGTCGGCGGTGTTCTCGCAGCCGCCGGTCGGCGCGGTGGGCATGACCGAGGCCGAGGCGCGTCACGCGTTCGGGACGGTCGACGTCTACCGCTCCGTCTTCCGTCCGATGAAGATCACCTTCTATGGCGGCCAGGAGCGGTGCCTGATCAAGCTGGTGGTCAAGGCCGACGACCAGAAGGTGGTCGGCGTTCACGTCGTCGGACCGGACTCTCCCGAGATCATCCAGATGGCCGCCATCGCCGTGAAGATGGGCGTGACCAAGCCGCAGTGGGATTCGACCTGCGCCGTCCACCCGACCCTGGCCGAGGAACTGGTCACGATGCGCGAAAAGTACGTGCCGGTCGAAGTCGGCGGGGTGGGATGACGCGAGTGGGCGTCTCGCCGGTGGCCTCGGAGCGGCGCACGCGCTGGCTGGGCGGGCTCGCCGTCTTCATGATGGTGCTGACCCCGCTGTTCGGCTACGTGATCCCGCTGTGGTTCGCGGGGCTGGTCAGCCTGGTCGGCCTGCTGGCCGCGCCGCTTCTGGCCCGTTCGCGGCCGCCGCTGCTGCCGATGTTCGCCCTGCTGATCCTGGTGCTGTGGGCGCTGGTCAGCCTGGTCTGGAGCCCGGCGGCGCCGCATCTGGCCGATCTCAAGAAGAACATCGACAAGTTCACCGCCCTGAAGCTGCTGATGCAGCTGGGGCTGTACGGCTCGGCGGTCGTGGCCCTGGGCGAGATGTCGCGACGCTCGGCGCGGCTGGCTGGCCGGGTGATGGTCGCGGGCATGTTGCTGCTGGCCTTCGTCATCTGTCTGGACTCGATGCTGAAGGCCTCGATCTACATGGTTCTTCACAGGGCCACGGGCGAAACCATCCGACCCGACCAGGCGATCGTGAAGGTCGCTGCGGGGACCTATGCGCTGGCGCTGCTGTTCTGGCCCTGCGCGCGCCTGATGGGCAGCTGGGGGGCGCGGAGCCGCTATCTGGCGATAACGGCCCTGGCCCTGATGACGCTGATCACCGCGCATCTGACCGGCGCCGACGCCCCGGTCGCGGCCCTGCTGCTGGGCGGGCTGGCGTGGCTGGGCGTCCGGACCCTCGGCAAGCCGGTCGTCCGCGTCCTGATCGCGTTGATCTCGGCGCTGTTCATCTTCGCGCCGATGGTGGTGTTGTGGGGTGTCCGATCGGGCCTCTTCGCCTGGCTGCACGCCATGCTGCCGCCCTCCTGGGATCATCGGCTGGACATCTGGGCGTTCGCGGCCAACCAGATCGTCGAGCACGCCCTGCGCGGCTGGGGGATCGATGCGTCCCGCGTGTTCGGTAACGCCATTCCGCTGCACACCCACAATGCCGCCCTGCAGCTGTGGCTGGAGCTGGGCGCGCTGGGCGCGGCCATGGCGGCGGCCTTCTTCGCATGGATCCTGTACCGGATCCTGGGCTGGACCGAGATCGACCGCCGCGACGGCGCCATGGCGACCGGCAGTCTGGTCGCCTATGTCGTGATCGGCGCGCTGAGCTTCGGCGTCTGGCAGGAGTGGTGGCTCGCCCTGGGCGCGATCGCCGTCATTGCTTGCGGCATCGCGCAAAAATCGAGCGCGCCGGCCCGCTAGCGCGACAACGACTTTTCCCGTCTTGGCGGATTGGCGGTGTTCAGCCGCACGATTTTGCCTTTTTGTTCCATTCGCGGTATCTACGCCGCCCTTTCAGTTATCGAGCCTGTCATGACCACCCGCTGGACCCCCGCGACCTGGAGAGCCAAACCCGCCAAGCACATGCCCACCGACTATCCGGACATGGGCGCTGTGGACCGGGTCGAGCAGACGCTTCGCCAGATGCCGCCGCTGGTCTTCGCCGGCGAGGCGCGCCGCCTGAAGAGCCTGCTGGGCGACGTGGCCGAGGGGCGGGCGTTCCTGCTGCAGGGCGGCGACTGCGCCGAGAGCTTCAAGGAATTCCACGCGGACAACATCCGCGACACCTTCCGCCTGATCCTGCAGATGGCGGTGGTGTTGACCTTCGCCGGCGGTAAGCCGGTGGTGAAGGTGGGCCGCATCGCCGGCCAGTTCGCCAAGCCGCGCTCGGAGCCGATCGAAACCGTCGACGGCGTGACGCTGCCTTCGTATCGCGGCGACATCATCAACGGCATGGACTTCAACGAGGCCGAGCGTCTGCCCGACCCGGATCGTCTGCTGAAGGCCTATGGCCAATCGGCCGCGACCCTGAACCTGCTGCGCGCCTTCGCCAGCGGCGGCTACGCCGACCTCTACAACATTCACCGCTGGACGCTGGGCTTCGTGGGCGACAGCCCGCAGGGCGCGCGCTATCGCGAGCTGTCGGAGAAGATCAGCGAGGCCCTGACCTTCATGTCGGCCGTCGGCGTCACGCCCGACACCCAGCCCGACCTGAAGCGTGTGGAATTCTTCACCAGCCACGAAGCCCTGCTGCTGGGCTTTGAGGAAGCCATGACCCGCGTCGATAGCACCTCGGGCGACTGGTACGACACCAGCGCCCACCTGCTGTGGATCGGCGAGCGCACCCGTCAGCTGGACGGCGCGCACATCGAGTTCATGAAGGGCGTGAAGAACCCGATCGGCCTGAAGTGCGGTCCGACGATGGAAGGCGACGACCTGCTGCGCCTGATCGACGTCCTGAACCCGAACAACGAGCCGGGCCGCCTGACGCTGTACGGGCGCTTCGGCTCGGACAAGATCGCCGACCGCCTGCCGCGCCTGATGAAGGCGACCAAGTCCGCCGGCCGCTCGGTGGTCTGGGCCACCGACCCGATGCACGGCAACACGCTGAAGGCCTCGACGGGCTACAAGACCCGGCCGTTCGACCGCATCCTCAGCGAAGTGAAGAGCTTCGTGGAGATCGCCCAGGCCGAAGGCGTCCATCCGGGCGGCGTTCACCTGGAGATGACCGGCCAGAACGTCACCGAATGCCTGGGCGGCGCGCGCGCGGTCTCGGAGACGGACCTCGCCGATCGCTATCACACGCACTGCGACCCGCGCCTGAACGGCGAGCAGGCGCTGGAACTGGCGTTCCTGGTGGCCGAGAAGCTGAAGGCGGCCCGCGACGACCAGCGCCGTCTCGCCGCCGGCTAGTTTGGTCGATCCGTGGACGGCGCTCTCTGGCGCCGTCTCGCACGGCCCTATAGCGTCCTCCCGTGGGGAGGACGCGTATGGACGACATAGAGCGTCGCGCACTGATGGGGCTGATCGCCGCCGGGGCGCTGACGCCGGTGGGAGCGCGAGGGCAGGCTGTCGACGCGGCCAACCCGCTGAAATATCTCGACACCGCTCAGCGCCTGACGGTGAAGGCCCATGTGAACGGGCAGGGGCCATTCGACTTCCTGGTCGACACCGGCGCCAGCAGCTCGGTGATCGCCACCGAGCTGGCCGACCAACTCGGCCTGGTTCTGACCGGATCCAACAAGCTGCACAGTATCGCTGGCGCCCAGTCGGTCTCGACCGCCCGGGTGGACAGTCTCGCGGTCGGCAAGCGGTCTCGCACGGGCATGACCGTGTCGGTGCTGCCGCGCGCGCTGCTGCGCGTGGACGGCGTGCTGGGTTTGGAGTGGCTGGGTCGCGCCAGCCTGCTGCTCGATTTCCTGCGGCAAAAGATGACGGTGGGCGAGGGACTGCCGCTGGCCGACGACCTGACCGTGGCCGTGAAGTCGCGGCTGGCCCGCAGCGGCCTGATGCTGATCGACGCGTTCATTCCTGGCGAGCGGCTGATCGCCTTCATCGACACTGGGTCGACCACCTCTGTTGGCAATCTGGCCCTGCTGGAGGCGGCGCGCGAAGCCAAGGCGATCGTCGGCGAACTTGCCGACACGCAACTGCGCAGCGTGACCGGTCAGGTCCTGCCGGCGCGGGCGACCGTGGTGTCGCGCCTGATGTTGGGAAAACTGACGTTACGGAATGTTCCGCTGCTGATCGGCCAGGTGCACACCTTCGACTTCTGGGGCTTCGGTAGCGAACCCGCCATCGTCGTCGGTATTGATATCCTCAGGAAATTCCAATCGGTGGCGATCGACTCCAAGCGTGGTGAGGTGCGCTTCCGCGTTCCCGGGTGAGCCGCCTATTTCGCGATAACGTTGAAAGGTTTGCGATGCAGCACGCATCGGCTTGACCGGTCGCGCGGCGCTCTCCAATGGTTGTTTGAAGGGAGAGCCATACATGCGTTTGCGTCAAAAAATCCGGCGAGAGATCAAGTTCCTCAAGGGACTGTCCCGGACGCTCAAGCGCGTGAAGTCCATCGCTCCCGACAGCGCCAACCTCATCTGCGACGACCTTGAGGCTGCGGTCGACAAGTGGCGCGATCGTCCGGCCATGACCTTCGAAGGCAAGACGATCAGCTATGCCGAGCTGGACGCGATCGCCAACCGCTACGCCCACTGGGCCAAGGGCCAAGGGCTGACGCGCGGCCAGACGGTGGCGCTGTTCATGCCCAACCGCCTCGAATACATGGCCATCTGGTACGGCTTGACCAAGGTCGGCGTGGCCACGGCCCTGATCAACAACCAGCTGACCGGCGCGGCCCTGGCGCACTGCCTGAACATCTCCCAGGCGATGCACTGCATCGTCGATCCCGAGACCTCGCCCTGCTTCGAGGACGTGAAGGGGCAGCTGGATCGCCACATGCACCAGTGGGTGCTGGGCCCCGTCCACGGCGAGCAGCGCGACCTGGTCAAGGCGCTGAAGAGCTGCAGTCAGCTGCGTCCGGACCGTCAGACGGCCCGCAACGGCATCACCGCTCGCGACACGGCGCTGTTCATCTTCACCAGCGGCACCACGGGCCTGCCCAAGGCCGCGCGCATCACCCACATGCGCGCCCAGCTGTACATGCGCGGCTTCGCCGGCTCGACCGGCGCCAACCAGAACGATCGCATCTACGTGACCTTGCCGCTGTACCACGCCACCGGCGGCCTCTGCGCCTTGGGCGCGGCCCTGCTGAACGGCGGCTCCATCGTGCTGCGCAAGAAGTTCTCGGCGACCCATTTCTGGCCCGATGTCGTGAACGAGAACTGCACGATGTTCGTCTATATCGGCGAGCTGTGCCGCTATCTGGCCAACCAGCCGGAACACGAGCTGGAGCGCGCCCACAAGATCCGCATGATCTTCGGCAACGGCCTGCGCCCGGACGTCTGGGACGACATGCTGGACCGCTTCAAGGTCGGCGAGGTGCTGGAGTTCTACGGCGCGACCGAGGGCAACGTTTCGCTGTTCAACTTCGACGGCAAGCGCGGCGCGATCGGCCGGGTTCCGGGCTACCTGAAGAAGAAGTTCAACATCCGGATCGTCAAGTTCGACGTCGAGGCCGAGATGCCCGTGCGGGGCGTGAACGGCTGCTGCATCGAGGCCGCGCCCGGCGAGGTCGGCGAGTGCATTGGCCATATCGGCAGCGACGCCCGCTCGAACTACACCGGCTACGCCGACAAGGCCGCGACCGAGAAAAAGGTGCTGCACGACGTCTTCGAGAAGGGCGACGCCTGGTTCCGCACTGGCGACCTGATGAAGGTCGATAGCGACGGCTACATCTATTTCGTCGACCGCATCGGCGACACCTTCCGCTGGAAGGGCGAGAACGTCGCCACCAGCGAGGTGGCCGAACGCATCGCCGGCTTCGAGGGCGTGCAGGAGGTCAATGTCTACGGGGTCAAGATCGGCGACCTGGACGGCAAGGCCGGCATGGTCTCGCTGGTCACCGACGAGGGCTTCGACATCACCGCCCTCAGCAAGTACGTCGACGAGCACATGCCCAGCTACGCCCGTCCGATCTTCGTGCGCCTGCAGCAGGCGATCGAGACCACCGGCACCTTCAAGTATCGCAAGATCGACCTGGTCAACGACGGTTTCGATCCGACCAAGACCAAGGATCCGCTGTACTTCCGTGATCCGGCCAAGGGCTACGTGAAGATCACCAAGGGCCTGCACGCCAAGATCGAGGACGGTGTCTTCAAGCTCTGAAGCCGCCTGGGCTCGCGTGGGCCTATGCTGCGGTGCGATTGAACGGGGCCGGGTTCGTGTTATATGGCGTGACCTGATCGACGGGCCTTGTGTGTGGCGGCCCGGAAGTCTCCAACACATTCAAAGGGATAGTTGTCCCAGCCATGCTGCTAACCATGCTGAAGGCCAAGCTGCACCGCGCCACGGTGACCCAGGCCGATCTCGACTATGAAGGCTCGATCGCCATCGACCGCGACCTGCTAGACGCCTCGGGCATCCTGCCGAACGAGCAGGTCGACGTGCTGAACATCACCAACGGCGCGCGCTTCACCACCTACGCCATCGAGGCCCCGCGCGGCTCGAAGGTGATCGGCGTCAACGGCGCCGCTGCCCGCCTGGTGCAGAAGAACGACCTCGTCATCGTCGTCACCTACTGCCAGCTGCCGGCCGAGGAGGCGCGCAACTACGCCCCCACCGTCGTGCTGCTGGAAGAGGGCAACCACATCAAGAAGGCGGCCTGATGCGCCGGGGCGCGCTCGCGGTCCTGGCCGTCACGGCTCCGGTCCTCATCGGCCTGGCGGCGTGCGCCCCCAAGCTGCCGGACGGCGTCGACGAAAGCGCCCTGGCCCAGGCGGTCGGCAAGTCGATCGGCTCGCCCTCGACCTGCGTGGTGATAGCCGACGCCAAGGGTAAGCTGATCTGGCGGGGTGGCGGCTACATCACTTGCTCGCGCAACCTGCCCGACTGCGGGGGCGGTCAGACGACGGCCGAGGCGCTGCTCAAGGCCAATCTCGGCAAGCCGGCGCGCTTCATGAGCTGTCCCAGCGGCTCGGCTCCCGGCGCCACGGTGGGTTGGACCATCGGTCCGGTGCCGACCGGCGAGGGCAGGCCGTCGCGCGGCCTGACCTATGTCGCGGTCATGGAGGGCGATCGCGCCTTGCCGGGGCTGGAGATCAAGGATCGGGTCGAGCGGGCCTTCAAGAAGGCCGGCTTCTAGGGCCAGAAACATCGAAGCCGCCGCCGGGGTCCCGGCGGCGGCTTTTTTCATGTCTCGCGGCTCGGGCTACTTCGTCATTTCGTACGTGGCGTTGACGTCGATCCGGACCTTCAGCTCACCGCCGGCGACGCTGGTCGAGTCGGCCATCTCGCGCTTGGCGGCGAAGGCCATCATCGGGACCGGCGGCGGAGCGGGGGTATAGCCGCCACCTTCGTTCAGATTGACCAGGCGCATGTCCTTGTAGCCGGTGGCGCGGGCGTAGAGCGCGGCCTTGGCCTGCAGAGCCTTCACCGCCTCCAGGCGAGCGGCGTCCTCGGCGGCCCGCGGGTCGGCCAGGCCGAAGCTGATGCCGTTGACGGTGTTGGCGCCGGCATTGACGGTGGCGTCGACGCTCGCGCCCAGCTTGGCCAGGTCGCGGACCGTGATCGTCACCTGGTTCGAGGCCTGGTAGCCCGTCAGCTTCGGCGGCTGGTTCTGCTCGTAGGCGTACTGGGCGTTCAGGTTCAGGTTCGAGGTCTGGATGTCGCGCTCGGCGATCCCGGCCTTCTTCAGCGCGGCCATCACCTGGTTCATGCGCGCCCCATTGGCCTTCAGGGCCTCGGCGGCGGTCGGCGCGTCGGTCTGGACGCCCAGATTGATGGTGGCCATGTCCGGGGCCACGCGAGTCTCGCCATAGGCCGACAGGCTGAAGGTCGTGGCCTTGAAGGCCGCGTCGGTCTGGGCCAGGGCCGGCGCGGCCGCGCCCAGCAGCAGGGCGCCGACCAGCGCCGGCAGGGCGATGGCGGCCAAGGGAGCGGCGGGACGGCGAGCGGTTTTGATCATCGTTTTTCTCCAGGGCGGTCTGGCGCAGGAAGCGTCGCCGAACCGCTATGGTTCCTTGGTGACAGCCTCAACCTGAACCGGAGCTTTAAGCCGCGTTCGGCTCATGCTAATCCGCCGCTCTCGCGTACGCTCAAACGTATCCGCGCGGGCCTGTAGCTCAATGGTTAGAGCCGACCGCTCATAACGGTCTGGTTGGGGGTTCGAGTCCCTCCGGGCCTACCAACTCCCTTTCTTTCCGTCACGGCTCCGTCGCCGGTAGGCATGGTGCGTATCGCATCTTGCATGTCGCGCAAAACTCAGCCGATGCGCTCGCTTCTCGTTGCATGCAAAAAGTTAACGTGCGTCAGACTCGGACGCATGAGCCGCCGCGACCGGTCGACTCGCGCGCAGGAGGCGTGCAGAGTGGGTGTGTTGAAGGCGGAGGTTGTCGTGTTCGCGGTGACGCGTTTCTGCGTACAGGCCTTCGGAAGGCGGGGCGGAACGCTGATGCCGACCGAGGTCAGGGAGTGCTATTTCGAGGAGGATGCGCGGCGCGAAATGAAGGTCTTGGCGCGGCGATCCTCAGGCGTGGCGCTGTACCGCGTACGCGGCGAGCCTCTGTCGGGGCTGTGGGGAAGGCCCCGGCTGATCGCGCGCCAGGGCGAGATCCTGGCGCTGGACTGATCGGAAATTACCCCGTTTTCTTAAGGGTTTGCCCGATCTCGACCAGCTGGATCCGCTGAACCGGCTGGAGCTGGTCCCAGATCGACCAGATCGCCTCCGAAGCCTGTGGATCGCGCATGATCAGGTCGGCCGGCTCGCAGCGATAGATGGTCGCCAGGGCTTCCAGCACGTCCTGCGAATAGCCGGTCTCGCCACGCTCGACGCGTGAGAGCTGGGCGACCGAATACGGATAGCCCACCTCGAGCTCCAGGCGTTCGACCGCCTGTTCCAGGTTCATGTCGCGATGCTTGCGCCAGGCGCGGATGAAGGTCTTGCCACGTCGCTTCGCCTTGGCCTGTCGGTCGGGTGTCATGCAAATCCCGGAGGAAGCGGAAGGGGGAATATCCGCGCATTAAACACAAAATTTGCTTGCCATGCAAATTTGTATTTGGTACAAATTGGATATTCCGAGAATTCCGCCCTGGCGACGCGAGCCGGGCGGGTCCTCCCCCAAAATCCCATCCATCGGCTCAGCCGCAGGAAGCTCCAGATGATTCCGATCCACGCGACCGGTCCGGCCGGTCATGCGCCCGTTCACGCCCCGAGTGCGGGCTATGTGGCTCGCCGCACCGAGGCCGATCGCCGGCCGCCGCGCGCCGTCCTGACGGCCCTGTTGATGGGCGATCCGCGTCCCGATCGCCACACGCTGTCCGAAGCGCTCCGCGCGCGCCTGAGCGGCGCGATTCCGGACGAACCCGCCGCGCCGGCCAAGGTGCTGGCCGTGCTGGAGGCGTTGGCCGACGGGGCGCTGACCCTGGCCGACCTGTCCGACGAGATGGCCGTCAGCCTGTCGGCCGGCAGCGATCGCGCCCAGGCGGCGCGTTTGATGGGCCTGGTCGAACGCCTGGGCGGCCGGCCGTGCCGGATCAGCCTGACCGCCGCCGGTCGCGCCGTCCTGGAGGCGCAGGGCGGGTGAGCGGTCCGCGAGACGAGGTCGCCGAGCGCGCTGAGCACATCCCAGAAGGAGAAGGGGACACGTCATGTCCGTCCAAGTCATCCGGCCCGAGGGCCTGACCATGGTCGAGCGCGCGGATTTGGCCCGCGCCGACCGCGCGGCGGCCATGGCCATCAGCCCTGCGGCTCGCCAGGCGGCGCGCGAAGCGATGTCGCGGATTTCCGGCGCTCAGCTGGCCCTTACGGAGCAGGCCGATATCGCCGCCGGCCTGGTCGAGACCGTGGCCCTGGCCCGCGCGCGGGGCGAGACCGTTGAGGTTCGCGAGGCGGCGAAGGGCGGGCCCTTGCGGGTCTCCAGCCGAGACGGCCTGCACAGCTTGCGCCAGAGCGGCCACCTCACCGAAGCCCACTACGCGGTCGGCCTGCTGTATCGCGCCGGCTTCGAGGCTCGCGGCCGCGATCTGCAGTCCGCCAGCCTGGAGCCCGGCCGCCTGGGAGGCGGCGGCCACGACAACGACCGCTTCGTCGCCGCGCGGCTGCGGCGCGCCCGCATGCTGGACTTCGTGGCCCGCGCCGATCGCGCCGTGGCCTTGGCGCTGGCCGACAGGCCGATGGCGCTGCGCCTGCTGCGCGCGGTGGCCGGCGAGGGGACCAGCCTGTCGGCCTGGGGCTCCGGCCGTGTCTTCGCGCGCAATCGCGACGTCTTGATCCAGGCTCTGGATCTCGCCGTGGCCTTGGCCAAGCAGATCGCCCGGACACAGGCGGCGCACTGAGGCGAAGCCGCCCAAAGGCATGACGTCAAGGAGCGCCGCGCCGACTTTGTTTTGTTTTCAGGAGCTTAGTCATGCCCATCGATCCCGACCGCCTTCGGGCGGCGGTCGGGGCGCTCGGCGGGGCGGCCATCTATGGTCTCGTCCAGTTCGGCGCCCTGGCCCTGAGCGGCCATCCGGTCACGCGCGCGGAGTACCGGGCGCTGGTCCTCAACGTGGCCTGCGCCACCGCCGCCGGCGTGATCATGGCGACCTTCCTGGTAAAGGTCGCCGCGCCGTTCATTCCGTTCGCGCCCCTGCGGGACGCCTATTCCTTCGGCTTCGGCGTGGGAGCGTTCGGCTGGGAGCTGCTGCCGTTGATCTTCAAGGCCCTGCGCAATCGCGCCGCTGGCCGGATCGAGCGGATGACGAGGGACGCGCCGTGACCAGCGTTCTCGACCTTTTCACCTGCGGCGCGTCGATCGCCGCCGCCCTGGCCTTGGCGCTGCGGGGCAACATGCTGAAGCCCGAAGCGCGCGCCTGGGCGTCCAGCCGCGCCGCTTCGCTGATCGTGCTCGCCTTGTCGATCGTCATGGCCGGCGAGGCGATCGAGGTCTGGCGACACGGCGGGGTGACGCCGCGTGAAGCCGTCGTCGTGGCGGCCATAGCGGTCGCCTCGGTGCTGATGCTGCTGCACCTGGGCGGCCAGCGCCGCGCGCCCACCGCCTGATCCCGACACGAAAGGAACTCCACCATGCCCAGTCCGCATTCGATGAAACATGTCATTCACCCGGTGGCGGCCCTCGGGCTGTCCGTCGCTCTGTCGGGCTGCGCGGGCCTGGCCGCCGATCCGTTGGCCCTGGCCCGAGCGATGAAGATCCTGGACGAAGACTGCGAGCGGACGTTCGACCTGACGCTGGACAGGAGCCAGCCCGGCGGCGGTTCGCTGAAGGTCACCCGCGCCTGCGCGCCGGCGACGCCGTCGGACCCGAAGCCCTGACGGCCAAAAAAGAACCCCTGTCGGACGGATCCGACAGGGGCGCTGCAGGCTTGGGGAAGGAGAGGCGGCTAGAACTTGTAATTCAGGCCCACCAGGAAGGTGCGGCCGTAGTTCTGGTAGTCGATGACCTGGCGAGGGTCGTTGTTCTGGTAGGTCACGAAGGGCTCGTTGGTCAGGTTGTTGACCTGGGCCAGCAGCGACAGGCCATTCATCGGGCCGTCGCTGAACGTGTAGCCGATCTGGCTGTCGACCACGGACTCGCCCTTGACCATCCGGTAGTTGCGGCCGTTGCCGAAGCCGGTGACCTCGCCCAGGAACTTGGAGCGGTAGCGGTCGCTGACCCGGAACGAGAAGCCGTTCTTCTCGTAGTAGACGGTCAGGTTGGCCACGGTCTTCGACAGGCCGGGGATCGGGGTCGCTTCGTCCGCCGGGTTCGGGTGGATCGTGCTCTCGGTGTATGAGGCGCTGAACATCGCGCCGAAGCCGTCCAGGATCGGGGTCAGCAGCGCGCCCGGCATCGAGGCCGCGAACTCGACCCCTTTCACCGCGCCGCCTTTGCCGTTCTGCGGGGTGGTGACCAGGCCCAGGCGCGTGGCCGGTTCCGGGTTGCCGCCGGTCGGGAAGCCGGTGAAGTCGAACACGACGCTTTGGTCGTACACGTAGGTCTTCAGGTCCTTGTAGAAGGCGGCCAGCGAGACGTAGGCCTGGCGGCCAAAATACTTCTCGTACGACACGTCATAGGCGTCGGCGCGCCAGGGCTCGAGCTCGGGATTGCCGCCCGTACCGCTCCACGGCGAGAAGTTGATGTTGGTGTTGCCGCCCTTGGCGGGGTCGAAGCTGAAGGTCTTGCTGGCGCGCATCTGGTCCATCCGTGGACGGGCCAGGGTGCGGGCGACGGCGAAGCGCAGGCTCTGCTCGTTGGGCAGCTGGAACTGCAGGTTCATGCTGGGCAGGAAGTCGACGTACTTCTTGCCGCCCGACAGGTTGGTGCGGGTCACGCCGGCGCCGGTGCCGCTGGCGCCCAGGGCGGTCGAGCCCTGATCGGTGTGGACGATCTGGAAGCCGAAGTTGCCGGTGACCGGCACGCTGCCGATGGCGGCGTCGATATTGGCCTTCAGGTAGCCGACCGCGACCTTCTCCTCGACGTCCCAGCTCTTGACCAGCACGTCCGAGTTCGGGTTGCGGACCAGATCATAGGTCCCGCCGCTGACCAGGGCGAACGGGTCGTAGCTGACCATGCCCGGGATGCCGATGAAGGCCAGCGAGGTCGTGCCGACCAGGGCCGAGGACGGGATCGCGACGCTGGCGGGCGAACCCTTCACGCGCAGGAACCACTCGTCGTTGACCAGGCCCTTGGAGCGTTCGCTGTAGTTGAAGCCCAGCTCGACGCTGGACAGGCCGTCGTCCAGGGCGCGGTTGATCGAGAAGCGGGCCGCCTTCAACTCGTCCTCGATGGTCGGCTTGTTTAGATAGCCGTCCTGGCCGCCGGTGATGATGTCGCTGCCCCAGCCCTGCGAGCTGGTCAGCTTGATCACGTTGGGATCGGCGTAATTCAGGGTCGACTTGAAGATCGCCACGCCGTCGCCGTTCATCGTGAACGTCATGTTGTCGGTGGCGCCAGTCCCCGAGCGGCCGGTGCCGGCGTAGGTCTCGAGGATCTGGTCGGTGCGCTCGACCTTGGAGTACGAGAGGTCGCTGACCAGGGTCCAGCCGTCGCCGACTTCCAGCTTGTTGTTCCAGCCGACCGACTTGATCGTGGAGTCACGATCGTTGCCGTCGTTGCGGACCACGCCCTTGACGCCGTTGAAGGTCCCGCTGGTGACCATGCCGCCCGCGGCCTGGGCGTTGGTCAGCGGCACGCCGCCCCAGACCAGCGGCAGTTCGATGCCGCGCTGGATCTGGTGGTTCTTGAACTTCGAATAGAAGACGTCCAGCGACGAGCTGAAATTGTCGGTCGGCTTGAATTCCAGGACGCCCATGACGCCGTCGCGCTTGAGCATGCTGGACTGCACGTACGGCTTGGCGCCGCCGATCACCAGGTTGCCGGCCGCGTCGGTGGGATAGCCCCACGAGTTCCAGCGCTCGGCCTGATAGGGCGACTCCATGTGGGCGTAGCCCAGGGCCAGGCCCAGCTTACCGTCCATGAACTGGTCGATGTACGAGATCGACAGGCGATTGCCGTGGGCCTTGGTGCCGGCGTTCAGGGCGCCGATGTCGTTCCACTCGTAGCGGGCGCCGATCGCCAGGGCGCGCTTGCCATAGGCCAGCGGGCGCACGGTGCGCATGTCGGCGGTGCCGGCCAGGCCCTGGCCGATGAGGCCGGCGTCCGGGGTCTTGTAGACCACGACGGCGCTCAGCAGTTCCGACGGATACTGGTCGAACTCGACGCCGCGGTTGTCGCCGGTCGAGACCTGCTCGCGGCCGTTCAGCAGGGCGGTGGTGAAGTCGGGGGCCAGGCCGCGAATCGAGATGACCTGGCCGCGACCGTCAAGACGCTGTGCGGTCAACCCGGGAAGACGCGCGATCGACTCGGCGATCGAGACGTCCGGCAGCTTGCCGATGTCCTCGGCCGAGACGGCTTCGACGATCGAGGTCGAGCTCTTCTTGAGCGAAATGGCGCCTTCGATGCCGCGGCGGATGCCGGTGACGACGATCTCTTCGACCTTGCTGTCGTCCTGGGTTGCGGGGGCGGCGTCTTGCGCATGGGCCGCGCCGCCGAGGGCGAAGGCCAGGGCCAGACCGGTGGCGCCACCGGTCATCAGCCAAGCGCGACGACGCGCGAAATCAGTGGTCATGAGTCTCACCCTCCCTGGTCCGGCTCTGCGCGGTTTGGTCGGTTCGCGGGCCGTTGCTGAAAACTACTGCAAATTAACGGGCTGTAATCAACCCAAAAAATTGCAAGCGCACGGCTGGAGGTTCGCGGTTCTCGTCGGAATCGCGCCGTATGTGGTTTCTATGCGCCACTTATGTACGGTCCTTCGTGGTGGGTGAGGCGCAAATCCCTTCAAGAAGGCGGATTGACAGCGTGTGATTGGCTCTGCAAATTCTTGCAAAGAATTGCAATGGCGATCCAGTCGAGATCGCCGATAACGGGAGGGGAGCGATGTCGGCCTTGGCGCCTTGGCGAAAGACGCTGCTGGCCGTGACGGCCCTGTGTGCGCTTGACTTGGGCGCGCTGGCGACGGCGGCCACGGCGACGCCCCAGATCTCGTACCGGCTGCGCAAGCCGCAGGACGAGGTGATCTATTTCGTCCTGCCCGATCGCTTCGAGAATGGCGACCCGGCCAATGACCACGGCGGGATGAAGGGCGGCCCGCTGGTCGACGGCTTCGATCCGACGCGGGCGGGCTTCTACCACGGCGGCGACCTCAAGGGCGTGACCCGGCGGCTGGACTACATCCAGGGCCTGGGCGCAACGGCGGTGTGGCTGGCGCCGATCTTCAGGAATCGCGCGGTGCAGGGCCCGCCCGGTCACGAGTCGGCCGCCCATCACGGCTACTGGATCACCGACTTCACCGATGTCGATCCGCACCTGGGGACCAAGGCCGACTTCAAGGCCCTGGTCGATGCGGCCCATGCCCGAGGCATGAAGGTCTATATGGACATCGTCGTGAACCACACGGCGGACGTCATCCAGTACCGCGAATGTCCGGAAGGCCGCTGCGCCTATCGAAGCGTCGCCGACTATCCGTACACGCGGAAAGGCGGCGTCGACGGCGCGCCGATCAACGACGGCTTCGACGGCAAGGCTTTCGGCAAGCTCAAGCGGACCGACTGGGCCTATACGCCCTACGTCCCGGCGGGGCAGGAACACGCCAAGACGCCCGACTGGCTGAACGATCCGATCTACTACCACAATCGGGGTGACAGCACGTTCGCCGGCGAAAGCTCGCTGACCGGCGACTTCGCCACCCTGGACGATGTGTTCACCGAGAACCCTCGGGTCATCCAGGGCTTCATCGAGATCTATGGACGGTGGATCGACGACTTCGGCGTCGACGGCTTCCGCATCGATACGGCCCGCCACGTGAACCCCGAGTTCTGGCAGGCCTTCGTCCCGGCCATGCTGGCCCGCGCCAAGGCCCGGGGGATCCCGAACTTCCACATCTTCGGCGAGGTCTTCGACCCCGACGTCGCGATCCTGGCCAGCCATACCCGCGTCGACAAGCTGCCGGCGGTGCTGGACTTCGCCTTCCAGTCGGCCGGGACCGATGTCGCCATCGGCCGGACGGGGACGGATCGCCTGGCCCGGGTCTTCGCCGCCGACCCGGCCTACGAGGGCGGCGAGGCCGGCGCGCGCCAGTTGCCGACCTTCCTGGGCAACCACGACATGGGCCGCATCGGCTGGTTCATGATCAAGGCCAAGCCCGCGATCGCCGACGACGAACTGCTGGCCCGCGTGACCCTGGCCAACGCCCTGATGCTGACCGCGCGGGGCGTGCCGACCATCTATTACGGCGACGAGCAGGGCTTCACCGGCGACGGCGACTATGCCGACAGCCGCGAGGACATGTTCGCGAGCCAGGTCGCCAGTTACAACGACAACCGCCTGGTCGGCTCGACCGCCAAGGGGCCAATGTCGGCGTTCAAAACCAATAGCGTGCTCTACCAGCGCATCGCCCAGCTCTCGAAGCTGCGCGTCGCCACGCCCGCTTTGCGCGACGGCCGACAGGTGGTCCGCGCCGCCAGCGACAAGCCCGGTCTGCTGGCGTTCTCCCGTATCCTGGGTAAGACCGAGGTGCTGGCGGTGTTCAACACCAGCGACCAACCGCTGAAGGTCAATGTGTCGGTCGAAGCCGACTCCGTCGCCTGGCGGAGCCTGTCCGGCGCATGCGCGGCGACCCCTGTCGCGCCCGGCAGCTATTCGATCGAGCTCAAGCCGCTCGACTACAAGATTTGCGTTTCCGAGGGACGATAGTGACAGTTCAGGTTCTTGCTCGCCCCGGTGCGGAGACGTCGATGAACGCCGAATGGTGGCGTGGCGCGGTCATCTATCAGGTCTATCCACGCAGCTTCGCCGACTCGAACGGCGACGGCGTCGGCGACCTGCCGGGGATCACCGCGCATCTGGAGCACATCGCCTCGCTGGGCGTCGACGGCGTGTGGCTGTCGCCGTTCTTCACCTCGCCGATGAAGGACTTCGGCTACGACGTCTCGGACTATCGCGACGTGGACCCGATCTTCGGCACGCTCGCCGACTTCGACGCCCTGATCGCCAAGGCCCACGACCTGGACCTGAAGATCATCATCGACCTGGTGTTTTCGCACACCTCGGACGAGCACCCCTGGTTCGCGGAAAGCCGCCAGGATCGGACCAACGCCAAGGCCGACTGGTTCGTCTGGGCCGACGCCAAGCCGGACGGCAGCCCGCCCAGCAACTGGCAGTCCGTCTTCGGTGGCCCGGCCTGGACCTGGGACGCCCGTCGCGGTCAGTACTACATGCACAATTTCTTGGCCTCGCAGCCGCAGCTGAACCTGCACAATCCGGCGGTTCAGGAAGCCCTGCTGGCCGTCACCCGGTTCTGGATCGACAAGGGCGTGGACGGCTTCCGCTTCGACGCCATCAACTTCTCGATGCACGACCCGAAGTTCACGGACAATCCGCCGCTGCCGCCGGGCGGCAAGCGCACGCGGCCGTTCGACTTCCAGGACAAGATCTACAACCAGAGCCACGCCGACATCCCGAAGTTCCTCAGCCGCCTGCGGGCGCTGACGGACGCGCATGGCGGGCGCTTCTCGGTGGCCGAGGTGGGGGGCGATCACGCCGACCGCGAGATGAAGCTGTTCACGGCCGGCGGCGACCGCCTGAACAGCGCCTATGGCTTCCTCTATCTCTACGCCGACAAGCTGACCGGTGACATGATCCCCAAGGGCGCGGCCATGTGGCCCGGCGATGCGGGGGAGGGGTGGCCGTCCTGGACTTTCTCGAACCACGACGCCCCGCGGGCGGTGTCGCGCTGGGCCGAAGGCCGCGACCGCAAGGCCTTCGCCGAGATGTGCCTGCTGCTGCTGATGGGGCTGCGCGGCAATGTCTTCGTCTATCAGGGCGAGGAGCTGGGCCTGCCCCAGGCCAACGTGCCGTTCGAGCGGCTGCAGGATCCCGAAGCCATCGCCAACTGGCCCCAGACCCTGGGGCGCGACGGCGCGCGCACGCCGATGCCGTGGCAAGCGGGCGTCCTGAACGCCGGCTTCTCGGCCGTCGAGCCCTGGCTGCCAGTCGATCCCGAACACCTGCCGCTGGCGGTCGACGCCCAGGAGGCCGACCCGGCCTCGACCCTGCAGGTCGCTCGCCGTCTGATCGGGTTGCGGAGGGCCTACGCCGCCCTGCGCACCGGCGCGATCAGCTTCGTCGACACCAACAGCCCGCTGTTGATCTTCCAGCGTGGCGAGGGCGAAGGCGCGCTGCTGCTGGCCTTCAACCTGGGCCACGAGACCGCGAACTGGTCGCTGCCCGAGGGTTGGGCTCTGATCGACGGCGTCAATCTGGGCGGCGAGGGCCAGATGCCGTCCTGCGCGGGGCTGGTCGCGCGGCGGGCCTAGGCTCGCGGCTCCGGACGGCTTTCCAAGGATCGGTTCGAAAACCTTTGACGCGTCGCGAAAAGGGGCCTTGACGGGGGCCGGCGGCGTGATGTTGTCCCGGCAAGGCATGGTTGAGTCGGGATGAGTGAGCCTTCGATTTTCTTCTCCGAGGTCAACGAGCGCCAGGGGGTCTTCCACCGGCGCACGTTCCTGCTGGGCGGCTTCACGGGTCTGGGTCTGCTGGCCCTGGGCGGACGCCTGGCCCAGCTGCAGCTGGTCGAGGCCCAGCGCTATCAGAAGCTCTCGGCCGGCAACCAGTTCAACTACCGCCTGGCGCCGCCGCCGCGCGGTATGATCCTGGACCGCAACGGCGTGTCGCTGGCGTCCAATCGGCCGAACTTCCGGCTGATGATCACCAAGGACAAGGGCCTGGACGCCGAGGCCGTCATGGACGACCTAGCCAAGCTGGTGCCGATCGACGGGACGCGCCGCGCCCGCGTCCTCAAGGACCTGGCCCGCGCCCCGCGCAAGGCTCCCGTCGTGGTGATGGAGGACTTGTCGTGGGAGGAGTTCTCGCGGATCAACATCCGTGAACCGGAGCTGCCCAATGTCACGGCCGACATGGGCGAGGTGCGGGTCTATCCGTTCGGCGGGGCCTTCGCCCACGTCATCGGCTATGTCGCCAAGGCCTCCGACCGCGACCTGAAGGCGGCCGAGGGCGATCCTGGCCAGGATCAGGCGCTGCTGCACAATCCGGGCTTCCGGATCGGCAAGCAGGGTGTCGAGAAGGCTTTCGACCGGGACCTTCGCGGCAAGGCCGGCGCCACCAAGGCCGAGGTCGACGCCCAGGGGCGGGTCGTACGGCTGGACCCGGCCGGCGACATCGCCGCGACCGCGGGCAAGGAAATCCGCCTCACCCTGGACGCCGACATCCAGAACCGCGCCCTGGAGGTGATGGGCGAGGAGAGCGGCGCGATCGTGATGGTCGACTGCCAGACCGGTGACTTGCTGTGCATGGCCTCGGCCCCCAGCTTCGACGCCAACCGGCTGGTCAAGGGCCTGTCTGGGGCGGAGTATCGGGCCCTGGCCGAATACGAGCGCAAGCCGCTGCTGGACAAGACCATGACCGGCGTCTACCCGCCGGGCTCGACCTTCAAGCCGACCGTGGCCCTGGCGGCCCTGAGCGCGGG
Source organism: Caulobacter segnis (assembly GCF_023935105.1). Classification (NCBI taxonomy): domain Bacteria; kingdom Pseudomonadati; phylum Pseudomonadota; class Alphaproteobacteria; order Caulobacterales; family Caulobacteraceae; genus Caulobacter; species Caulobacter sp. RL271. The sequence goes on along the minus strand of NZ_CP096040.1, from coordinate 3,757,683 downwards.
TGTCGACCCGACCGAGCGTGTGGTCTGCACCGGCGGCTGGTACTTCGGCGGCCGCACCTGGCATTGCCACAAGAAGGGCGGCCACGGCGTGCAGAACATGCACGACGCCATCAAGAACTCCTGCGACGTCTATTTCTATCAGATGGCGCTGCGCATCGGGCCCGACCCGATCCACAGCACGGCCACCGCCCTGGGCTTTGGCCAGGCCTTCGACCTGGGCATCCCCGGCCAGCGCAAGGGCCTGGTCGGCTCGCGCGACTGGAAGAAGAAGGCCTTCAAGCGCGATCCGGTCTGGCATCCCGGCGACTCCGTGCCCTACGGGATCGGCCAGGGCTATATCAACGTCAACGCGCTGCAGCTGGCGGTCATGTGCGCGCGCCTGGCCAATGGCAAGCGGGCGCTGAACCCCCGGCTGGTCAAGGCGATCGGCGATGTCGACCAGCCCCACGGCGACGCGGTGGCGGACCTGCCGTTCCCCCAGGAGCATATCGAAATCGTTCGGGCCGGCATGGCGGCGGTGGCTAACGATCCGACCGGCGGGGCCTACAAGCAGAGCCAGCTGGGTCTTGGCGACGTGCTGATGGCGGGCAAGACCGGCACGGCCCAGGTGCGCCAGTATTCCCAGACGGGATCGCGCAGCAACCAGGGGGTGCCCTGGCGGCTGAAGGACCACAACCTGTTCATCGCCTTCGCCCCCTACGACAATCCGCGCTACGCGATGTCGGTGCTGGTCGAGCACGGCGGCATGTTCGGCTCCAGCGCCGCCGCGCCGAGGGCGCGCGAGGTGATGCGCGTGGCGCTGTTGAAGGATCCCGAGATCCGCGCCCGCATCGAGAAGCCGATGCCGCTGCCGTCCCTCGAGCCGGGCGACACCGAAGCTTCGGAAGCGCCGACGCCTACGGACGGCGTTCCAGCGGTAGGCTAGAAGGGCCTAGGGAGTCTTAAGGGGCGGCGGTCGGATGCCGGCCGCTTCGCTGGGGCAGCACCACGATTAGGGCGATGATCGCCGCCGCCAGCACCGCCGAGGCGAGCGGACGGCTCAGCGCCAGGCCGCCATGATCCAGCGGCTTGTCCAGAAAGTCGCCGACCGCCGCGCCCAGCGGTCTGGTCAGGATGAACGCGGCCCAGAACAGCACGACCTTGCTGACCCGAGTGCGGAAATGCAGGATCGCGACGACGGCCAGCAGTCCCGCGAAGATCAGCGCGGCGCCGATATAGCCCAGGCTGGCGGTGTCGGCCGTCCAGTCACCCAGCGCCGTGCCTAGGGTCTGCGAAAAGGTGATCGTCACCCAGTAGAACAGCTCGGCCTTGGGGGAGTGGATGTCGTCGGCGTCGATCCGGCCCAGCACGACGCGCCAGGCCGCCAGCGAGGCCAGCACGCAGCCCAGCAACAACAGCGAGCCGCCGGCATAGCCGATGCCCAGCGAACGGGTGGCGAAGTCGGCCATGGTCGTGCCGGCGGTGGTGGAGGCCACGATCGTCGCCCAGTACAGGAACGGATGGAACCGCCGCGCCGTGACCTGTCCCGCCACGAGGGCCAGTAGGATGGCCAGGAAGATCGCCGAGCTGACCAGATAGCCCAGGTCCAGGGTCATGCTCAGCGTGTCGCCGCCGGTCTCGCCCAGGGTCGTGGCCAGGATCTTGATGATCCAGAAGCCCTGGGTGACGGCTGGAACCTTGCTGGCCACCTCTTCCAGATCGCCATTCCGCATCGCCGTCTCCGTGGTGGCCGTTCCGGCGTTAGACGTTGCGGCTGGCCGGGCCCCACACTGAAACTAGCGCGTCATGCGCTCAGCCGCCGCAGCTTTCGCGAATGATCAGGTCGGTTGGCACGCGCTCCGAACGGCTGGCGCGCTCGCCGCTGTCCAGCAGCTTGGAGACCATCAGCCGGCCGGCCTTGGCGGTGTCCTGGGCGATGGTCGAGAGGGCGGGGCTGGCGTAGCGGCTGAAGGGGACGTTGTCGAAGCCCATCACCGAGACATCGCTCGGAACCGTCAGGCCCGCGTGCTTGAGCGCGCGGATGGCGCCCAGCGCGATCAGGTCCGAGGCCGCGACAACGCCGTCGAACTTGATGCCGTGGTGGATCAGGCTGTCGACGGCGGCCTCGGCCGACTCGACCTCGAAGTGGGCCGGCACGATCAGGTCGGGATCGACGCCCAGCTTGGCCTGGTCCAGCGCCTCCAGATAGCCCCGGTGGCGGTGCATGGCTTCCGGCGCCTCTGTGTCGCCCAGGAAGACGATGCGCTTGCGGCCCAGGCGGGCCAGATGCAGCGTCGCGCGCCGCCCGCCCTGGATGTTGTCGGAGCCGACCGAGCAGTAGTTCTGGTCGGGGAATTGCGCGCCCCAGACGACGAAGCGGGTCTCGGTCTCGGCCAGGCGGTTGAAGGCCGCGTGCAGCGAGCTTTGGCCCAGGAAGATCACCCCCTCGGCCCGGCTGGTGGTCATGGCCGCCGACAGGTCCTCGAAATTGGCCGGGGCGATGTGGCTGAGGATGACATCGCAGCCGCGTTCGCGCGCCGCCTCGCCGACGCCGGCCAGCAGTTCGAGGAAGAACGGATCGGACATGCCGCTGTCGCGGCCCTGCGGACGCGGGGTGACGATGGCGATCGTCGCCTCGGCCCCGATCGGACCGGCCGGCATGTAGCGGCGGAACGGATAGTCCATCTCGCGCGCCAGCTTCCAGATCAGCTGCTTGGTGCGCTTGTTGACGGCGGGGCTGTCATTGAGGGCCCGGGATGCGGTCGAGATCGAGACCCCCGCCAGCTTGGCCAGGTCCTCCAGTCGAGTCGCTCCCTTGGTCACTGAACGCCGCCCCCGATGCAAAGATTTCTGCAAATATTTTCATCGCCCATAAGGCGCCGTTCGGGCGGGTTTGCAAGCCGGGCGAGGGCGGTTCCGTCGAGGTCTGGTTGTGAAAACTACTGCAAATATCCTTGTGAGTCTGGCTTTGATCGCGCCGTCATGGCGTTGATATCGGCGCGCGTCTTGTGGCCAGTGGCCCAATTAAACATGGATTTTCCATTGCATGGACTGGCGACGCGTGCGCAAATGCCGGTCGCGACGATCTATGAAAAAAATTGCGAACCAGCTGGAGCAACCGGCGGTCGGAGCGGGCGGAGGACCGATGGCCAGGCAGAGGCTCAGTTTCCTGCAAATCTGGAACATGTGCTTTGGCTTCTTCGGAATCCAGATCGGTTTCGGCCTGCAGAACGCCAACACCAGCCGCATCTTCCAGACGCTGGGCGTCGACGTGAACCACCTGGCGATCCTGTGGATCGCCGCGCCGGCCACGGGCCTGCTGGTCCAGCCCATCATCGGCCACCTTTCCGACAAGACCTGGGGGCGGCTGGGGCGCCGACGGCCTTACTTCTTCTGGGGCGCGATCCTCACCACCCTGGCCTTGTTCGTCATGCCCAATTCGCCGGCCCTGTGGGTCGCGGCCGGGGCGCTGTGGCTGATGGACGCCTCGATCAACATCACCATGGAGCCGTTCCGCGCCTTCGTCGGCGACAACCTGCCCGACGAGCAGCGGGCGACCGGCTACGCCATGCAGAGCTTCTTCATCGGCCTGGGCGCGGTGCTGGCCTCGGCCCTGCCGTGGATGCTGACCAACTGGTTCCACGTCGCCAACACCGCGCCGGCCGGCCAGATCCCCGATGCGGTGCGGATCGCCTTCTACGCCGGCGGGGCGGGCCTGCTGCTGGCCGTGATGTGGACGGTGTTCACGACCAAGGAATACAGCCCCGAACAGCTGGCCCGCTTCGAGATCGCCGAGCACGAGGCGCTGGGCTTCGGCCCGCACGAGGAGCCCGAGCCCTCGGTCAACGCCTATGTTGCCCTGGGCGTCGGCGGCGTGCTGTCGGGCCTGGCCCTGGCGCTGGTCGTCTGGGGCGCGCGGCTGGAGAAGGAGCTCTACGTCCTGGCCGGCCTGCTGTTGGTGTTCGGCGTCGCGGGGGTCGCTGGCGCGCGGTTCAAGCGCCTAGGCCGCACGGACAACGGCTTTTCCGAGGTGCTGTCGGATGCGTTCCGCATGCCCAAGACCATGCGCCAGCTGGCGGTGGTGCAATTCTTCTCGTGGTTCGGCCTGTTCGCCATGTGGATCTACACGACGCCCGCGGTGGCGGCGGTTCACTTCCACGCCGTCGACGCGTCGTCCAAGACCTACAACGAAGGCGCGGACTGGGTGGGCGTGCTGTTCGCCGTCTACAATGGCGTCGCGGCCCTGGCGGCGCTGGTCATTCCGCTGATGGTCCGAGCGACCAACCGGCGGGTCAGCCACGCGATCTGCCTGGGCCTCGGGGCGCTGGGCTTGCTGTCGTTCCAGCTGATCCGTCAGCCTGGCCTGCTGTGGATCGGCATGATCGGCGTCGGCTTCGCCTGGAGCTCGATCCTGTCGGCGCCGTACTCGATCCTGGCTGGAGCCCTGCCGGCGCGGAAGATGGGCGTCTACATGGGCATCTTCAATTTCTTCATCGTCATCCCGCAGCTGCTGGCGGCGACGGTGCTGGGCCTGCTGCTCAAGGCCTTCTTCGGCGGTCAGGCGATCTGGGCGCTGGTCCTGGGCGCGGCCGCGTTCGCCATCGCCGCCGCCGCGACCTTCGTCGTCCGCGACACCGACACCCAAGCCCGTTCCAGCGCCGTCAAGGCGGCCTGAAACCCTTCGTTCGTTCCTTTTAGCCTGACGAGGCCCTCGCTATGCGCACTCTGAAACGTCTCGCCCTGGCCTCGGCCGCCGTCTTCACCGCTGGCGCCGCGCAGGCCGCCCCGGCCACGACCTGGGCCTATTCCGCCAAGACCGGCGTCGGCGCGTCCTACGAGGCCTATGTCGACGGCGCCTACAAGGCCGGCGGCAAGACCGGGGCGGTGTCCAAGGTCTGGTTCTCGATCGCCGACGGCGTCCTGACCGAGACCATGTACGGCCTGATCCACGAGGCCCAGATCAAGCAGATGCGGATCGCCGTCCAGACCGCGACCGGCCTGGCCGTCGAGGGTGCGGACACAACCTCCAAGACCGAATATCTGCACGTCGACGCCGCCGGCCGCCCGCTGTCGCCGGCCTACAAGATCACCACGACCGACAAGCAGGGGCGCTTCGTCATCGAGAAGCGGATCTTCACCGATCCCGACCGCGACAGCCTGTTCGTGCGCGTCACGGTCAAGGCGCTAAAGGGCCCGGTGACCCCGACCCTGGTGCTGGAACCGCACATGGCCAACACGGGCGGCGGCGACACCGGCGCGGCCTCGACGACAGCCCTGACCGCCTACGAAGGCAAGGCCTTCCTCAGCTTCAAGGGGACCAAGCCCTTCGCCAAGGCCTCGGCCAGCATGCTGAAGGATGGCGACGCGGTCCTGGGCCTGAAGGCGACCACGACCTCTGCCAAGGGGGCGATCGTCCTGACCGGACAGCTGCCCGCCGTGGCCAAGGAGTCGACCTTCGACTTCGCCATGGGTTTCGGCCCGGACGCCAAGGCCGCCGACGCGACCGCCGCCGCGACGCTGAAGACCGGCTACCCCGAGGTGCTGGCCCGCTTCAACGGCGAGGGCGCGCGTGTGGGCTGGGAGGATTACCTGGCCTCGCTGACCGAGTTGCCGCGCCTGCGCGAGGCGTCCGAGGACGGCGGCAAGCTGGTGCAGGCCAGCGCTTTGATGCTGAAGGTGCAGGAAGACCGCACGCACGCCGGTGCCCTGATCGCCTCGCTGTCGAACCCGTGGGGCGATACCGTCGACGCGACCAAGTCCTCGACCGGCTACAAGGCCGTCTGGCCGCGCGATTTCTACCAGTGCGCCATGGCCCTGGCCGCCCTGGGCGACAAGGAGACCCCGCTGGCGGCGTTCCACTACCTGCCCACCGTGCAGGTCGGACCCAGGACGCCGGGCAATAAGGGCGACGGCGGCTGGTTCCTGCAGAAGTCGCATGTCGACGGCACGCCCGAATGGGTCGGCGTCCAGCTGGACCAGACCGCCATGCCGATCATGCTGGGCTGGAAGCTGTGGAAGCTGGGCTGGCTTTCGGAACCCGAGCTGAAGACCTACTACGGCAAGATGCTGAAACCGGCCGCCGACTTCCTGGTCAGGGGCGGCAAGGTCGACCTGGGCTGGAACCACGCGACCATCACCCCGCCGTTCACCCAGCAGGAGCGCTGGGAAGAGCAGGGGGGCTATTCGCCCTCGACGACCGCCGCGGTGATCGCGGGCCTTGTCGTGGCCGGCGACATCGCCGAGGCCGCCGGCGACAAGGCCTCGGCCGAGACCTATCGCAGGACCGCCGACGCCTATTCGGCCAAGGTCGAGGCACGCATGGTCACCACCAAGGGCGCGTTCGGCGACGGCCACTACTACCTGCGCCTCAACAGCGACCAGGATCCCGACAACAAGAGCCCGGTCGAGGAACGCAACGGCCAGGCGGCGGTCCCCGAGGACAGGATGCTGGACGCCGGCTTCCTGGAGCTGGTCCGCTACGGCGTGCGTCGCGCAGACGACCCGGCCATCGTCGCCAGCCTGCCCAAGCTGGACGACCAGGCGATGGAGGACCTCTACAGGGTCCGCTACGACTTCACGTTCCCGGGCGTCGAGGGGCGTTTCCCCGGCTGGCGGCGCTATGGCGTCGACGGCTATGGCGAGGACGTGAAGACGGGCGCCAACTACGGCCAGGACGACCAGATGCGGCCCGGCCAGCGCGGCCGGGTCTGGCCGATCTTCACCGGCGAGCGCGGCCACTACGAACTGGCCCTGGCCAGCCTCGGTGGGAAGCCTGACGCGGCGGCGGTCAGGAAGATCCGCGACACCTATGTCCGGGCCATGGAGCTGTTCGCCAACGAGGGTCTGCTGATCCCCGAGCAGGTCTGGGACGGCGTCGGCGCGGAAAGTCCGCACGGCTATGCGCGCGGCGAGGGCACCGACAGCGCCACGCCCCTGGCCTGGAGCCACGCCGAATACGTCAAGCTGCTGCGCTCGGTCAGCGATGGCCAGGTCTGGGACAACTATGCGCCCGTGAAGGCCCGTTTCTCGCGGTAAGGTTGGTGCCCAAGGCGCGCGGATTGTCGCAGTTCGGCGCGCCCGAAGCATAGTTAACGAGCGCTTTAGGATTCGGCCGCGAAGACATGGTTAACAGCCATCCTCGCGGCCGGAGACCTTTGAGATGACAGCGTTCCGCCGTTTGACCATCGCCTGGAAACTGATCCTGGTGGCGGGCCTGGCGATCGGCGTCCTGTTGATCGCGGCGGCGGCGGCGGTGTCGTCGCACACCAGCGCGATCGTCTCGGGTCTGACCAACCGTTACGCTGGCGCCGTCGCCGATGACGCAATCCAGAGCGTGCAGGCCGACATCGGCAAGGTGCAGTCGACCGCGCGAGCCATGGCCGTCTCGATCGGCGCCGCGCACGAGGCGGGCATGACCGACCGGGCGACGGTGGTCGGCATGCTCAAGCCCAACGCCGAGTCCTCGGACATGGTCCTGGGCAGCTGGTTCATGGGCAAGGACTTCGACGGCAAGGACGCCGAGTTCGCTGGCAAGACCGAGACCGGATCCAACAAGATCGGCGCCTTGACCCCCTACTGGGTTCACGATGGCGACAAGGTGATCTTCGAGCCGCTGAACGGCGTGGACGACTTCGCCGAGGCCTATTTCACGATCCCGCAGAAGACCGGCAAGGCGGCGATCGTCGAGCCCTACCCCTATACCGTGGCCGGCAAGTCGGTGCTGATGACGTCGGTGGTCTATCCGGTGACCTCGCACGGGCGCTTCATCGGCGTGGCCGGCCTCGACTTGGCCCTGGACAGCGTTTCCAAAACGCTGGGCGCTCTGAAGCCGCTGGGCGGCGGCCGGGTGATGATGCTGTCGTCGACCGGCAAATGGGTCGCCCATCCCGACGCGGCCAAGCGCATGCAGCCCTATGCCGACGCCGGCGCCGACCAGGTGCAGGGCGTGCTGGCCGGCGGCGAGGCCGTCGAGGTCAAGGGCGTGGTCGCCGACGGCGTGCCGATGGCCCGGATCATCCGCCCGGTGCCGATGCCGGCGCTCAACACCACCTGGGCCCTGGTCATGGACGTGCCGGTGGCCGCCATCACCGGTCCGGCCGACCGGCTGGCCAGGATCCTGTTCATCGGCGGCCTGGTGATCACCGCCGCCGTGCTGGCCGCGCTGTTCTTCGCCAGCGCCGCCCTGGTGAAGCGGCCGCTGACGGGGCTGACCCGCAGCGTCGACAAGCTCTCGGCCGGCCGCTACGAGGACGCCGTCCCCGGCGTGGAGGGCGGCGACGAGATCGGCGCCATCGCCCGGGCCCTCGACGGCTTCCGCCACGATCTGGCCGACGGCCAGCGCCGCCGGGCCGAACAGGAGGCCGAACGCGCCGCCGCCGAGATCGAACGCCAGCGTCACGAGCAGGAGGCGCGAGCCTTCGCCGCCGCTCAGGCCAAGGCCGTCTCCAGCCTTGGCGAGGGCATGGAGCGCCTGGCCGACGGTGACCTGATCTGGCGCATGCGCGAGGGCGACTTCCAGGGCGACGCGGCCAAGATGCCGCGCGACTTCAACGCCGCCGTCGAGAGCCTGCAGGCGACCATGGCCGGCATCCTGGCCGCCGCCCGCGGCATACGCGGCGGTTGCGCCGAGATCAGCAACGCCGCCGATGACCTCGCGCAACGCACGGAGCGCCAGGCCGCCGGCCTGGAGCAGACCGCGGCCGCGCTCGACCAGCTCACCGCCACGGTGACGCGCAGCTCGGAAGGCGCCGAGCGCGCCCGTCAGGTGACGATCAGCGCCAAGGCCGCCGCCGAACGCAGCGGCGCGGTGGTCAAGGAGGCCGTCCAGGCCATGGGCGGCATCGAGAAGTCCTCGCGGTCGATCACCCAGATCATCGGCGTCATCGACGAGATCGCCTTCCAGACCAACCTGCTGGCCCTGAATGCGGGGGTCGAGGCGGCGCGGGCCGGCGACGCCGGTCGCGGCTTCGCGGTGGTGGCCCAGGAAGTGCGGGCCCTGGCCCAGCGTTCGGCCGACGCCGCCAAGGAGATCAAGGGTCTGATCAGCGCCTCGACCGAGCAGGTCGGCAAGGGCGTGCGGCTGGTCGGCGAGACCGGCGAGACCCTCGATCAGATCCTCACCCAGGTGGCCGAGATCAACGACCTGGTCGCCGAGATCGCCGCCTCGTCCAAGGAGCAGGCCGTGGGCCTGGCCGAGGTGAACCAGGCGGTGAACCAGATGGACCAGGTCACCCAGCAGAACGCCGCCATGGTCGAGCAGTCGACCGCCGCCAGCCACGCCCTCTCCACCGAGGCCGCCGAACTGGAGCGGCTGATCGGCCGCTTCGAGGTCGGGGCGGTGGTTCACGAGATGCCCGCTCGGGCCGAGCGCCGACCAGCGGCGCCCGCGCCTCGCCCGGCGGCGGCCCCGACCCGGGAAAGCTTCCGCCAGCGCTATGTCCAGGGCGGCAACGCCCTGAAGGTCCAGCCGGGATCGCGCCCGGGCGAGTGGCAGGAATTCTAGAAGGCGGTCGAGACCGAGAGCTTCACCGCGCTGGGAGCGCCCTGGGCCGCGAGGCTGGAGCCGGTCGCCGCCCAATAGCGCTTGCCGGTGACGTTCTCGCCATAGACGCGGAACGTCGTCGGCCGGCCGGCGATGGCGGCCTGGTAGCTCGCCCCCAGGTCCAGCGTCGTGTAGCCGGGCACGAAGGCCTGGTTCAGGGCGTTGACCGCGCGTGAGCCAACGTGGAACAGGCCGCCCGAGACCTTCAGACCTTTCACGGCCCGGATCTTGTATTCCGCGAAGATCGAACCCGAGGTCTTGGCGGTGTTCTCGATCCGCTTGCCCACCACCGAGGCCGCGCCCGAGATCTGCTTGGCGTCCAGGGAGACCGCGCTCAGCGAGACCGACAGGTCGCGGGTGACCTCGCCGCTGGCGCTGAACTCGAAGCCCTTGTAGTTGGCCCGGCCGTCCTGGACGAAATAGTTGGCGCTGTTGATGTAGGACGAGGCGCGGTCGATGTCGAAGTGGGCGGCGGTCAGCAGGAAGCCGGCGACCGGCTCGATCTTGACCCCGAACTCCTTCTGCTTGCTGAGCGCCGCCGGCAGGGTCTGGCCGGCGTTGACCGCGATCTGCTGGGCGGTGCCGCCCGATTCCAGGCCCTCGATGTAGTTGCCGTACAGGCTGGCCCACTTGGCCGGCTTGATCATCAGGCCGTAGGACCAGGCGCCGGGCTTGGCCTTGTAGGCGCTGGTGCGGCTGACATCGCTGTAGTCGGCCTTGCGGTAGCCGATGGTCGCCTGCAGCCAGCCGTTATAGGTGGCGCGATCATAGATGAAGGCGCCGGTGTCTTTCACCCGGGAGGGATTGGCGATGATCCGCGCGGGATTCGGCCGCTCGGGGATCACGACCGGATCGTAGAGGTTCTGCGCGAAGCTGTAGCGCACGGCGGTCGGAATGTTGGTGTCGCGGATGTTCTGGGAGACGCCGATCAGCAGCTGGTGCTCGATCGGTCCGGTCTGGACGGCGCCGGCCAGGTCGGCGCGGTAGATCGTGCTGCGATAGTCGTTGCCGTGGGTCATCGCCACGCCCAGCGTGCCCGCGCCGGTGGTCAGGTTGTAGCCGCTGAACGACGAATAGGCCCGGTCGCGCTTCATGTACGACTGGCCGACGCTGAACGAGGCGCTCCAGGCCGGGGAGAAGTCGTAGCGCGCCTTGGCCAGGACGTTGGTTTCCCAGCCCTTGGCCTGCATCCAGTCCGCGCCGAGGTTCTTGGACGAGGCCTGCAGCGGCGGAACCGAGATCACGCCGCCGACGGCGGCGGGCAGGACGAACTCGGTCGGTTCGGTGACCGTCTTGAAGATGTACTGGCCGTCCAGTTCGACGGTCAGCTTGGCGGTCGGCCTCCAGTCGAGGGCGGTGGAGACGAAGTAGCGATGGCCGCTGGTGCGGTCGATGCCGGTCTCGATCGTGGAGCCGCCCGCATTGATCCGCAGGCCAACCGTGTCGCCGAGCGGCCGGCTGAGGTCGATCGCGCCGCCCACGCCGCCCCGGCTGTTGCCGAACAGGTCCAGCGTCGTCAGCGGCGTGGCGGTCGGCCGCTTGGTCACCAGGTTGACGATGCCCGAAGGCGTCGCGAAGCCGTAGTAGAGGCCGCCCGCGCCCTTCAGGACCTCGACGCGATCCTTGTCCTCCAGCGGCATGTCCACGAAGTTGAAGATCGGCAGGACGCCGTTCAGCCGGAAGTTGGTGGCGTTGTCGACCTGGATCCCCCGGATCGCGAGGTTGCTGTAGATCACCGTGTTGATCTGGGCCTGGCTGACACCGGCGGTGTTGCGAACCGCGTCGAACACCGAGCGGGCCTGCTGAGCGTCGAGGAGGTCGCGCGGCAGGATGGTGACCGTCAGCGGCGTGTCGCGAACCCGCGCGTCACGAAAGGCCCCGGCCTGGACGAAGTCGGCGCCGAAGCTGTCCTTGCGGTCGGCGGTGACGACCACGGCGTCGAGGGCGACGCTGTCGCGCTGGTCCGCATTGTCGGCGGCGTGCGCCGAGGAGGCCAGCGCGCTCAGGCTCAGCGCCAACGCGCTGGAAGCCAAGGCCAATCCACGAACACTCTTAAGCTTATCGAACATGCCAAAATCCCCGACGACTCGAAAACTGCGCCCTCCTATCTATTATTAAGAATTATTTGCAATAAGGTTCACTACGGATCTGTCGACCAGCGCGGGCGAAACCCCTCGCATCCCCGGCGCGGCGCGCTATATCGGCAGCCATGGCCGAAGCGTTCAACGACCTCACCCTCTCCACCGACAAGGCGACCCGCTATGCCGAGGTCGCCGACGAGATCGCGTCCGTGCTGGAGGGCGAGGGCAACGTCACCGCCCGCATGGCGACGGTGGCTTCGATGCTGGCCAACAGCTTCGACCACTATTTCTGGACCGGCTTCTACGTCGTCGATCCCGCCAAGGACCGCGAGTTGGTGGTCGGGCCCTATCAGGGCACCCTGGGTTGCCTGCGCATCGCCTATGGGCGCGGGGTCTGCGGAACGGCGGCGGCGACGGGGCAGACCCAGCTGGTGCCGGATGTCCACGCCTTTCCGGGCCATATCGCCTGCGACAGCCGTTCGCAAAGCGAGATCGTGGTCCCCGTGTTCGGGCCCGATGGCCAGCTGATCGCGGTGTTCGACGTCGATTCCGACCAGCCGGCCTCGTTCGACGAGACCGATCAGCTGTGGCTGGAAAAGATCCTCGCGGCGACGTTCGCTTGAGCCACGCCCGCCGGTCGGTTGTTTTGATTGACCAACCTCAAGCCTGGCCCTTGCCGACCGTCCGGCTTTACCCCACTGCTTAGACAATGAGTAAGGCGGTTACGATCGAACTGGGGGAGGGCGCCGAGCATGACGCCCGGGCCCTGCGCGACGCGTTCGGGTGTTTCACGACGGGGGTGACGGTGGTCACGACCGTCTGCGCGGACGGCCGCAAGGTCGGTCTGACGGCGAACTCGTTCACCTCGGTGTCGCTGGATCCGCCTTTGGCGTTGATCTGCGTGGACCTGAAGTCCAGCAGCCTGCCGTGGCTGGACGCCGCCGGGCGCTTCGCCGTCAATGTCCTGCACGCCGAGCACCAGGCCCTGGCCCGCCAGTTCGTGCAGAAGGACACCGATCGCTTCGCCGGCGTCGAGACCGAGACCTGGCGCACGGGCGTGCCGATCCTTCCCAACTGCATGGCCAATTTCGAGTGCGAGACGCACCACGTCTTCGACGCCGGCGACCACCGGGTCTATGTCGGGCGCGTGGTGAAGCTGCGCTATGATCCGGACCACGAGCCGCTGGTCTATCTGCAGGGCCGTTTCCGCCGGGTGCATGTCGACGCGGAGTAGCGCGATGAAAGGCCTGGTCCGAAGATCGTTCCTGGCGCTCGCCGCCGCCTTCGCGGCCCGGCCGGCACTGGCCCTGACCAGGACGGAATGGGCCGCGATCGGCCAGTACGGCGACAAGGCCGCGCCCCTCACCGTATTCGAGAAAGAGAGGGCGCTGCATATCGACGGGCAGGGCTTCCGGTCGGCCCGCCTGACGCCTTCGGGCGGCGGTCATTACGCGATCGCGGGCGGGGGCGAGCTGACGCTGGAGAACGGCGCGGTGCGTCTGGATGGCAAGACCCTGGCCTTTCACGATTTCGGGGCCGAAACTCAAGATGCGATCCGCAAGGCTGTCCGGGCCGATCCGGTCGCCCTGCGCCGACGCGCCCTGGCCGCCTCGCCGCCGGTCGAGACCGAGCCGCGCCTACCGTCCGACCTCGTCGACCTGACGACGATCGATCCGCGTATCAAGCTGGATATCCGCTACGCCGGGACGAACAACTTCATGGGCATAGCGCTGTACGAGCGCGCCGGCGCGTATCTGCAGCGACCCGCCGCCGAGGCCCTGGGACGCGCCCAGAAGGCGCTGGCCGACAAGGGCTACGGCCTGCTGATCCACGACGCGTACCGCCCTTGGTTCGTCACCTGGATGTTCTGGGAGGCGACCCCGCCTGAGGATCACGCCTTCGTCGCCGACCCGGCCAAGGGATCGCGCCACAACCGCGGCTGCGCCGTCGACCTGACCCTCTACGACCTCAAGACCGGCAAGGCCGTCGAAATGCCCAGTCGTTACGACGAGTTCTCGCTGCGCGCCTATGCCGATTTCATCGGCGGCGTGACCAAGCAGAGAGCCCTGCGCGCCCTCCTGCGCGAGGCGATGGTGGCGGAAGGCTTCGAGATCTATCCCGAGGAGTGGTGGCACTTCGACTACAAGGACTGGCGTCGCTATCCGATCGGCGTCCGAACCTTCACGGAACTGGCTGGCGGCTAGGCCTCCCAGGCGAACGCGACGACGGCCCAGCCGTATGAGCGGATTCGCCATCGGCCGCCCTCGCGTACCTGCACGAAGCTCCAGCCGCCCAACTCCTTGAACGGCGCGCCGTCGCGCACGCCGCTCCAGCGGGTGGGCAGGGTGAAGTGGACCGTGTCGCCGGTGACGCCGAAGTCCTGCGGTCGCTCGAAGATGTGCTGCAGCTCGCCGATGGCGCCCACGTGCTTGGCCATGGTCGCGCGCCACAGCGCCAGGCCATCCTGGCCCTGGAACACATGGGGCGGGAAGTTCTCGAGGATCACGACGTCGCCTTCCGAGAACACGCCGTCCAACAGGCGTTCGTCGCCGGTCTCCAGGAAACGGGCGAGGGCCTCGGGGCCGTCCATCATGGCGGGATCGAAGGCGTCGGTCATTGAGAACTCCGTGCGTCGAAACCTCGCCCTTCGACAGGCTCAGGGTGAGGTTTCTACTCGAACGCCACGCCAAGAGTAGTCCTCACCCTGAGCCTGTCGAAGGGCGAGGGCGGATTCGAGCCGTCAGACAATCCAGAACCATCAGCGCATCCCGCGTCGCCGCGCCGAACTTGGTGTTGTCGAATATGCACCAGGTTTCGCCCTCGGCCGCCAGCCGCGCCGCCAGGGCCTCCAGCGTCTCGGGCGGATAGGCGCTTTCGTAGATCACGGGCGAGCCGTGCCAGCGGCGATAGGTCAGGCCCCTCCAGCCGCCGGGCTCGGCCGCCTCGGGGACGATCGCTGGATCGGCGGCGACGCGCGCGATCCGGAAATCCGCCAGCATCCGTTCCGGCTCGGTCGCCAACCAACTGGCGTGCCTCGGCTCCAGCACGGTCGGGGCGTCCGTCTGGCGACGCCAGGTTTCCAGGAACGCGCCGACCCGCTCGGCGTCGAACCGAAGACTGGGTGGTAGCTGCACCAGCAGCGGCCCGCGCTTGGCGCCCAGGCCATCTGTCTCGTCCAGGAACCGCGCCAACAGGTCGTCGATCGCGGCCAGCCGCCGCTCGTGGGTGATCGTCTGCGGAACCTTCACCGCGAACCGGAAGGTGGGCGGCGTGCTGGCCGCCCAGCGTTCGTACGTCTTGCGCTGGTGCGGCCGGTAGAAGGACGAGTTGATCTCGACGCAAGCCAGCCGCGCCGCGTAGCGCTCCAGCCCCGAGCCCTCGGCGGGGAAGTCCAGGTCGCGCGGGAAGCTCCAGCCGGCCGTGCCGATGCGGATGTCCATGTTCGGATCAGCGCATGAATGTGTGTCAGGTTCAGTCGGCTGCTTCAGTCCCGTGGTCGCCAGGCCAGCACGTCGGCGCTGTGACCGACGCCGGCCTTGGCGCACATCGTCTTGATCGGACAGGCGCCGCAGCGGGGACCCTCGTGCGGGCACAGCATCTGACCCAGGCCGCGCTTCATCAGCCAGTGCAGTTCGAACAGGTCGTCAGCCGTCCAGGTGTCCGGCGCCAGACCCATCAGGGTGTGATAGGCGTGCGTCGTGTCGCCCACGCCGATCAGGCCGATCCGCTTGGCGACGCGATAGACGTGGGTGTCGACCACCAGGGCCCGCATGGCCAGGTCGCTGAAGTTCAGCACGCAGGCGGCGACCTTGACCCCGACGCCGGGCAGGGCCTGCAACTCCCAGCGCGCCTGGTCGACCTCCAGCCCCTTCAGGTGGTTCAGCGACAGCCAGCCCACCTTGTCCTGGATCATCTTCAGGGCGGTGGTCAGGTGACGGGCCTTGTCACCGGGAAAGGTGACCTCGTCGATGAGCCGCGCCACCGCCGCGACCGGGGCGTTGGCCAGGTCTTCCCAGCTCTTGAACTCGGCGCGCAGCCGCAGGAAGGCGGCCCACGAGACGGCGTCCTGGGTGCGGCCTGATCGACGACTTCACCAGTTGTGAGATCGGGTCCATCCGCGTCACCGGCCTTTGAGGCCCGAATTCGCAGAGCAGGGCGTCGCGCACGCTTTCCAGCGGGGATCGGGCCAGACCTAGGGACAGTTGCATGGGCGCCCATCAAGCAAGAACATAATGGGAACATTATGCGCCTGGCGACGACTTGTCCACAGGTCTCGGCGTGCTCGGAGTCAGGGGCGGTAGCGGCCCCACAGCGCCGTCACCCGCCGGCGCAGGCGCTGGAAGGCCACGCGCACGGGCGTGGGGGCCACGTGAGGCGAGGGGCGTTCTTCCTCGGGCAGTTCGATCTCGGCGAAGCGCGCGATCAGGTCGCGCAGATCGGGCTCCTGGACGGCCAAGGCGGCCTCGACCGGGGCCATCCACTCCAGGGTGCGCTGGCCCTTCTCGGGCCAGGTGGCGTGCTCGCCCGTGACCCGCAGGGGATAGACGTCGACCTTGACCAGCTTGGCCGCGCCGCTCTTCAGTCGCTTGAGGTATTCGTAGTCGCCGACCGGCGTCTCGGCGATGACGCCGTCCAGGCCGGCTTCCTCGTAGGCTTCCTGGGCGGCGGCGGCGAAGTCGGTCTTGTCCTTCATAGGCCAGCCCTTGGGGATCACCCAGCGGCGGGTTTCGCGCGAGGAGACCAGCAGGAAGCGCAGGTTTTCGCCTTCGCCCCGCCACGGCAGGGCGGCGACCTGGCGGCGCTTGCCACCTGACTTGCGTCCCTCCTGCTTTGCTCCCGTCTCGGTCACTTCATCCAGAATCCCAGGTAGTAGAACAACGCCGCCGTGAGGGCCGCCGCCGGCAGGGTGACGATCCAGGCGATGACGATGTCCTTGGCCACGCCCCAGCGCACGGCCGAGACCCGGCGCGAGGCGCCGACACCCACAATAGCGCCTGTGATCGTGTGAGTCGTCGAGACCGGAACCCCGACATGGGTCGCCAAAAACAACGTGATTGCGCCGCCGGTCTCGGCGCAGAAGCCTTGCATCGGGGTGAGGCGGGTGATCTTGCTGCCCATGGTGTGGACGATGCGCCAGCCGCCGAACAGGGTCCCTAAGCCCATCGCCGTCTGGCAGGCCAGGACCACCCAGAACGGGATGTGGCCGGGCGCGTCGGTGGCGCCGTGGGCGAACAGCAGGGCGGCGATGATGCCCATGGTCTTCTGCGCGTCGTTGCCGCCGTGGCCCAGGCTATAGAGGGCCGCCGAGACGAACTGCAGCTTGCGGAACACCCGGTCGGCGAAAAACGGCGAGCTCTTCACGAAGGTCCACGACACGACCAGCACCAGAACGAGGGCCAGCAGGAAGCCCATGGTCGGCGAGACCACGATGCCGGCCGCGGTCTTGCCCAGGCCCGCCCACTGGATCGCGCCCAGGCCGCCGACCTTGGCGATGGCCGCGCCGACCAGGCCGCCGATCAGGGCGTGCGAGCTGGACGAAGGAATGCCCGCCCACCAGGTCAGCAGATTCCAGCTGATCGCGCCCATCAGCGCCGCGAAGATCAGCCGATCGCTGATCACGTGCGGGTCGACGATGCCCGAGCCGACCATCTTGGCCACGTGCAGGCCGAAGAACAGGAAGGCGATGAAGTTGAAGAACGCCGCCCAGATCACCGCCCAGCGGGCCGACAGCACCCGAGTGGAGACAATCGTGGCGATCGAGTTGGCGGCGTCGTGCAGGCCGTTCAGGAAGTCGAACGCCAGGGCGACGACGACCAGGAAGACCAGGATCAGGAGCGTGGCGTCCACGGGACTCAGACCTGCTCGACGACGATGCCGCTGATGCGGTTGGCCACGTCCTCGAAGCGGTCCATGACCTTTTCCAGGTGGCTGTAGATGTCGACGCCGACGATGAAGGCCATGGGATCGCCATTACGGCTGGCCAGGAACAGGTCCTTGCGGCCCTGGTCGTACATGTGGTCGGACTGGTCTTCGATCTGGGTGATCTTCACGGCGATGTCCGACAGCTTCTGGGCGTTCAGGCGCATCTTCGGAAGCAGGTCGACCGCCTCCTGGGTCAGTTTGGCCGCCTCGACGATGATGCGGGTCATCTCGCGCATCTGCGGTTCGAAGGTCTTGACCTCGAACAGGGTGACGACCTTGGCGGTCTTGCGCATCTGGTCGATGGCGTCGTCCAGCGAGGTCGTCAGGTCCTGAATGTCGCTGCGGTCGAACGGGGTGATGAAGCTTCGGCGTACGGCGACCATCACCTGGCGCGTGACCTCGTCGGCCTCGTCCTCGTGCTGGTCGACCCGGGCGCTAGCCGGCCCGACGGCGTCGCCGCCGGCGGTCATGTCGTGCAGGGCCTCGGCCCCGGCGACCAGCGTGCGGGCATGGGCGGAAAACAGGTCGAAGAACTTGTCTTCCTTCGGCATGACGGCCTTGAACAAGCCCAGCATCAGCGTCTTTCCTTGCTGCGAAATGGCGTTCGTCCGTAAACGGATCGCGCGCGGCGCACCGGAACCACGGAAGGATTTGCCCGTCAAATCCTATCTGTGAAAGTTATGTGACACCGCCTCGCGCGAACGGCGACGTTAGGGCAGGATGGCGCAACCTCCGGGCAAGCTCGGGCGATTGGGAGTGGCGTCATGGCCTTCACGCTGACCGTCAACGGCGAGACCAAGACAGCGGACGTCGACGGCGACACGCCGCTGCTGTGGGTCCTGCGCGACACGCTGGGTCTGGTGGGGGCCAAGTTCGGCTGCGGCGCGGCCCTGTGCGGGGCGTGCACGGTGCATCTGGACGGCGCGCCGGTCCGCGCCTGCGTCACGCCGGTCAGCCGGGTGGGCAAGAAGGCGGTCACCACTATCGAGGGCGTCGGCAAGACGCCGGTCGGCGCCAAGGTGCAGGAGGCGTGGAAGGCCATCGACGTGCCTCAGTGCGGCTACTGCCAGGCTGGCCAGATCATGTCGGCCACGGCCCTGCTGACCGCCAAGCCCAAGCCGACCGACGCGGACATCGACGCGGCGATGAACGGCAACCTGTGCCGCTGCGCCACCTACATCCGTATCCGGAAGGCCATCAAGGCCGCGTCCGGCCAGGCGGAGGTCTGATCATGGACGGCGAGATCCTGCGCGACCCGACCCGCCGCTTCCTGCTGAAGACCGGCGCGGCCACCGGCGGCGGTCTGCTGCTCAGCTTCACCATGGCCGCCGAGGGCGCCGCTGCCGGCGCGACCGAGGTCAACGCCTATGTCCGCATCGCGCCGGACGGCAAGGTTACGATCGCCTCGAAGGTCCCGGAGGTGGGGCAGGGGATCAAGACCTCGCTGCCGATGCTGATCGCCGAGGAGCTGGACGTCGACTGGTCGGCCGTGACGGTCGAGCAGGCCATCGCCGACACCAAGGTCTATGGTCGCCAGGTGGCCGGCGGCAGCATGGCCACGACGCTGGAATACGACGGCCTGCGCCGCGTCGGGGCCACGGTCCGGGCGCTGCTGATCCAGGCCGCCGCCGCGCGCTGGAGCGTTCCGGCCGACAGCTGCTCGACCGAGCGGGGCGTCGTGATCTCCGGCGCCCGCCGCGCGTCGTACGGCGAACTGGCCGAGGACGCGGCCAAGCTGACGCCGCCCGATCCCAAGACCCTGACCCTGAAGGACCCCAAGGCCTTCCGGATCATCGGCCAGAGCCACAAGAGCCAGAACCTCGACGCCATCACCACGGGCCAGCCGCTGTACGGCATCGACACGCGTCTGCCCGGCATGCTGTTCGCCACCTTCGCCAAGGCCCCGGTTTTCGGGGCCAAGGTCGCCTCGGTCGATCTGGCCCCGGCCAAGGCGGTCAAGGGCGTCAGGGACGCTTTCGTGATCGAGGGCGGGAGCAACCTTCAAGGGCTGCTGCCGGGCGTGGCGGTGGTCGCCACCAACTGGTGGGCGGCGCGCAAGGGCCGCGAGGCGCTGGACATCAAGTGGGCCGACCATCCGACCTCGGCCCAGAGCAGCGCCGCCTTCGAGGCCAAGGCCGCCGAACTGGCCAAGGGCCCACCGCAGCGCGTGGATCGCGCCGATGGCGACGTCGACGCCGCCCTGAAGAGCGCGGCCAAGACCGTCAGCGCGACCTACAGCTACCCCTTCATCGCCCACGCGCCTCTGGAGCCGCAGAACTGCACGGCGTGGGTCAAGGACGGCAAGGTCGAGATCTGGGCCCCGACCCAGAACCCCGAGCCCGGCCGCCGGCTGGTCGCCGCCGCGCTGAACGTGCCGGAAGAGGCGATCACCATCCACCTGATCCGCGGCGGCGGCGGCTTCGGCCGACGCCTGAACAACGACTACATGGTCGAGGCCGCCGCCATCGCCGCCAAGGCGGGCGCGCCGGTCCAGCTGATCTGGACGCGCGAGGACGACATCCAGCACGACTTCTATCGGCCCGGCGGCTGGCACAACCTGACCGCCGGCCTGGACGCCTCGGGCAAGGTCACGGCCTGGAACGACCACTTCGTCAGCTTCGGCGAGGGGACCAACTTTGCCCCCAGCGCTGGCTTCAACGCTACCCAGTTCCCGTGCCGAGCGCTGGACAACTATCGCGTCCAGGTGTCGGTGATGCCGTTGGGCGCGCCGACCGGGCCGTTGCGGGCGCCGGGCAACAACGCCTTCGGCTTCGTGCTGCAGAGCTTCACCGACGAGGTGGCCATCGCCGCCGGCAAGGACCCGATCGCCTTCCGCCGCGAACTGCTGGGCGAGCCGCGCCTGCTGGGCGCGGCGACCGAGCGCGACAGCTTCCACACCGGCCGTATGCGGGGCGTGCTGGACCTGGTCGCCGAGACGTCGGGCTGGGGCCGCGAGCTGCCCAAGGCCTCGGGTCTGGGCGTGGCTTGCCACTACAGCCACATGGGCTATGTGGCTGTGGTCGTGCAGGTGACCGTCAAGGACGGCGCGATCAAGGTCGACAAGGCCTGGGCCGCCGTCGACTGCGGCCGCCAGATCATCAACCCCAAGGGCGCCGAGCAGCAGGTCCAGGGTTCGGTCCTGGACGCGATCGGCGCGGCCCTGCACCAGCAGATCACCTTCGAGGGCGGGGCGACGCAACAGAGCAACTTCGGCGACTTCCCCCTGCTGCGCATGGCCGACGCCTTCGACGTCGAGGTCCGCTTCAAGCTGTCGGACAACAACCCGACGGGCCTGGGCGAGCCGGCCTATCCGCCCGCACCGGCGGCGCTGTGCAACGCCATCTTCGCCGCCACGGGCAAGCGCATCCGATCCTTGCCGGTCGGCGACCAACTGGCTTGATTTCGAGGGGGCATGCTAGGAGCGTGACGGTACGCTCTTAGCAGGTCTCTCCCATGCCCCAGGTCACCGTCGTTAGCCATCCGCTTGTCCAGCACAAGCTGACCCTGATGCGGGACAAGCGAACCTCGACCAAGACCTTCCGCGCCCTGATGCGCGAGGTCGCGACCCTGATCTGCTACGAGATCACCCGCGACCTGCCGATGGACGCGGTGCAGATCGAGACGCCCGTCGCCCCGACCACGGCCTACGAGATTGCCGGCAAGAAGCTGGTGTTCGCTCCGATCCTGCGGGCGGGCTTGGGCATGTGCGAGGGCATGCTGGACCTGGTCCCGTCGGCGCGCGTGGCCCACATCGGCCTCTATCGCGACCACGATACGCTGGAAGCCGTCGAATACTACTTCAAGGCGCCCGAGGACATCGCCGGCCGCCTGGTCATCGTCGTCGATCCGATGCTGGCCACCGGCCACTCGGCCATCGCCGCCATCTCGCGTCTCAAGCACTACGGCGTCACCAATCTGCGGTTCGTCTGCCTGCTGGCCGCCCAGCCTGGCGTTGACGCGTTGCGGGAAGCCCATCCAGACGTGCCGATCTGGACGGCGGCGGTCGACGCGGAATTGAACGCGCAAGGCTACATCGTGCCGGGCCTGGGCGACGCGGGCGACCGGACGTTCGGGACGCGGTAGGGCGATCCTGTACTCATCTTGATTGCCACGTGGAATGACGCCATATTCGTCAATCTGAGTGGCAGTGAACGAGAGGGCATCGCCATGGGCTTGGCCAAATATGCCGACGACGGGTTCTTCGCGCCGCGCAAGATCGCCGACGTTCTTCGCACGACCAGCGAGGAGGTCGCCCGCACGGCGGGCCTGGGCCGAGATGCTGTCCAGCGCCAGGAGCGGTCGCGCTCGGCCAAGACCCAGCGCCGCCTCCGCGAGATGGTCGAGGTCATCAACAAGGTCGAGCCGCGCTTCGGCTCCGAACTGATCGCCTACGCATGGTATCGTTCCGAACCGCTGCCGGGCTTCTCTGGCCAGACGGCCATGCAGTTGGTTCGCGAGGGGCGCATCGACGAGGTGCTGGACTATGTCGACGCCGTCGACGCCGGCGTCCACGTCTGATCCGAATGTATCGGGGCCTCCTGTATCGCGCCCTGAACCCGGTCTATGCCCGCGAGCCGCTGTCCGGTCGCGGCGCGCAACTCTATGGCGGCCGATTCAATCCCAAGGGAACGCCGGCGCTCTATGCGTCGCTGACCGTCATGACGGCCCTGCGCGAAGCCAATCAGGTCGGGTCGTTGCAGCCCACGACCCTGGTTTCCTATGACGCCGAGGTCGAGCGGGTGTTCGACAGCCGCGACCCGACCGCCTTGGCCGCGCACGACATGGATGGCGACGCCTTGGGCGACGCCGACTGGCGCGATCAGATGAAGGCGAAGGGCGAGGCCAGGACCCAGGCCTTCGCGCGGCGCCTGGCCGAGGCCGGTTATCAGGGCCTGCTGGTGCGAAGCTTCGCGCGAGGGGCCGGCGTCGACGACATGAACCTGGTTCTCTTCGCCTGGGGCTCTGGCTCGCCGTCGCGTCTGACCTTGATCGACGACGAGCAGCGGCTGGCCAGGCTCTAGTTCGGCAGCGCCTTGACGAACGCCTTCACCACGGTCGCGGAATTGTCCGAGGCCAGGGCCATGAAGGTGTGCATCTCGTTGGCGCCCGCGCCGCCGCCGGCCAGGTCCGAGAGGCTGCGGAAAGCGATGAAGGGCGTCTTGCCGACCAGGGCCACGTGCGCGACGGCGGCGCTTTCCATGTCGACCACGCGGGCGTCGAAGGTGGCGCGCAGGTATTTGCGGTAGGCGGCGTTGTCCAGGAACACCGGCGCCGAGACGCCGTTGCCGCCGACCACCACCTTGGGCGGATGGACCAGGCACTTGTCGGCCGCGCAGCGCTGCAAGGCGACCTCGGCGGCGACCTTGCGGGCGGTGTCCAGCAGGGCCGGATCGGCCGGGAACCAGACGCGGGCCGGCGCGCCCAGCGGGTCGCCTGGCATGTGGATCCCACGCGGGAAGATCATGCCGTAGTTGGCCAGAGCGGTGGTCCGGATGCTGGGGGCGACGTCGAAGCCCTTGTCGGTCTCGCGGGCGAAGGCGCTCTCCAGGTTCTGGGCCCATTGGTCGGCCACGACGACGTCGCCGATGTCCAGGCGCTCGTCGACGCCGCCGGCGATGCCGGAAAAGACGATGCGGGTGATGTTGAACCGGTCCAGCGCCATCTGGGTGGTCATGGCCGCGTTGACCATGGAGACGCCGCTGAGGAACACCACGACCGGCTTGCCCTCCAGCTGGCCGGTCATGAAGGTCACGCCGTTGACGTCATAGGTCTTCTGCTGGCTGGTCGCCGCGTTCAGGGCGACGATTTCGGGCGGGAAGGCCGAGATGACGGCGACGCGCGGCGTCTCGTCCAGACGCTGGGCCAACGCCGGCGAAACGAGGATCGGCGAAACGATCAGGCACAGCAGGGCCAGGACGAAAGTGGGCAGGCGCATGGCGACTCCTTGGCGCGAGGCCCTTGCTTAGCCGTGGCGGGGTCCTCGCCCAAGGCCGATGCGGGCTGGACGCGCGGGTTTTCGTCGTTCGCCTGGGGTTTGATCTTCGTCCCCTGGCTTCAGGGCCGCCGGACGATCTCACCGCCCTTCATCACGAACATGATGTCGCGCGTCGCCTCGATCGCCCGGGTGGGGTCGCCCCTGACGGCCACGATGTCGGCGAGGTAGCCGGGCTTCAGCTGGCCAAGATCGCCCGACCGGCCCAGCACCTTGGCGTCGACGGCCGTTGCGGCCAGCAGGGCCTGGGCTGGGCTCATGCCGTCCTTGACCAGCCAGACCAGCTCTCGGGCGTTGTCGCCGTGCCGGAAGACGCCGACGTCGCTGCCCATGCCGATGGTGACGCTGTTCTTCATCGCCAGCTTGAAGGCGCGCTCGGCGTTGGTCATCGCGGCCGTCGGCGGCGTCTTGCCGGCGACATAGCCGCCGAAATAGGTCGACGTGCTCTCGACCGCCGTCAGGGTGGGGAAGAACACGACGCCCTTGTCGGCCATCAGCTTGAAGGTCGCGTCGCTGCCGCCATAGCCATGCTCGATGGTGTCGACCCCGGCCAGCACCGCCCGGCGCATGCCCTCGTCGCTGGAAGCGTGGGCCGAGACCGGCCGGCCGCTGGAATGGGCGGTGTCGACCAGCGCCTTCAGTTCCTCGATCGAGAAAGTGGGCTGCGTGGAGCCATCGGGGCCAACCCGGTAGTCGGCATAGACCTTGATCCAGTCGGCCCCGGCGCCGGCCTGTTCGCGCACGGCCTTGATCACCTCGGGCACGCCGCTGGCCTCCTGCGCGCCTTGCGGCAGCTCGGCCTCGGGATTGTAGTTCCGGCGGGCGGGGCCATAGGCGCCGGTGGCCACGATCGCCTTGGTCGCCACGAACAGGCGCGGACCCGGGATCAGGCCGTCGTTGATCGCCTTCTTCAGCGGGACGTCCGCCGCGCCGACGCCCTCGGTGCCCAGGTCGCGCAGGGTGGTGAAGCCGGCCTCCAGCGTCGCCTTGGCCTGCACCGCCGCGCGCAGGGTGCGGTAGGTCGGCGTCTCCTTCAGCACCTGATCATCCCAAAGGGTCTCGTTGTAGGGATGCAGGAAGAGATGGCTGTGCAGGTCCATCAGGCCCGGGATCATGGTGGCGCCGGGCAGGTCGACGACCTCGGCGCCCGTCGGATCGATCTGAGACACCGGGCCAACGGCGGCGATCCTACCGTCCTTGACCAGCACCGCCCAGCCCTCGCGCGGCGGGCCGGCGTTCTCGGCGGTCCACACACGGTCGGGCTTGAGCAGGATCGGGGAGGCGGCCGCCGCCAGACCGGGCGTCAGGATCAGGGCGAGGGCGGCAAGCAGGCGGCGCATGGTGGTGACTCGCGATGGAACACCGCCAGCTAAGCCGAAAACCGCCTCAGACGCCAAAGCGCAGGTGGATTAGCGGGTAGGGGCGTCCCTGGCCGTCGGTCGCCGACCAGCCCGTCCGCTCGAACCCCATGTGCTCGTAGAAGCCCACGGCCTGGTCGTTCTGCGCGTTGACGTCGGTGGTCAGGACCGGGTGAACGGCCAGGGCATAGTCGATCAGGATCGCGCCGACGCCCGCGCCGCGATGCTCGGGATCGATGAACAGCGCTTCCATGTGGCCGTTGTTGATCAGCATGAAGCCCAGCGGCCGATCACGGTCGTCGACGGCCAGCATCAGCGGCGCGCTCGGCAGGAAGGCCTCGACCTCGCGACCGATCGCGGCGCGATCCTCGGGCGCCAGGAAGTCATGGGTGGCGTCGACGGCGGCCGCCCAGATCTGGACGACGCGCTGGCCGTCGTCCGGGCGGGAAGGGCGGAGCTTGATCATGCCGTGTCGGTAGAGGATCGGGGCGCAAAGAAAAAGGCCGGGGGAGCCCCCGGCCTTCCGCTGATCGATGATCGCGTCCGCTCAGATTTCCTGGTTGTACTTGCCCACGCGGTCGCCCAGGCGCGGCTTCACTTCCTGGCGGAAGAGGGCGCGCATGTCGTCCTCGGACTGGGTGCTCTCGACCACGACCACCACCTCGGGCTTGTTGGACGAGGCGCGGACCAGGACCCACGAGCCGTCTTCCAGGTGGACGCGCACGCCGTTGACGGTGATCACCTCGGTGATCTTGCGGCCCAGGATCGCGCCGCCGGCGGCGAACAGGTCCTCGTATTCCTTCACCACGTCGGCGACGACGCCGTACTTCACCTCGTCACCGCAGTGCGGGCTCATGGTCAGCGAGGTGAAGGCCACCGGCAGGGCCTTGCGCATGTCCGACAGCTTCACGCCCGGATTGCGGTCCAGCATGGCCAGGATGGCGGCCGCGGCGGTCAGGCCGCAGTCGTAGCCGTAGCCCAGCTCGCCGTTCATGAAGAAGTGGCCGCTCTTCTCGAAGCCGGCCAGGGCGCCCAGCTCGGCGCTCTTGCGCTTGATGTAGCTGTGGCCGGTCTTCCAATAGATCACCTTGCAGCCGTGCTGCTGCAGGATCGGGTCGGTGGCGTAAAGGCCGGTCGACTTGACGTCCACGACGAAGGTCGCGCCGGGATGCAGCGGGGCCAGATCGCGGGCCAGCATCAGGCCGATCTTGTCGGCGAAGATCTCCTCGCCCTCGTCATCGACGACGCCGCAGCGGTCGCCGTCGCCGTCGAAACCGAAGGCCAAGTCGGCCTTGGTCTCACGCACGGCATGGGCCATGGCGTGCAGCATTTCGGCGTCTTCGGGGTTGGGATTGTACTTGGGGAAGGTGAAGTCCAGGTCGGTGTCCATCGGCACGACCTCGGCCACGCCCATCTTCTCCAGCGCCTCGACCACGAAGGCGCCGGCCGTGCCGTTGCCGCAGGCGGCGATGACCTTCAGGGGGCGAGTGATGCTGGCGCGCTTGGCCACGTCATCGATGTAGCGCTGGGCTTCGCCTTGCACCCGGATCAGCTTACCCCCGTCGCGCTCGACGAACTGCGCGCCCAGGACGATCGCCTTCAGGCGGCTCATCTCGTCGGGACCGAAGGTCAGCGGCTTCTGGGCGCCCATCTTCACGCCGGTCCAGCCATTCTCGTTGTGGCTGGCGGTGACCATGGCCACGCAGGGGATGTCGAGGTCGAACTGGGCGAAATAGGCGGTGGGCGACAGGGCCAGGCCGATGTCGTGAACCTCGCAGCCGGCGCCGATCAGGCCCAGGATCAGGGCGTTCTTGATCGAGGTGGAATACGAGCGGAAGTCATGGCCGACGACGATCTTCGATTGGCCCAGCTCGTGGATATAGGTCCCGAGACCCAGGCCCAGGGCCTGGACGCCCAGCAGGTTGATCTCGGGGCCGAACAGCCAGCGGGCGTCGTACTCGCGGAACCCGGTCGACTTGACCAGCGGTTCGTTTTCATACGCGGCGGTATTCGCAACGAGATCGGCGCGGGGCGCGGAGAACATCGAAAGCTCGCTTCAGTTGAGATGGTGTCGCTTTAGCCGCGCGAAGCCCGCACGGCTAGCGCGATCACATGACAAAGTTCGGTAAATTCGAATGTGACTTAGAGCACGGCAGGCAAAAGCGTGCGTCCGCCCGTTCCGAGCCTATCAAGCCCAGGTCTCAGATCACGCCGGCGCGAAGCAGGTCGTGGACATGCAGGACGCCCACCGGACGCTCGGCCTCGACCACGAACAGCACCGTGATGCGCCGCTCGTTCATCACCTTCAGGGCTTCGGCCGCCAAAGCACTCGGGGCAATGGTCAGCGGGCCACGGGTCATGACCTGGCCGGCGGTGTGGGTCAGCAGGCCGTCCATGTGCCGGCGCAGGTCGCCGTCGGTGATCAGGCCGGCCAGACGACCTTCGGCGTCGACGACGCCGACCGCGCCGAAACGCTTCTCGCTCATCACGAGCAGGGCGGCGGGCATCGCCGCGTCGGCGGCGATCAGCGGCAGCTCGTCCTCGCCATGCATCAGATCGGCGACCGTGCGGAGCATCGCGCCCAGCTTGCCGCCAGGGTGGAAGACGCGGAAGTCGCTGGCCGTGAAGCCGCGTCGCTCCAGCAAAGCCACGGCGATGGCGTCGCCCAGGGCGATCTGCAGGGTGGTCGAGGTGGTCGGCGCGTTGACTTCCGCCGTGGCTTCCGGCGCGTCGGGCAGCAGCAGCACGATGTCGCCGCCGCGTCCCAGCTGACTGTCCTCGAAGGCGGTCATGGCCACCAGCGGGATCGAGAACCGCTTGGCGTAAGCGATGACGTCGGATAGC
The DNA here is from genome assembly GCF_023935105.1 of Caulobacter segnis. NCBI lineage: Bacteria > Pseudomonadati > Pseudomonadota > Alphaproteobacteria > Caulobacterales > Caulobacteraceae > Caulobacter > Caulobacter sp. RL271. The sequence goes on along the minus strand of NZ_CP096040.1, from coordinate 3,729,966 downwards.
TCGCGCGCCTCGCCCGACTTGGACAGGGCCAGGATCACATCGTCCGGCCCGATCATGCCGAGGTCGCCGTGCGAGGCCTCGGCCGGATGGACGAACATGGCCTGGGCGCCGGTCGAGGCCAGGGTAGCGGCGATCTTGCGCGCCACGTGGCCGGACTTGCCCATGCCGGTGCAGACGATCCGGCCCTTGGCGTTGAACATCGTCTCGACGGCCTGGACGAAGGCCTTGCCCAGCGACTCGGAGAGGCTGGTCAGGGCCTCGGCCTCGATGCTCAGCACGCGGCGGCCGACGGCAACGGCGTCGAAAGCGCTCATTGGGATTGCTGGTTCGAGGCGTCGGCGGCCTTCTTGGCCGCCTCGTCGCGACGGGTGGCCGCGTCCTTCTCCCGCTGGATCCTGGCCTTCATCTCGGGGGTCTGCTGCTCGGGCGTGTGGCCGAACGGTCCCCAGGAGCGGTCGCCCTGACCTTGCGGCCAGACGAGCGAGAAGGTGATCAGGGCCAGGGCGATCAGCCCCATCAGCGGCATGAAGATGCGATCAGGCATGGCCCGCCTATAGCACGGCCTTTGAGGCGGGGGAGAGGCGATCGCGGCATCGGTGCTTGACGCTGCCGCCGCCTGGCCTTAGCCCGCGCCTGACATTCGCCCGATCTACGAAGGAAGCCCGATGCCGACGCTCGTCCTGCTCCGCCATGGCCAAAGCCAGTGGAACCTGGAAAATCGCTTCACGGGCTGGGTCGATGTCGACCTGACCGCCGAGGGCGAAGCCCAGGCCAAGAAGGGCGGCGAGCTGATCGCGGCGGCCGGCATCCAGATCGACCATCTGTTCACCTCGGTCCAGACCCGCGCCATCCGCACGGGCAACCTGGCCCTGGACGCCGCCAAGCAGAGCTTCGTGCCGGTGACCAAGGACTGGCGCCTGAACGAGCGCCACTACGGCGGCCTGACGGGTCTGAACAAGGCCGAGACCGCCGAGAAGCACGGCGTCGAGCAGGTCACCATCTGGCGCCGGTCGTACGACATCCCGCCGCCGGAACTGGCCCCGGGCGGCGAGTACGACTTCAGCAAGGACCGTCGCTACAAGGGCGCGAGCCTGCCGTCGACCGAGAGCCTGGCCACCACCCTGGTCCGCGTGCTGCCGTACTGGGAAAGCGACATCGCTCCCCATCTGAAGGCCGGTGAGACCCTGCTGATCGCGGCCCACGGCAACTCGCTGCGCGCCATCGTCAAGCACTTGTTCAACGTGCCGGACGACAAGATCGTCGGCGTCGAGATTCCGACGGGCAACCCGCTGGTCATCGAGCTGGACGCCAATCTGAAGCCCACCAGCGCGCGCTATCTAGACGCAAGCCGGGCCGAGGCTCTACCGGAAGTCGGTTAACCTCCAAGCTTAACCGGAAGCTGTTGGAAACACGGCGTTAATTTTGATCTGTGCATGGTGATCCCTCACTCTGGGATTCCATGCGAACCATGAGCGCCGCCGCGCCGACGTCACAGGACTACAAGCGTCTGACGCAGCAGGACGTCGACGTCATCTGCGCCAAGCACGATCGCCTGTGGTCGGCCCGGTTGGGCGGCGCGCGCGCCGTCTTCGCCTTCTGCGATATCTCCGGCCTGTCGCTGACCGGCCGGAACCTCTGCGACGCCGATTTCACCGGCGCGCTCTTGGTCGGTTGCGACCTGCGCAAGACCAAGCTGGACAACGCCAACTGCTACGGCGCCGACATGCAGGGGGCGGACCTGACGGACGCCAGCTTGCGCCGCGCCGACCTGCGCGGCTCCAGCCTGCGGGGCGCCAACCTGACCGGCGCCGACATGTTCGAGGCCGACCTGCGCGAAGGCACGATCGCCGCCGCCGACCGCAAGGAAGGCTACAAGGTCATCGAGCTGACCCAGCGCGAGGCCTACGCTTCCAGCACCAACCTTTCGGGCGCCAATCTCGAGCGCTCGCGCCTGTCGGGGATCGTCGCCACCAAGGCCGACTTCAGCGACGCGATCCTCAAGGACGCCAAGCTGGTGCGCGCGAACCTCAAGCAGGCCAATTTCAACGGCGCCAACCTGGCCGGCGCCGACCTGTCTGGTGCGAACCTGACGGGCGCTGATCTGCGCAACACCGTTCTGGTCGGCGTCAAGACCATGTCGTGGAACATCAACGACACCAACATGGAAGGCGCCCTGACCGACAAGCCGTCGGGCAAGAGCGTCTCGGACCTGCCCTACGAGCAGATGATCGCCGACCACGCACGCTGGATCGATACGGGCGGGGTCGAAGGCAAGCCGTCGGTGTTCGACAAGGCCGACCTGCGTAACCTGCGCTCGATCCGCGGCTATAACCTGACGGCCCTCTCGGCTAAGGGAGCGGTGTTCTACGGCCTCGACATGGAAGGCGTGCAGATGCAGGGCGCCCAGCTGGAGGGGGCGGACCTGCGGGCGTGCAACCTGCGCCGCGCCGACCTGCGCGGGGCGCGGCTGAAAGGCGCCAAGCTGGCGGGCTCGGATCTGCGCGACGCCCAGCTGGGCCCGTTGCTGATCGCCGCCGACCGGGTGCTGCCCGCCGACCTGACCGGGGCCATCCTGGCCAACGCCGATCTGGCCCGCGCCGACCTGCGCCAGGCCCGCCTGACCGGGGCGGACATCTCGCGCGCCAACTTCACCGGCGCCCAACTGCGCGACATCGACCTGACGGGCGTGATCCGCCTGGGCGCGCGCGGCCTTGAAGACGTGATCTGAGAATTTCGCGACAAACGGACGCAGGCTTAACGGTTCGCTCGTCCTACCCCGCTACGATCCCCGCAACTGATAAAAGAACACCACGGGGAACAGCGTTATGAACGCCGCGCAAAGCGTGGCCGGGCGTCGTCGCCTGAGCCAAGCCGAGCTCGACATGATCGTAACGGCGCACGAGAAATTCGTTACCGGCAAGCAGGGCGGCAAGCGGGCGTCTCTACGCTTCTTGCAGCTGTCGGGCCTTGATCTGTCGTTCCGGAACCTGACCGACGCGGACCTGTCCGCCTCGATCCTGGAAGGCTGCCGCATGGTCCGCACCAAGCTGGATCGCGCCAACCTGTTCGGCAGCGACCTGCGCAAGAGCGACATGCGCCAGGCCTCCCTGGTCCGCGCCGACCTGCGCGGCGCCTGCCTGCGCGGCGCCAACCTGGCCCAGGCGGATCTGACCCAGGCCGACTTCCGCGAAGGCCAGGTCGCCATTCCGCATCCTCGCAAGGGTCTCGACACCCTGCGCCACGAGACGCGCCAGGGCGAGGTCGACGAGGTCAACTTCTCGGGCGCCACCCTGGACGGTTCGCAGTTCGAGGGCGTCTCGGCCTTCAAGGCTGACTTCAGCGACTGCTCGCTACGCGGCGCCAAGCTGTCGGGCGCCAATCTCAAGGAAGCCAATCTGGTCGGGGCGATCCTCGACGGGGCCGACGTCAAGGGGGCGAACCTGGAGGGGGCGAACCTCTCCGGCGCGGTGATGGCCAATGTCGACACCTCGACCGCTCGCGTTGGCGGGGCCACCCTGGACGGCGCTTTGAGGACCTCGACGCGCGAGGCTCAGGCCAAGGCGCGGGACCTCTATCAACGCTGCCTCGACAATCAGCGCTGGTGCCAGACCGGCGGCAAGGAAGGGGCGGCCGCCCGCCTGGACGGCGAAGACCTGCGGCCGCTGGGCGACAAGCTGAAGGGTCTGCGCCTGACGGCCATGAGCGCCAAGGGCGCCTGCATGGTCGGCCTTGACCTGTCGGGCGCCCAACTGCAAGGCGCGAACCTGCAGGACGCCGACCTGCGCACGGCCAATCTGCGTGGCGCGGATCTGCGCGGCGCCAAGCTGACCGGCGCCAACCTGACCAAGGCGGATCTCCGCCAGGCCCTCCTGTCGCCGCTGCCGCTGGGACCCGATCGCCGCACGCGGGCCAGCCTCCAGTCGGCGCGGCTGCGCTACGCCCTGGTCCAGACGGCCGACCTCAGCGAGGCGATGCTGGACGGCGCGGACCTGCGCGGCGCGGACTTCACCGGCGCGCGCGTGGCCAAGGCCAGCTTCCGCGAGGTCGACCTGAACCAGGTCCAGGGCCTGGATCTCTCGATGCCCTGACACGAAAAAGGCGGCGCATCGCTGCGCCGCCCAAGTTCAGAGGGGATTAGGGGAGACTAAGAACAGAACCGCGGCTTAGGCGGCCTTTTCGCCTTCGATCAGCGGCGAAGCGCTCGACTTGATCTCCACGGTCCGGGGCTTCAGGGCCTCCGGCAGTTCACGCTTCAGCGCGATCGACAGCAGGCCGTTCGACAGATCGGCGTCGACCACGATGAGGTAGTCGGTCAGCTGGAATTTGCGCTCGAAGTTACGTTCGGCCAGGCCGCGATGCAGGTACTGCTTGGCCTCGTCATTGGCGGCCTTGCGGCCGGTGACGGTCAGCAGGTTTTCCTTCACCTCGACGTTCAGCTCTTCCGGCTTGAAGCCGGCTACCGCGATCTCGATGCGGTATTCGTTCTCGCCGGTGCGTTCGATGTTGTAGGGGGGATAGCCCGAGGCCGCTTCGTTACGGGCGGCGGCGTCCAGCTGGTCGGCGAGGCGGTCGAAGCCGACGAGCGAGCGGTACAGGGGCGAAAGGTCGATCGTACGCATAGGGTCAGATCCTTCTCATCAAGCAAGGTCTTTGAATGTTCGTCCCGTCGGCGACCCGAAATCGGCGTCGCCAGGTGGTCCGGAAGGCCCGGGTTTCCAGCGCCTTCGTGAAACTAGTTGGTGAGCTGATTTTCGCGTTCAAGGGCCGCCGAACCGAAAAATCTGAATCGTTTGACGCTCTCTCCGGCGCGGCTAAGGTCGCGGCCTCCGTCACGCCGAAGGACACGTCCCCCATGCCGCTTCGCCGCCACGTTCTGCTGCTCGCCGCCGCCCTGACCCTTTCCGCGCCCGCCGCCTTCGCCGCGACCGACCCGGCCCTGAAGGCCGCCGTCGCCTCGCCGACGCGTCCCGCCGGCGACGTGGCCCGCGACGGCGCGCGCCATCCCGTCGAGAGCCTGACCTTCTGGGGGCTGAAGCCCAAGCAGACCGTGATCGAGATCTCGCCCGGCGGCGGCTACTGGACCGAGATCCTGGCCCCGTACGCCAAGGCCACCGGCGGGACCTACGTCGCCGGCGTCGCCGATCTGTCGAACCCCAAACTGTCGGACGGCGCCAAGAAAGGCCGCGCCGACTTCGAGGCCCGGTTCGCAGATCCGGCCAAGTACGGCAAGCCGCAATTCGTCAACTTCGGCGCCCAGTCGGGGCCGCTGGGCGCGCCGGGCTCGGCCGACCTCGTCTTGACCGCCCGCAACGTCCACAACTGGACCCAGGTCCCAGGCATGGCCGACAAGGTGTTCGCCGACTTCTTCGCCGTGCTGAAGCCCGGCGGCGTCCTGGCGGTCGAGGACCATCGCGCCGATCCGCGTTCGGAGAAGGACGCCGGCGCCGACGGCTATCTGAACACCGCCACGGTGATCGCCCTGGCCGAGAAAGCCGGCTTCAAGCTGGACGCCAAGTCCGAGATCAACGCCAATCCCAAGGACACCAAGGACCATCCGTTCGGTGTCTGGACCCTGCCGCCGGTCAGGCGCACCGCGCCGGGCGGCCAGCCGGCCGATCCCAATTTCGACCGCGCCAAGTACGACGCGATCGGCGAGAGCGACCGCATGACCCTGCGCTTCCGGAAGCCGGCCTGACTTTGGTCAAGGTCGGAAGCCAAGTTGGCGTCGGCGTAGCGGGGGGATGATGGTTCCAGCTCAGTATTGGTCGCGGCGCGGGCTTCTGGCCGGCGCCGGCGCGCTCGGGCTTACCGCCTGCGGCAAGAAGAACGATCCCGCCAAGACCGAGACCAAGGCGGCCGAGAAGGCCGGATCCAGGACGATCGAGGCCGCCGTGGCCGGCGACTGGCGGTCGCCGGCCGATCGCGCGCGCGATATCTGGCGTCATCCCGTCGAGAGCCTGAAGTTCTGGGGGCTGGCGCCGGGCCAGACGGTGGTCGAGTTCTGGCCTGGCGCGGGCTGGTACGCCGACATCCTCGCGCCCTATCTGGCCGACACCAAGGGCAAGCTCTACGAGGCCGTGCTGCAGACCAACGACCCGTCCGATCCGGCCGCCGCCGAGATCGTCGAGGGTTTCCGACGCAAGCTGACCGAGAAGAAGAGGGTCTATGGCGAGGTGACCTTCACCGCCTTCGGGCCGACCAGCGGTCCGGTCGCGCCGGCGGGGACGGCGGACCTGGTCCTCTTCCTGCGCAACCTGCACAACTGGATGGCCGGCGGCATCGCTGAGAAGGCGTTCAAGGACGCCCTGGCGGCCCTGAAGCCGGGGGGCGTCCTCGGCGTCGAGGAGCATCGCGGCGAACCCGGCGGCGTGCAGGACGTGCTGGCGGCCGACGGCTACGTCCAGCAGGACTATGTGATCCAGATGGCCAAGGAGGCGGGGTTCATCCTGGCCGGGACCAGCGAGATCAACGCCAATCCCAAGGACACCAAGGACCATCCGTTCGGCGTCTGGACCCTGCCGCCCACGCGCCTGTCGGCGCCGCGCGGCGAGCCGGCCGAGCCGGGCTTCGACCACGCCAAGTACGACGCCATCGGAGAGAGCGACCGCATGACCCTCAAGTTCGTGAAGCCGAAATGAGGCGGTCGCTTCCGCTGATCCTGGCCGGCGCCGTCCTGGCCGCGACCGCTGGTCCGGCCTTCGCCGAGAAGTCGGCCCAGGCGACCAAGGTCCTGCCGTTCCTGGACAAGTTCCTGAAGGTGCCGCCCGCCGAACGCTCGCGCCTGAAGCTGGCCTACGCGGTCCGTCACGATGGCCAGATGCTGCCGAACCTGAAGGCCGCGCTGGTGGAGCGCGGCGGCGCGCGCACGCCGCTTCCGGTCGACGGCGAGGGCTATTTCGAGCGCCTACCGACCCTGGCCCAGCTGGAGGGCGATCCGGCCATCGTGTTCGACGTGCCCGAGGGCTGGAAGATGGGCACGATGATGACCTTCGGCACCCAGCTGAAGCCGGCGCAGGACTACGACGCGCGCGAGCTGGCGGCGACGGTGGCCGAGGCCAACACCGTCATCGGCAAGGCGGCGGGCGTGGCGGCCTTCATGGCCCCGAAGATGACCGGCGTCGTCTTTCCAAAGGCCGAGAGCGGGGTGGTCGTCTTCGCCAATGGGCGTAGCGCGCCGCTGCCGAAGGCCCAGGAATTCCCTTATTTCCGGCCGGCCGACCACCAGGGCGCCGTACGGGTAAAGTTGACAAGAAGCCCGACTAAGGTGGCCTTCTATGACGGGAAGAAATAAGACCCTGGGTCGTCTGAACGCTGTTTACTTAACCGGGCGGCCCGGTCTAGCTATCCGCAACACCACATCGCGCAGAGGGAGATCGCGCTCATGGCCACTATTCAGGAAGTCACCGATCGCATCAAAGCCGCCGTCGGCGAAGACAGCGGTCTGGGCAAGAGCCTGAAGTTCGACCTGAAGGACGCTGGCGTCATCCACATCGACGGCGGCTCGGTGACGAACGAAGACAAGCCGGCCGACCTGACCATGACGCTCAGCCTGGACGACCTGCTGGCCATCGGCGCCGGCTCGCTGGATCCGACCATGGCCGTGATGACCGGCAAGCTGAAGCTGTCGGACATGGGCGCGGCCATGGCCCTGCAGCCCAAGATGGGCGCCCTGTTCGCCAAGATGCGCTAAGCCGAATGACGGGAGAATCGGCGCGTCTGGTCTCGATTCCCGAGGCGCTGGTTCCCGATCACGGCAAGGCCGAATGGTTTCGCGGCGCGGATGGGGCGACCCTCCGCGCCGCGACGTTTTTCCCGGAAGGCCCGACCAATTCTGGAAAGGCGCGGGGTTCGGTGGTGGTCAGCCCCGGACGCAGCGAGCCGATCGAGAAGTATTTCGAGGTCGTCGAGGACCTCCTGGGCCGCGGCTTCGCCGTGTTGCTGCATGATTGGCGAGGGCAGGGGCTTTCGGCCCGGGGCCTTCCCGATCGCCTGAAGGGCCACGCCCGCGGCTTCAAGACCTTCCTGTCCGACTACAAGGCGCTGCTCGATACGTTCGAGGCGCGCCTGCCCAAGCCGTGGATCGCGCTCAGCCACTCGATGGGCGGCTGTCTGACCATGCTGGCCCTGGCCCAGGGCGAGACGCGCTTCTCCGCCGCCGTGCTGTCCGCGCCGATGCTGGGCCTGAACAGCGGCGGCATCCCGCCCTGGATCGCCACGCCGCTGGCCTGGACGGTGTCTCGCGTCGGGATGGCGGGCGAATATGTGCAGGGCGGCCAGTACGATCCGCTGGCCCAGACCTTCGTCGGCGACGCCCTGACCCACGACGAGGCGCGCTATGATCGCTACCAGGCCCAGCTGCGGGCCGATCCAGAGATCGCCTTGGGCGGGATGACGTGGGGATGGGCCGACTTCGCCATCTCGGCCTGCGCCTGGCTTCGCCGGAGCAAGGGCGTGGAGCGGATCGGGGTCCCGGTGACCATTGTCGCCGCCGAGCTGGACAATCGCGTGCTCAACCCCGACCAGAAGGCGATCGCGGACCGCATGCCCAAGGGGCGCTATGTCGAGGTCCCTGGCGCGTTCCACGAGATCCTGATCGAGACAGACCCGCGCCGGGCGATCTTCTGGCGGGCCTTCGACGAGACGGTCGACCCCGTCGCGCCCAAGGAGCCGCTTATTTCGCCGAACGCCTCAGACTGACCAGGGCCTCGTCCAGCGGGCGGCGGTCGCCAGAGATGACCATCTGGCCGCCGTTCGGGCCGATGGGTTCGCCGCGCCAGTTGGTGACCAGGCCGCCGGCCCCTTCGACCACGGGGATGGCGGCCTCGATGTCCCAGGACTTCAGGCCAGCTTCGATCACCATGTCCATCTTGCCCATGGCGACCATGGCGTAGGCGTAGGCGTCGCAGCCCATCCGCGCCAGCTTGGAGGCCGCGCGAACCTGCAGCCAGGCGCCGCGCTCAGCCCCGTCGAAGCAGGCGTCCGCGTCCGTGGTGGCGATGACGGCGTCGTTGAGGTTGGCGCAGGCGCGCACGCGGATCGGCGTTTCCCCGCCGCGCGACAGCAGGCGCGAGCCGCCCGCGTGGCCCACGAAGACCTCGCCGACATAGGGCTGGCCGATGGAGCCCAGCACCGGCCGCCCCTGGTGGCGCAGGCCGATCAGGGTGGTCCACAGCGGCAGGCCTGAGATGAAGGCGCGGGTGCCGTCGATGGGATCGAGCACCCAGACGAATTCGGCGTCCGGGCGGTCCTCGCCGTATTCCTCGCCGATCACCCCGTGTTCGGGGAAGCGCTCGCTGATCAGCCGGCGGATGGCCGCCTCGGCGCCGCGATCGGCCTCGGTCACCGGATCGAACGCCGCGTGGGTGTCCCGCGGCAGGTTCTTGCCCGCCCCCTTGTCCTCCAGGCCGTGATCGGCCCGGAAGAGCGGCAGGATCACCTCCGCCGAAGCCCGGTTGAGGTCGATGATGAAGGCGTCGAGCGCCGTGAGCCGGTCAGCGGAAAGCGTCATGGGCGGGGTTTAGCCTCCCCGCCTCGGGCGCGCTACCGTGATCAGGCGTCGGCGTGCTCGGGGCCGCCGTTCAGCGACTTGGCCAGGTCCAACAGGCGGCGACGCGGACGCTCGCCCAGCAGGTAGTAGGCGCGGATCAGATCCAGTGTCTCCTTGCGGGCGAACATCTCGCCGCCTTCGGTCGTCTCGTGGCGCGCGTCCGCCAGACCGTCATAGAAGTAGCCGACCGGCACTTCCAGGGCCTCGGACAGCTGCCACAGGCGGGCGGCGGAGATGCGGTTGGCGCCGCACTCGTACTTCTGGATCTGCTGGAACCGGACGCCCACCGTACCGGCCAGTTGCTGTTGGGTCAGGCCCAGCAGACGCCGGCGGCGGCGAAGACGCTTACCAAGATGGACGTCGATGTTGTTACTCATGAAGCCGTGCCCCCTAGTGCGACGCGGGCCGTCCCGAAACGGAGCGGCCTGAACCCAGGGCCGCAATTCACGTGCCGTTGCGCGAAACGGGCGAGCCAGCCTACTTAGAGGCATGTCGGATAAGCGTCAGCCTTGGGTTCAGGATCTGCTGTGGCGGTTGGAAGCCTTAGGCTTCGACCTCTTCATCGGCGCGGTGCGCTTGATGGGCGTGGACCGCGCTTCCGACTTCGGCGGCTGGCTGGGCCGCACGTTCGGGCCTGTGAGCGGCGCGCACAAGGTCGCCGCCCGGAACCTGAAGCTGGCCTTTCCAGAGAAGGACGCCGCCTGGCACGCGCGGATCCTGGACGAGCAGTGGGAGGGCCTGGGCCGCTCGTTCGCCGAGTTTCCGTTGATGGACAAGATCCTGCCGTCGACCGGACGGGTCGAGGTGGTCAACGCCGAGCGCCTGGCCGAGATCGCCGCCAACAAGATCCCGGTGGTCTTCGTCTCGGGCCACCTGTCGAACTGGGAGGTCATGCCGGCGGCCATCGTCGACAGCGGCGTGATCTGCGAGATGACCTATCGCGCGGCCAACAACCCCTATGTCGACAAGCGCATCCGCGACAGCCGCTTCCGCTATGGCGTGCGCCTGTTCGCGCCCAAGGGCGGCGACGGATCGCGCGAGCTGCTGCGCGGCATGAACGAGGGCAAGTCCGTCGCCCTGATGAACGACCAGAAGTTCAACAGCGGCGTGGCGGCTCCGTTTTTCGGCCACGATTCGCGCACCGCGCCGGGGCCCACGCGCCTGGCGATCCGTTTTGGCACGGTGCTGCAGCCGATGTCGGTGCAGCGGCTGAAGGGCGCGCGCTTCCGGGCGGTGGTGCACGATCCGATCGTCCCGCCCAGCACCGGCGATCGCACGGCCGACATTGAGGCGGGCGTGCGGATGATCAACGCCTTCATGGAGGAGCGCATCCGCGAACGGCCGGCCGAGTGGTTCTGGGTTCACCGCCGCTGGCCCAACGAGGTCTACGCGGCGCTGGCCGAACGCGAGCGCTCGGGGGCGGGCGAGAGAGCTTAGATCTCGAGCATGTCGGTCGGCTCGTCCTTCTCGCCCGCGCGGCGGAAGGGGCCCAGGTGGTTCGGATCGACCCGACGCCGGCGGCACGGGCCGAAATAGTCCGGCGACCGGATGAACGGCCGTGGGTGGTAGATGACGGTGTTGATGCGATCCAGCAGCGAACGAGCCGTCACCGGCTTGACGACGATCTCGGTCACGCCGGCGTCGCGGGCCTCGAACACGCGGTGACGTTCGGCGAAGCCGGTCAGCATGATGATCGGCAGGAACGGATCGACGCTGTCGGGCGAGTTGCGGACCAGCTGAGTGAACTGCACCCCGTCCAGCGGCGCCATCTTGAAGTCGACGATGGCGATGTCGGTCTGCCAGTCGCGCAGGACCTGCAGCGCTTCGGCGCCATCCATGGCTTCGCGGATGTGCTTGACGCCCACACCCTTCAGGATCGTCGCGACGATCGATCGGATGTGCTGGTTGTCGTCCACCAGCAGAAAGCGCAGCTTTTCAAGCGCCGCCGACATGCGGGAGCCGCCTCCTCAAGGATCTCGCGGGAAGAACGGAACCGCGAGCGTCGCCTGCGACGTCCCCATTCCGACATCGAAGGCATAGCTAGCGAATGATTGTAATTCTCGCCAGGGGCGAATTCGTGGAATTTCAGCTTTGAAACGGTCCGGCGCCGACCAGCAACGATGGGTCGAGGTTGCGGCCGCGCCACTTCATTCGCCAGCACAGATGTGGACCGGTGGCCCGACCTTCCTGACCTGTTTCCGCGATCAACTGGCCTTGGCGAACATAAGTCCCTGCTGAAACAAGGATTTTCGACAGGTGCAGATAGGCGGTGATCAGACCTTGGCCGTGATCGACCAGGACGAGGCCGCCTTCGTAGTGCAAGCCGGTCTCGGCGAAGGCGATCAGCCCGTCGGCCGGAGCGCTCACCGGCGTACCCACGGGCGTCGCGAGGTCGACCCCAAAATGAGGACGCTTGGGTTCGCCGTTGAGGACGCGCTGGCCGCCGAACCGGGCCGAGCGCCGGGCGCCCACTACCGGAAGCCTGAAGCCCTGGCGGAATCCCTCGACGTCGGCCTGGCTTGCGAAGCCGGCCTGCTTGCGCAGGTTTTCGGCGGCGATGCGCTCCAGCAGGGCCGGATCGGTCGGCGTCACCTGTTCGGGCGGTAGGCCGTCGATGCGCTGGACGTCGAAGTCGCCCGTCGCGATCGTCGCCTCGCGCGTGACCGCGCCGTCGAGGGTGGTCGCGGTCAGGGTGCTGGCGGACGGCGCGTCGCGGTCGAAGCCGACCACGAACCAGCCGTTGGCCGAGGCGGTGGTCAGGACCTGCGCGTCGACATCGATCAAGGCGTGAGGCGTGGTGCGGCCCACGGCGTAGCCGCCCTGGACGAAGGCGCCGGACAGCGAGAGCGCCGGCGTCGCGGCCCGCGCGCCGCCCGAAGGGACAAGGCCGGTGAAGGCGGGCGAAAGCGCGGCCAGGACCACGCGTCGGCTCAGGCCTGTTGCCAACGCTTCAGCGCCTCGGCGGGGCCGGCATAGGCTTCCTGGTGCTCGGGGCTCCAGTAGCGCAGGGCCTCCAGCGGGATCTGCTTGTTGGTCACCGCGCACAGCACGAAGCGGCCGGGGCTGAGCACGGCGTACTCGCCGTCGCCATAGTGCAGGACGGCCAGGCCGTCGGACTTGCCGAGATCTCGATCGAAAGCGTTCATGGCTCTTACTCTACGCCAACCCGACGTCTCAGAACAGATCGCCCTGATCGGCCGCGGGCGTCGCCGGCTTGGGGCGCGGCTTGGGCGCCGGAGCAGGGGCGGGCGCCGGCGGCGGGACGAAACCGCCTTCGCCATCGATCACCGCGTCGCGATCGCCGCTCTTGAACTTCAGGTTCACGCGCTCGCCCGAGACGAGGTCGGCCGCCGAACGGGCCAGGGTCCCGTCGCCCTTGCGGACCAGGGCGAAGCCCAGCTCCAGCGGTCGCTCGGGATTCAGCGACTGGCGTAGCTTGTCCAGGTTGGCCAACTGGTCTTCGGCGCGGACCAGGCGGCGCCGGCCGGCGGCCTGAAGGCGATCCCACAGGGCGGGCAGTCGGGCGTGGGCAGCGGCGCGGTCCGGCGCGCGGGTCCCGCAGGCGTCCAGGCGGCGACCCAGGTCGGCTAGGCGGTCGGCCTTGATGGTCCGCTGGCGGGTCAGGATGTCCGGCGTCAGGCGCGCGGTGACCTTCAAGAGGTCTTGAGCGTGGACGGCGGTGTTGCGATGCAGGGCCGCGTCCAGGCGACCGGAGGCGATGTCGAAGCGCTGCTGAGCCAGGGCCAGCAGGTCGTTGGGGCGCGGCAGGCCCCGCGCGGCGCCCAGCAGGCGCGTGCGGCGCTCCTCGATCGTGCGCGACCCGCAGCGGTTCAGGCGGCGGTCGAAATCCGAGATCAGGGCGCGCAGCTCGGCCAGCACGGGCGTGGCCATCTCGGCGGCGGCCGTAGGGGTCGGGGCGCGGCGGTCCGAGACGAAGTCGATCAGCGTCGTGTCGGTCTCGTGACCCACGGCCGAGATCAGCGGGATGGTTCCCTCGGCCACGGTCCGGGCCAGGGTCTCGTCGTTGAAGGCCCACAGGTCCTCGACCGAGCCGCCGCCGCGCGCGACGATCAGGATGTCGGGGCGCGGGACCGGACCGCCGGGTTGCAGGGCGTTGAAGCCCTTGATGGCCGCGCAAACTTGGGCTGGGGCGGCGTCGCCCTGCACGACCACGGGCCAGACCAGCACCTGGCAGGGCCAGCGGTCGCGGATGCGGTGCAGGATGTCGCGGATGACCGCGCCGGTCGGGCTGGTGATCACCCCGACCACGGTGGGCATCGAGGGCAGGGGGCGCTTGCGCTGGGCGTCGAACAGGCCCTCGCCGGCCAGCTTGGCCTTCAGCCGTTCGAGTTGCGCCAGAAGCGCCCCGACCCCGGCGGCCTCCATGCTGTCGATGACGATCTGGTAACGCGAACCGGCCGGATAGGTGGTGATCTTGCCGGTGACGATGACCTCGAGTCCGTGCTCGGGCCGCACGCCCAGGCCGCGGACATTGCCCTTCCAGACGACGCCGTCGATGGCGGCCTTGTCGTCCTTGATGGTCAGATAGACGTGGCCGTTGGAGTGATGCGTGACCTTACTCAGCTCACCGCGCAGCCGCACGAAACCGTAGCGGTCTTCCAGCGTGCGCTTCAGGGCGAAGGCCAGCTCGGAGACCGAATAGGGGGGGGCGTTGGAATCGTTCGGCGCGAGGTCCGTCATGGGCCCTATCTAGAGGGGTCCTCCACAAATGGAAAATCCCGGACGGCCTTTTGGGCCATCCGGGATCCGCCGCCTGAGAGACTTTTGTTCTTCTTAGATGTAGCGGCGAAGCGAGCGGGCGAGCTCGGTGGCGCCGCCCTTCTTCTTGGTCTGCTGCGGCTGGTACGCCACGCGGGCGTGCTCGACGCAGTAGGGGCCTTCCGACGAGCGGCGGCCGCAGAAGGTGAAACCTTCCGACGACGGATCGCCGATCGGCCACTTGCACATGTGCGCGCCCAGGGTCAGCACGGTGGCCGAGCCTGGCTCCTCATGCCGGAACGCCGGCAGCGGCGCGGGCGCGGCGGCCACGGGGACCGACGACGACGGCGCTTCCACCGGCGTCACGCGGCGCGGGGCCGACGGCATGGCCTGGGCGGCCGGACGCGCCGGACGCGGGGCCTTGAATGCCGGACGCGCCGGTTGCGAGGGCGCCGCGCGGCCCGAGAGGCCCAGGCGGTGCACCTTGCCGATGACGGCGTTGCGCGTGACGCCGCCCAGTTGCTTGGCGATCTGACTGGCGGACAGGCCGTCCAGCCAGAGCTTCTTCAAGGTCGAGACCCGTTCGTCGGTCCAGCTCATAACCCGTCTCCGCCGTTCGATAGGGAGAGGGGCGTCCCCACGCCCTTCACCCCATATCTGGTGATCGGACCGCCCCGCCGGCGGTCGTCCTACTAGATATCGTAAAGAATGTGTTAAGGCGCACAATAGGCGCCAACGACTCTGTCCACAGAAACAAGATGTTGATTCACGCAACCCCAAGCTTGCGGAATGGGCCCTCAGAGCGCACATGGCCAAGCAGAACAACGGGTTGAGCCTATGAGAGACATGGCCGAAAGCGTCATTCCGCCGCAGCCGCGCGACTATCACGGCTGGAACTGGTCCGGGTTCGTCACCCTGTATCAGCGCGAAATCCGCCGGTTCTGGAAGGTCGGGACTCAGACGGTGGCCGCGCCGGTGGTCACCACGCTGCTCTACATGCTGGTCTTCGTGGTCGCTGTGGGGGCCAGCCGGCCGGCCGTCGGCGGTGTCACCTTCGGCCATTTCGTGGCCCCCGGCCTGATCATGATGGCGATCCTGAACAACGCCTTCGCCAATTCCTCGTCGTCGCTGATCCAGGCCAAGATGATGGGCCTGACCCCGGACTTCCTGACCCCGCCGCTGTCGGCGTTGGAGCAGGTTCTGGGTTTCACCCTGGGCGCGGCGACGCGCGGCATCGTGGTCGGGGCGGTCACCGCCATCGTCATCGGCGTGCTGCCGGGCGCGGGCCTGCAGTTGGCCCACCCGTGGGCGATCGTCTATTTCGCGGTCGCCGCCTCGCTGATCCTGGGTCTGGCCGGCGTGCTGGCTGGCCTGTGGGCCGAGAAGTTCGACCAGCTGGCCGCCGTGACCAACTTCCTGATCATGCCGATGACCTTCCTGTCGGGCACCTTCTACCTGGTCGACAAGCTGCCGGAGCCGTTCCGCTCGGCCAGCCACTTCAACCCGTTCTTCTACCTGATCGACGGCTTCCGTTACGGCTTCATCGGCCATGCCGACGGCTCGATCGCGATCGGCGTGGTCAGCACCGGCGCGCTGACGGTGGCGATGTTCCTGTGGTGCTGGCGCCTGTTCGTCACCGGGTACCGCCTAAAGAGCTGAATCCGAACAGTGACTTAGCGCTTGAAGAGCCCCGGTCCGAAAGGCCCGGGGCTTTTTCATGTTGTGGAACTATAATTGATGTAATACATGGTTACATCATGTCATCTGTTCGATCCTATAACTCCGCGCTACGGCGCGATCAGGCCGAGGCCACACGGGAACGCATCCTGGCCGCCATGGCCGCGCTTGTGGAGGAGGGCGGCGGCCAGGAGCCGACCAACCGCGCCGTCGCCGAACGCGCCCAGGTCACCGAGGTCACCGTCTATCGCCACTTCCCCAGCCGGGAGCTGTTGCTGAAAGGCCTGTGGGAGCACCTGAACCGCAAGGACGGGGTGCGCGTCGGCATGCCCGAGAGTCCCGCCGACCTGCTGGCCAAGATCGGTCCGCTGATGGCCAGCTTCGACGCCAGTCCGGCCCAGATCATCGGCCGTATCACCACCCAGCAGGGCCGGGCGGCGCGTTCCAGTCTGGATCCCGAGCGCCGCGAGGCCTTCCAGGCGGTGGTCGCCCAGGCCGCGCCCGGTCTGGCCGAGGGCGAGCAGACCAAGGCCGCCGCCGTGCTGCAACTGCTCTATTCTGCCTATGGCTGGATTTCCCTGCGCGAGCAGTGGTCCCTGACCGGCAAGCCCGCCGCCGACGCCCTGGGCTGGGCCGTCGAGGTCCTGCTGGCCGATCTCAAGTCCCGGGGCGCGGCGTCCATTGCCCCCGATCCCTTCGCCCAGTTCACGCAAAGCACGTTCCAGCCAGAAAGCTGACTTCCATGATCGCTCACATCTCCATCCCGGCGCGCGACCCGCGCGCCACGGCCGAGGTCTTCGGTCGCATCATCGACGGCGAGGTCACGCCGTTCCCGGTCGTCCAGGACGCCTGGGTCGCCATCGCTCGCGACGGCTCGGGCCTTGGCGTGGAGGTCGTGCCCGACGCCAGCGCCCACCACCCCGGCCAGGGGCAGCCGGACGGCCGCGCCGCCGACGGTCCGTTCGTGATGCCGTGGGAGACCCAGATCCGCCAGGACGGCGCGCCGCAGGCGGCCAGCGGCTTCCACGTCGCCATCACCAGCAAGCTTTCGGTCGATGACATCGTGGCCATCGGCGCCGAGAAGCGCTGGCGCGCGGTGCACTGCGAGCGGGGCGGGGCCTTCGACCTCGTCGAACTGTGGATCGACAACCGCTTCCTGGTCGAAGTCCTGCCGCCCAAGGGGAGCGAGCGGTACCATGCATTCTACACGCCCGAAGTCGCCGGCAAGATGTTCGCCGCGCCGCTCGCGGACGAGGCGTGACCGCGCCGCGGCCCTAGGAAAGAAACCGCGATTTTCGCCGGTTTTTCAGGGGCTTTTTCACAATCCCTTGATTGACACGACGGCGTTCCACGGCGACAACCTGCGGCCTTCCGGTCCCCGCGCTCACAGTGCGGGGGCTTCTTTCCTTTTAGGGAGGCCGGTCTTGAGCACCGCGACGTCGTCCAACTCCTCGCAGCACCACATCATGGGCGTCTACAACCGCGCTCCGCTGGCGTTCGAGCGAGGCCGAGGCGCGCGCCTGTTCTCGACGGACGGCGGCGAGTATCTGGACTGCGTGGCGGGCATCGCCACCTGCGGCCTGGGCCACGCCCATCCCGTGCTGGTCGACGCGCTGAAGACCCAGGGCGAAAAGCTCTGGCACGTCTCCAACATCTACACGATCCCCGAGCAGGAAGTGCTGGCCGACAAGCTGTGCGCCGCCACCTTCGCCGACGTGGTGTTCTTCACCAACTCGGGCACCGAGGCGATCGAGTGCGCCCTGAAGGCCGCCCGCCGCTATCACGCGGTGAACGGTAACCCCGAGCGCATCGACATCATCGGCTTCGACGGCTCGTTCCACGGCCGCTCGTACGCGGCGGTGAACGCCTCGGGCAACGCCGGCTATCTGGACGGCTTCGGCCCGCGCCTGCCGGGCTTCGTCCAGTTGCCGTTCGGCGACTTCGAGGCCCTGAAGGCCGCCATCGGCCCGACGACCGCGGGCGTCATCATTGAGCCCGTGCAGGGCGAGGGCGGGGCGCGCGCCCTGACCGAGGCCCAACTGCTGGAGCTGCGCCAGATCACCCGCGACGCTGGCGTCCTGCTGATCTACGACGAAGTGCAGAGCGGCATGGGCCGGACCGGCAAGCTGTTCGCCCACGAGTGGGCCCCGGGCAGCGAGCCGGACATCATGTGCGTGGCCAAGGCCCTGGGCGGCGGCTTCCCGGTCGGCGCCTGCCTGGCTTCGAACGAGGGCGCCAAGGGCATGACCCCGGGCACGCACGGCTCGACCTACGGCGGCAACCCGCTGGCCATGGCGGTCGGCAAGGCGGCCTTCGACGCGATCAACAGCGAAGACCTGCTGGACAACGTCAAGACCGTGGCCGGCTTCTTCACCCAGCAGCTGAACGGCCTGAAGGACCGCTTCCCGGACGTCATCGTCGACATCCGCGGCAAGGGTCTGCTGATCGGCATCAAGGTCGTGCCGAACAACCGCGAATTCATGGTCATGGCCCGCGACCAGCACCTGCTGATCGCCGGCGGCGGCGACAACTGCGTGCGCCTGCTGCCGCCGCTGAACCTGACCATCGAGGAAGCCAGCGAAGCGATCGCCAAGCTCGAGAAGGCTTGCGAAACCGCCCGCGCCAAGGCGTCCGCCTAGTCTCCAATTACCGTCTTCCCGGCGAAAGTCGGGACCCAGATCAAGCCCGCTGATTTCCCGGATGCATCTGGGCCCCGGCTTTCGCCGGGGAGGCGGGAATTAGGGATAGTCCGATGACTCAACCCCGCCACTTCATCGACCTGTGGAAGCTGGACGGCGCGACCCTGCGCCTGATGCTGGACGACGCCCACGCCCGCAAGGCCGCCCGCAAGGGTTGGCCGCAGGGCAAGGTCGACGCCGACGCGCCGGCCAAGGACCGCGTGCTGTCGATGATCTTCCAGAAGAACTCGACCCGCACCCGCTTCTCGTTCGACGCGGCCATGCGCCAGCTGGGCGGGGCGGCGATCATCTCGACCTCGTCCGACATGCAACTGGGGCGCGGCGAGACCATCGAGGACACCGCCAAGGTGCTGTCGCGCATGGTCGACGCGGTGATGATCCGCGCCAACAGCCACGCCGACGTCGAGCGCTTCGCCCAGGTGTCGAGCGTGCCGGTGATCAACGGCCTGACCGACAAGAGCCATCCGTGCCAGATCATGGCCGACATCCTGACCATCGAGGAGCATCGCGGCCCCATCGCTGGCAAGACGATCGCCTGGGTCGGTGACGGCAACAATGTCTGCTCCAGCTTCATCCACGCCGCGCCGCTGCTGGGCTTCGAGCTGAAGATCGCCTGTCCGGCCGTCTATCACGCCGATCTGCACGACCTGGCCCGCGCCGAGGGCCTGCAAGGCAGGGTCAGCATGACGACGGACGCCAAGGCCGCCGTCGCCGGCGCCGACGTCGTGGTGGCTGACACCTGGGTCTCGATGGGCGACACCGACCACGACGAGCGCCTGGCCGCTCTTGAGCCCTATCAGGTCGACGACCGCCTGATGGACCTGGCCGCCGCCAACGGCGTCTTCCTGCACTGCCTGCCCGCGCACCGCGGCGAGGAAGTCACGGACGCGGTCCTGGACGGCCCGCGCTCGCTGGTCTGGGACGAGGCCGAGAACCGCATCCACGCCCAGAAGTCGGTGCTGGCCTGGGCGTTCGGGGCGATAGGGTAGCTGCTACTTGCCCCCACCTGGCCGTTTCGCGGCCGTCCGCCCCCAGGAGGGGGCGGAGGGTTCCTTCTTCCCCCTGCGGGGGAGGAGGGCCTTCAGGCCCGGAGGGGGCAAGTATCTATAGGGCTCGCATTTTTGGCGGAACGTCCTATCTAGCCTCCCCATGACCGACATCGCTTCCAATCCCGGCGTCCTCGACGACGTCGTTTCCGCGTTTCAGATCGAAGGCCTGCCCGTGCGTGGCCGCGTGGTCCGCCTCGGCGCCGCCGTCGACGAGGTGCTGACGCGCCACGACTATCCCGAACCGGTCGCCAACCTGCTGGGCGAGGCCTGCGCGCTGGCCGCTCTGGTCGGCTCCAGCCTGAAGTTCGAGGGCCGGCTGATTATCCAGGCCCAGGGTGACGGCCCGGTGCGCTACGTCGTGGTCGACTACGACACCTCGGGCGGCTTGCGCGGCTATTGCCGGTTCGATCCGGAAGAGGTCGCCAAGGTGTCGGAAGGCTTCGCGCGTCCGGGCGCCAAGACCCTGCTGGGCGGCGGCGTGTTCATCATGACCCTGGACCAGGGGCCGGACATGGACCGCTACCAGGGCGTGACGCCGATCGAGGGCGAGACCCTGGCCCTGTGCGCCGAGCAGTATTTCCAGCAGTCGGAACAGACCCCGACCCGCGTGCGCCTGGCCGTCGGTCAGGTTGATACGGGCGAGGGGCCCAAGTGGCGGGCCGGCGGTATCCTGATCCAGGTCATCGCGGGCGACCAGGCGCGCGGCGACACCCAGGACGCCTGGACCCATGTGCAGGCCCTGTTCGAGACGACCGGCGAGGACGAGCTGATCGACCCGACGGTCCCGACCGCGACCCTGCTGTGGCGCCTGTTCAACGAGGACGGCGTGCGCTTGCTGGACGAAAAGCCGCTGCGCGCCTTCTGCCGCTGCTCGGAAGAGCGGATCGGCGTGGTGCTGGACTCGTTCTCGGCCGAGGAAGTGGCCGACATGGTCGAGCCCGACGGCAAGATCCACGTGACGTGCGAGTACTGCTCGCGGGTCTACAAGCTGGACGCGCCGGAAGTGGCCGACTCCTGACGCGCGGACACCAGCCTCCCAGTCGCGGGAGGCTGGTTCCTGCCTCGGCGCCTAGACGAAGAGCGCCGGCAGTTCCCCCCAGGGAACGCCATCCATCGCCACCAGGCCTTTGACGGGCTGGGCGTCCGCCGGCAACGGATAGACCAGATGCGCGGTGGCGGCGCGCGCGTTGCCGATCTCATGCGCGACCGCCGGCCCCGTCTGGATCTCGCGCCCGAACCTGTCCCATAGGCGAAGGTCGACGGCGGCCGCGTTCATCGCGGGAGCCCCCGCGTCGCGAGCGACGCTCAGGATGGCCACTCGTCCGCCTTCCGGGTGATCGGCCACGCTGAGGCCCACCGGCGTCTCGTTGTGGCTGCAACTACCGGCGGTCAGGGGCGCTGTCGTCGTCGCGGGCGTCGTGGCGCTGCCGAGGACTTGCCAGTTGGCCTGAGTGACGACGCCCCCGGCATTCTGGATCTGGCCATTGAAGTTCAAGTTGAGCCCATAGGTGTGCCCGGGCTGAACATTGTAGAAGCCCGGCGTGTCGGACATCCAGAAGTTCGCGCCGGTCGCCTGGTCGGGGTTGCTGTAGTACTGGTTGGTCATGTTGCACTGGCGATAGCCGTAGGCGCTCGCGCCGGTGCAGTTGCTCCCGACCGGCGGGCAACCATCCTCACGAGGGACCGACGGGCTGATCACGACGTTCGTCGCCCGGCATAGATAGTGAGTAGTGGCCAGGCCATCGACGGTGTAGGTCCCGAACAGGTACTGCCGGTAGAAGAGGTCGGCGCAGCTTCCCCCTGGCGTGTCGGGCTCGAAGGTCGCGGTCGCGTTGAACTGGGCGGTGAAATTCCCGCTGGCCAGGACGGGGGTGAGTGTGGCGGCGGGCGTGGTGAAGCTGAGCACGCTGGACATGGCGTTCTCCCGTTTTCGATAACTTGGGAAAGGGATGGCGCGGCCGCCCGTGGTGGGGCGGGCGACCGCGCCCGGCGTCGCGATCGCGGCGGTGACCGCGACGACGTTCGGATCAGTCGTAGTCGACCGTGAACAGCCCGTTCGCGCCCTGGACCACCGTGGCGTTGGTGTAGGGGGTGCCGGTGAAGTTGATCAGCTTGTTCTGGGTCGAAACCGCGGTCACGTCGATCACCTGACCGGCCGTGTAGGCGCCGTCGGCGACGTAGAACTGCACCACGGGCGTGACGTTGTAGGTTTCGTTCGGCGTGGCCGAGAAGCTGGCGACCGGCGACGGAATGGCGCCGCCGTTGTCGCTGGCGAGGCCGAAGACGTAGTTGTTCAGCGGCGAGAAGTCGCTGCCGCCGACGATCTGGAACGAGCCGTTCTGGGCCTGGCCGGGGCTGGTCAGGCTGTTGAAGCCGGTCACGCCGGTGTTGGTGAAGGTCACGGTGTCGTTGGTGGCAGTGTTGACCGGCATGACGCCGCCGGAGTCGATGGTCACGCCGGGGCTCAGGGACTCCGGCGGCTGCGACCAGTAGGCGTAGGTGGTCTGATTGTAGACCACCTGATCCCAGCCGCCGTTGGTGATGTTCTCGAAGGTGGCCCAGGCGTTGGTGAAGATCGGAGTCGTGCCGCCGTTCGAGGTCACGATCGGCGCTTGCATGAAGACGACGTAGGACTTGTCGACGAGGGACTGGTTGTAGATCCGGATGGTGTAGGTAGCCATTTGCTCTCTCCCTGTGAGGTGTCGCGGGTATCGAGAGAGACCGCCTGATCGTCGGTCGTTGGCCTGAAAACCCGTGGTCTCTCCGATGGTTAATAATGTTCTAATCTTGGTTGTATTTATAGATTAAGCAACTTGAGGGGCGCTCAAGCCGACCCGGTCCGTGTTGCGCTGGGCTCAAGGCGGCTGGGTCATGTCGTCCAGTAGGGCCAGCAGGCGTCGCAGCGTGTTACGCCTCAGCTTGCGGGCGATCTGGACGAGCTCGAACTCTTCCGAGGCCAGGCTTTCGGCCGAATGGGCGTCCATCTCGCCCCTGCCCAGGACCAGCCAGTCCAACGAGATGTCCAGCACCTGAGAGATGCGCGCGGCGTTCTCCAGCGACATAGGGCCGTCCTTGCGCCAGCGGCTGATGGCGCTCTCGTGCACGTCGAGATCCAGCGCCAAGGCCATCATCTTGGAGATGCCGCGTCCCTTGATGGCGCGGCTCAGCCGTTCCCCCCTGGACTCCATTCACCCGGTCCACTCAAAGGGCGGGGCCGTACTGGGCAGCGCCCATCCGATGGCTGACCTCAAGGCTGGATCGCCGGGCGCGCTCGCGCGGACGTGGCGCGCGCGGATGTCTGCGCGATCGGAGCACCGCCAGCGCGCCCGGTCCGACGGTCCGCCTTGGCAGCGCCTGGCGGGCGTTGAAATCAGCTTTCGGTGACGCCGAAGGCGCCGTTCGCGCCCTGGATGAGATGGTCGGGCGCGCGGTGGCCGTCGGCCGCGCAACTCATCTCAAGCTGAAGCGGGGTGCGGATGCGGATCGTGTAGGTCGCCATCGGTTTCGCTCCCGTGACCATGCGGCGAACGCGAACGGCGGATTGATGGCCCCGATGCCGGCCGTTTCGCGCGCCTGCTTCCCAAGCCAGAGCATTAGTCGCGAAGTTGGCTCGATTTGCAACCTATGATGAAATTTGAGCACTAACACGCATGGCGGGTATCAATTCAGCTTCAGCATCGCGCCCGGCAGGTGCAGGGAGAACTCCGGAATCTCGACGTCGAAGACTTCCCCCTCTTCGGTCACCATCGAATAGCTGCCCTTCATCACCCCCGAGGGCGTGGGCAGGGGGCAGTTGGAGACATAGCGGAACGCCTCGCGCGGCTTGAGTTCCGGCTGCTCGCCGACCACGCCGCTGCCTTCCACGTCGTTCACGCGATTGAGGCCGTCGACGATCGTCCAGCGACGCGAGATCAGGGTCACCGTCTCGACGCCATGGTTCTCGATCTCGACCGTGTAGGACCACAGATAGAGACCCTGCTCGGGCGAGGACTCCTCGGTCGCATAGGCGGGGAAGACGCGCACGACGATATCGCGGGTGCGCGCCTCGTATGCCGCGCCGTCCTGGCCGCGGCGCCGGCGCATCCGTTGCAGCGAGGGCGAGGTCTCACGCCTGATCGAGCGCACGGATCACATCCCTCTTGAGGTCTTCGACGCTTTCCAGGCCGACCGACAGGCGCACGCCGCCCTCGGTCACGCCCAGCAGCGGGCGCTGCTCTTCGGGCACCGAGCGATGGGTGGTGGTCGGCGGGTGGGTGGCCATCGACTTGGCGTCGCCCAGATTGTTGGAGATGTCGACGATCTCCAGCGCGTTCAGGAACTTGAAGGCCGCCTCGCGCGTGCCCAGGTCCAGGGCGATCACGGTGCCGCCGCCGCTCATCTGCGACTTGGCGACGTTGTGGCCCGGATGGTCCGAACGGAACGGGTAGAGGACCTTCTGCACCTTCTTGTGCTCGGCCATGGTGTTGGCCAGGGCGAAGGCGCTGTCGGTCTGGCGGCGCACGCGCAGATCCAGGGTCTCGAGGCCCTTCAGCATCACCCAGGCGTTGAACGGCGACAGCGACGGGCCGGTGTGGCGCAGGCTGTCGCGATAGAATTCCTCGTTAATCGCCTCGCTGGTCAGGATGGCCCCGCCCAGCACGCGGCCCTGGCCGTCGATGTGCTTGGTGGCCGAATAGACGACCACGTCCGCGCCCAGTTCCAGCGGCTTCTGGAAGATCGGGGTGGCGAAGACGTTGTCGACGATGACCTTGGCCCCGACCGCGTGGGCCAGTTCCGACACCGCGCGGATGTCGGTGATCTCCAGCACCGGGTTCGAGGGCGTCTCGATCAGCACCGCCTTGGTGTTGGGACGGATGGCCGCTTCCCATTCCCGGATGTCGGTGGCGTCGACAAACGTGGTCTCGACGCCGAAGCGCGGCAGCCACTCGCTGACGATCCAGCGGCACGAGCCGAACAGGGCGCGGCCGGCCACCACATGGTCGCCGGCGCGGACCAGGCCCATCAGGGCGGCATGGATCGAGGCCATGCCGGTGGCCTGGGCGCGGCAGACCTCGGCGCCCTCGAGCAGGGCGAGGCGGTCCTCGAACATCTTCACGGTCGGGTTGTTGAACCGCGAATAGACGAAGCCGGGATCCTCGCCCGAGAAGCGGCGGTCGGCCCCTTCGGCGCTGTCGTAGGTGAAGCCTTGCGTCAGATAGAGCGCCTCGGCGGTTTCCATAAACTGCGAGCGCGCGATGCCTCCACGAATGAGCTTCGTCGCGACGTCCCAGTCCTTCGGATCCTCGGCCACGGGCCTATCCTTCCTCACGCTTAAAACCGCCGGCATAAGGAGCGGCGAGGGGGTCCTGGTCAAGCGCGAACGCCCCATCCGTGAGGGGAGAATTGTCACGGGCGAAAATCACATTGTCACGGGCGAGCGAATTGACCTGCCGCCTTGCCTTTATGGTCCGGTTTCGCGAGTGTCGCGCCGATGACCGACGCCCACGCCGCAGGGATTCTGCCCTGCCAGAACATCGAAGACCTGATCGTCCAGGAGGCGATCACCTCGGCCACGCCGTTCGACGTCGACCAGGTGCAGCCCGCCAGCCTGGACCTGCGGCTGGGCGCGCGCGCCTGGCGCATCCGCGCTTCGTTCCTGCCGGGCCTGCATCGCAAGGTGCCCGAGCGCCTGCGCGACGTGGCCATGCACGAGCTGGATCTGACCAAGGGCGCGGTGCTGGAGAAGGGTTGCGTCTACATCGCCGAGATCCAGGAGCGCCTGGCCTTGCCGATGACGGTGTCGGCGCGCGGCAATCCCAAGAGCTCGACCGGCCGGGTGGACGTCTTCGTCCGCCTGCTGACCGACCATAGCCGCGCCTTCGACGACGTCGACGCCGGCTATACGGGGCCGCTGTACATCGAGATCGCGCCGCAGACCTTCTCGGTGCTGGTCCGCGCCGGCACGCGCCTGAACCAGCTGCGCCTCAAGCGCGGCGAGCCGGCCAAGCTGGCCACCCGCAGCGTCGGCGTCGACCTGCTGTCCGACAACGGCGTCGTCGGCTTCCGCGGTCGCCGCCACGCCGGCGTCGTCGACCTGGACCACGAGGACGGCCACGACCCGCGCGACTACTGGGAGCCGCTGGAGGCGCGCCACGGCGAGCTGCTGCTGGACCCGGGCGAGTTCTACATCCTGGCCTCCAAGGACGACATCGAGATTCCGGTGCTGGAAGCCGCCGAAATGACCCCGATCGATCCGTCGGTCGGCGAGTTCCGCGTTCACTATGCCGGCTTCTTCGACCCAGGCTTCGGCACCGAGGAAGCGGCGGCGGTCGGCTCCAAGGGCGTCTTGGAGGTACGCAGCCACGAGACGCCGTTCCTGCTGGAGGACGGCCAGACCGTGGCGCGGCTGGTCTACGAGCCCCTGACCTCGCGGCCGGTGCGGCTGTATGGCGAGGGCGGGTCGCACTACCAGCGCCAAGGATTGAAGCTTTCCAAGCACTTCAAGCCCTGGCGTTGAGCAGGGCGGCGCTGAGGCGTTAGGTCGCGGTCGTCGTTCACTGACGATTGGGCGGACTCGCGCTTAGCTCTAGGCCTCGTTTCGGTCGGGCCTTGAAGAGATGTTTCGTGGCGTGGTGAGGCGCCTGTCGCGCGGGGCGATCGCGGCGGGTCTCGTGTGGATGGCGGGCGCCGGCGCGGCCAGCGCCGCCCCGGCCTTGTGGGAAGTCCGCGACAAGGACTCCGTCGTCTATCTGTTCGGCTCGATGCATGTGCTGCGCCCCGACGTCCGCTGGCGCACCCGGGCCTTCGATCGCGCCTACGCCGCCGCCGGCCGGGTGTGGTTCGAGACCCGCGCCGACCTGCCGCCGGACCAGGTGAAGGGGTTGGTCGACCGCTATGGCGTCGATCCCGACCGTTCCCTGACCCAGAAGCTTTCCCCGACCGGCCTGGCCACTCTGCGCCCGGTGCTGGACCGCGACGGCGTGCCGCTGGAGCGCGTCGAGCGCCTGCGGCCCTGGGCGGCGGCGATGATGCTGTCGGTCGCGCCGATGGCCCGCGAGGGCGGCGAGGTCGCCAGCGGCGTCGACGCGGCCACCACCCGGCGCGCCCGCACGGCGGAAAAGCCGATCGAGACCTTCGAGACTTTCGAGCAGCAGCTGCGCATCTTCGCCGACCTGCCGGAGCAGGCCGAACTGGACTATCTGGACGATGTCGCTCGCGAGCAGTTGTCGCCGCCCCGCGACGGCGTCGCCCTGGAGCGGGCCTGGCTGAAGGGCGACACGGGGCGGCTGGGCGCCCGTCTGGCCGATCGCATGCGCACAGACCGTCCCGCGCTCTACGACGCCCTGCTGCGCCGGCGGAATCTGGCCTGGGCCGATCGCCTGGACGCCGAGATGCGGCAAGGCAAGGGGACCGACCTGGTGATCGTCGGCGCGCTTCACATGGCCGGCGACGAAGGCTTGCCGGCCTTGATGAAGGCCCGTGGCTACGCCGTCCGGAGGATCCAGTGACCTGTCGCGGCGCCTGTCGCGCGGCAACGCGCCGCACCAGATCTGGTGGACAGTCCGTGCTGTTACACAAATTCTAGTCCCTGTCCTCGTGGGGCGCGACTCAGTCTCGCCCGGCGCCGAGGACGGCGGAAAGTCCATGGAGGCCCTGTTGGCCCGCATCGCACATGACCCGTTCCTGATCCTGCAAGGCCGCGTCGAGGCCTGGGAGCGGTGCGCGCGTATTCCCGGCTGTGACAAGGCCGTCTGGCGCCAGGACGCGGCGGGACGGGTGATCCGCTGGTCCGACTTCGGCGACCGTTTCTCGCGCTACGGCTGGGAAGTGGTCAGCCGCCCGCGTCCCGGCATGCTGGGCCGCGCCCTCAAGCGCCTGGAGGCCGTCCACTGGCGCGGCCTGACCCGCGACGCCCTGTCCGCGGATCCATTCCTGGGTCGCGAGGCCGCCTAGGCGCGCCTGCGAGAACATCAAATAGACCTGTCATTTAGTCGTGTGGTCGCGACTAAATGACAACCTAGCTTGACACGTTCTGCCCATGTGTGACAAGTTTGCTTGTCAATTCGATAGGGGTGCTTGTCATGACCGATGATGTGAAGCCGACCTGGGTCCGGTGGGCGCTGTTCTTCGCCGGTGCGGCTGGCTTGTCGATCATCCCGTTCTGGCTGGCCTTTTCCCATGTGCTGCAGCATCAGGCGTTGACGGTCGCCATGCTGATCTGGGCCTTGGTCTATATGTCCTATGTGTTTGTCGGCTCTTCGCGTCTGAAGACGTGCGAGCTGGGACCGGTGATGAAGCGTTATCGTCGCCGTATGGCTGTGGCGATGATCGCCTATTTCCTGGTTCTGATGGGCTCCCTGTCCCTGCTTGAAGACGTCAAGATGTCGGGTCCTTTGCTTTGGCTCGTGGCCGCCGCGCCGGCGATCCCGATCCTGGCGGTACTGGTGACGATGGGGCTCTATCTCAAGGAGGAGCCCGACGAGTTCGCGCGCGCGGTTCACGTCGAGGCGATGCTCTGGGGGCTCGGCGCGGTGCTTGCCGTCACCACCGTTTGGGGCTTCCTCAGCAACGCCCGGGTCATTCCAGCGCCGCCGCTCTTCCTGGTCTTTCCCTTGTTCTGCCTGTGCTGGGGCGTCAGTCAGCCTCTCATCCGCAGGCGCTACCAATGAAGAACCGCCTCAAGGTCCTGCGCGCCGAGCGCGACTGGAGCCAGGCGGACCTGGCCGAGGCGCTGCAGGTTTCCCGCCAGACCATCAACGCTCTGGAGACGGGCAAGTACGATCCTAGCCTGCCGCTGGCCTTCAAGATCGCCCGGCTGTTCGAGCAGCCGATCGAAGCGATCTTCCAGGACGAGGCGTAGGTAGAGCCTCGCCTTCCACCGACCGACCATCCGTCGCTCGACGCCCGCCGGTGTCGAAGCCTTCAGCACGCCTTCGTCCGAGGGGACATCTCATGCGCAAACGCTTCCACCTGTTCGTCATCGCCATGGCCATCCTGGCCGCGACCGGCGTGTTCGGGGGGCATCACGCCCATGCAGCGCCCATGGGGCCTGACGACCGGATCTCCGTCACCGTCTCGGGCAAGGGCCCCGACGTGGTGCTGATCCCGGGCCTGGCTTCGTCCGGCGCGGTCTGGGACGCCACCGTCCAGCAGCTGTCGGCCACCCACCGCGTCCACGTGGTCCAGGTGGCGGGCTTCGCCGGCGCGCCGGTGGCCGGCAATGCCGAGGGACCGGTGGTCGAGCCGCTGGTCGAGGCGGTCGACGACTACATCAAGGCCAACCACCTGAAGTCGCCGGCCGTGATCGGCCACTCGATGGGCGGGTTCACCGGCCTGCTGCTGGCCCGGCGTCATCCCGAGGATGTCGGCCGGCTGATGATCGTCGACAGCCTGCCGTTCTTCGCGGTGATGTTCTCGCCGGCCGCCACGGTCGAGACCGTCAAGCCGCAGGCCGCAGCCATGCGCGACGGCGTCATCGCCATGAGCCCCGAGGCCTTCGCCGGCCAGCAGGCCATGACAGCGCCGCGCTTTTCCAAGTCGCCCGAGGGCCAGAAGGGGGTCCTCGACTGGTCGAAGGCCTCGTCGCAGTCGGTGGTCGGCCGCGCGATGTACGACCTCCTGACCACCGACGCGCGGGGCGAACTGGCGGCGATCAAGACGCCGGTGACGCTTCTCTATCCCTATGATCCGGCCATGGGCGCGCCGGTCGCGGCGATCGACAAGACCTATGCCGACGCCTACGCGGCCCTGCCGGGCGTGACCCTGAAGCGGATCGACGACGCGCGCCACTTCATCATGCTGGACCAGCCCCAGGCCTTCGCCGAGGCGGTCGCCGCCTTCCTGAACTGACGCCGGCCTTGCGCCCACGCGCCGGCCGTTCCAAGTCTCGATCCACAGTCCTTCGGGGGTTACATGCTTCGTCAATTGCGCCGCGCGGCGGCTGGTCTGGCTTCGGTCCTGGCCCTGGGTTTCGCCGGCTCCGCCCTGGCCGAACCCGCGCTGTGGGCCATCAAGGACCACGACTCGACGATCTATCTGTTCGGTACGATCCACGTCCTCAAGCCCGACACCCAATGGCGCTCGGCCAAGATCGACAAGGCGCTGACCACCAGCGGCGACCTGACCCTGGAGATCGTCGGCGCCGACGATCCGGCGGTGATGCAGCCCCTGGTGCTGAAGTATGGCCTGGATCCCTCCAATCCGCTGTCGGGCAAGATCCCGGCCGAGACGTTCAAGCACGCCAGCGAACTGGCCCAGGCCGGCGGGGTGCCGCCCCAGGCCTTGAACATGATGCGCCCGTGGCTGGCCGCCGTGTCGCTGTCGATGCTGCCGGTGATCAAGGCCGGCTACGACCCCAAGAGCGGCGTCGAGCAGGTGCTGGCCAAGGAGGTCAAGGCCGCCGGCAAGCCCGAGAACGCCTTCGAGACGCCCGAGCAGCAGATCCGCTTCTTCGCCGACCTGCCGGTCAAGACCGAGGCCGACTTCCTGCGCGCGACGCTGGACGATGTCGACGAGGGCGTGGGCAAGATCGACAAGATGGTCGCCGCCTGGGCCGCCGGCGACGTGCGGGAGCTTGAGGCCGAGTTTATCTCGGAGATGAAGGGCGACTATCCCGAGCTCTACGACCTCCTGATCGTCAAGCGCAACGAGGACTGGGCGCGCCAGTTGAAGACCAAGCTGGCCGGTTCGGGCGTCAGCTTCGTCGCCGTCGGCTCGGGCCACCTGGTCGGCCCCGACAGCGTCCAGGCCCAGCTGGCCAAGCTGGGGATCAAGGCCGAACGGGTGGAGTAGGCGTAAGCCTACTCCGCCGCCGCCCGAAGATAGATAGAGCGCTTGGGAACGCTCATCACCCGCTGCAGCATCGGTTCGAACGCCTCCAGGGGCATCGACTTGAAGTTCGGGTCGAAGGCCTCCTGGTCGTACACGTGGCAGAACTTGGCCGTGTGTTCGAAGTCCGGATGGCCCCGGAACTGGTCGCGCATGTCGCGGTCCAGGCCCAGGTGGTGGAAGAAGTAATAGCCCTGGAAGATCGCGTGGTGAGCCACCATCCAGTGGTTCCGCTCGGACACGAAGGGCTGCAGGATCGCCGCGGCGATGTCGGCGTGATTGCGCGGCCCCAGGATGTCGCCGATGTCGTGCAGCAGGGCGCAGACGACATATTCCTCGTCCTCGCCGGCCTGGTGGGCGCGGGTGGCGGTCTGCAGGCTGTGCTCTAGCCGATCGATGGCGAAGCCGCCGCAGTCGCCTTTCAAGAGGTTCAGGTGGGCGATCAGGCGGGTGGGTAGCTCGCGCCCGAACTCGACCGACGCCCCGGCGATGATCCCCCAGTCCTCGGGCGTGCCGTCGGTCATCGCATGAAATTTGGCGCGCGGATGATCCTCGCCGTCGGCCATGGCGCTTCTCCCCAAACGTCTGTTTGAGGCGATCGTGCGCTCGAAGGCGACAAGCGTCAATCAAGCGGCGTCGATGGAAGGGAAAGACCTTGGAGCGGGCGGGGGGAATCGAACCCCCGACATCAAGCTTGGGAAGCTTGCGTTCTACCTCTGAACTACGCCCGCCAAAGGGACGCCCCGTTTAGCCCGCCTCGCGCGCGTACTCAAGCGGCTGTTCATGGCCGCGTGAGGTCACCGGTCCCCACGGCGACGTTCGGACCTAATTGCGCCGCACAATAACCGCTCCATGCGCGCCGAGACGGATGGGAGTCGATCGTCGCGTGGAAGTTAGGACGGAACCCTCTAGCCCGTCGCGTTTGGCGTTCGGCGATGTCTCGATCGATGTCGAGAGCCGCCGCGTGCGGGCCCCGATCGGCGCCAGCCACCTGGAGCCGCGCACCTTCGACCTGCTGCTGACCTTGACGGAGCGGCCCGGCCTGACCGCCTCGCGCGACTATCTGATCGAGACGTTGTGGACCGGTGTGCGCGGGGCGGACGAGACGCTGAGCCAGGCCGTTGCCGACCTGCGGCGCGCGCTGGGTGACGATGCGCGGGCGCCGCGCTTCATCGAGACGGTGCCGGAGCTGGGCTATCGCTGGATCTTCGAGGAGCCGCCGGGCCGCTTGCCGCCGACCCTGCGCTGGCTGCAAGGCCCCGCCTGGGTGGCGGCCGGCGCGGTGCTGGCGATCGCGGTCGGCGGGGTCGGGGGTGTCGGCGCCTATGCCTGGGTGCGAGGCGCCGAGCCGAACGGCTTCGAGATCCGCAAGACGCGCATGCAGCGTATGGCCGACGGACACTGCCGGCCCCAGGTCCAGATCATTCGCGGACGCGGCTTTCCCTCGACCAAGCAGCACGCGCCGCCCACGCCCTCGTCGCCGGGCTGCGCGCAGGCGACCGTCGCGCGGGCGTTCGTCCAGCTCTAGAGCGCGTCAACGGGCTCTAGCGCGCCGTGTCGTCCAGGAACGCCGAGGCCCAGGCCAGCGGGGCGTTCCAGTTGATCGCCACCTCGTTCTGGGTGAAGGCGCGGTAGTCGTCGGTCCAGCAGGTCTGCGGCTTGCACTGGCCCTTCATGGTCTCGGCGACCGGATCGCCCATGCTGGTCGAGTTGGGGCCGCCCGACACCACGCCCGCCGGCGGGGCGGGATAGGCCGGATCGGCCTGATGGGCCCAGAAGCGGTGGTGCGGATTGTGCATCGGCCGCGAACCGAAGCCGCTAACGTACGAGCGGTCCATCGGGTTGCGGCCCAGCACGTAGTCCATGGCGTCGACCGCGCCGTAGCGATAGGCGACCTCGCCCGTGAAGTCATAGGCCAGACCCAACACCACGGCGCGGTTCAGCACCGCGCTGTTCGAACCCCAGGGATAGCCCGGCGTGGCGTAGGGCAGGGCGTAGCCCTGGCCGAGGTCCTCGGAGAGATAGCCGCCGGCGCTGGCGACCAGGTTGGCGCGGGCCTGGGCGATCTCGGCGGACTTCAGGCCATTGGGCGCGAGGGCCAGGGTGATCGTGCCCAGGGCGCCGACCGAGCCCCAGCTGAGGTCGCCGGTCGGGCGCTGGCCCGCCGAAGGCGCGGCCAGGAACAGCGGCGAGGCGCGCAGGGCCTTCTCGTACTCGGCCTCGCCGGTCGTGGCGTAGAGCTCGGCCGCGGCCCAGTAGGCCTCGTCCGTCAGGTCGCCGTCGCCATAGCCGCCGCTGCCGGTGAACGCGCCCAGCTGGTAGATCTCGGGATTGCGCTGGGCGGCCGCGAAGGCGCGGCGGGCGGCGTCCAGGCACCGGGCCGAGAAGGCCGGATCGATCTTTTCCAGATCCGCGCCGCCTGGGCGGCCACGGCGGCCAGGTTCAGGGTCGCGGCCGTGGTCGGGTAGTAGAGATAGCGCGTCTGCTTGTCGTCGGCCGGCGCGGTCGGCACGGCGGTCCAGTAGCGGTCGGCGATCTTCTGGTGCGCCATGCCCGAGGCGTCGATGGCGGTCAGCGCCAACCGGCCGTCGACCGGCGCCTGCCTGCCGACCGGGACCTGCAGGGTCTTGCCGTCGGGGACCTGCATGGCCAGCAGGAAGGTCAGCTCGAAGCGAGCCTCGTCGAGGATGTCGGGGACGCGGTTGGCGTTTTCGGGAATGGCCAGCCCGCCGTCGCCCAGGGCTTTCAGCGCGCGGGGGCGCTTGAGCACGGCCGCCCGCTCCCAGGCGTTGATCAGGGTCCAGACCGAGATGCCGCCGTTGACCACGTACTTGCCCTGGTCGCCGGCGTCGTACCAGCCGCCGCTGGCGTCCAGAGTGTAGTCGCAGCCCGGCCATACCTGGCCGCGCTCGTCGGCGAGGTCGAAGCAGGTCGCCTTGTCCGGCGCGTGGCCGGCGCGGCGGGCCAGGTCCGGGCGCTCGACGTAGCGGGCCAGGATCGGGACGCTGGCGCGCTGCTGGTAGAAGAACGACAGGGCCGCGCGGGTCAGCCTGCCGTCCGGCTTGGCGCGCAAGGCGAACGGGCGGCTCTCGACCGCGCCGACCTTCAGGCGATAGCCGTCACCGGCCTTGTGGAAGGTCGAGAAGTCGATCTGGTGGACGTGCTCGCCCGAGGCGGAGTCGTCGCCGAACACCTTTGTCTTGCCCTGGACGGCCAGGGCGCCCGAGGCGTCCAGCAGGGTCCAGTCCAGCGGCGTCCTGGAGGGATCGGCCAGGATGGCGCGCTTGGGGCCGCCGGCTTCGAGGCCCGTCTGGTTCAGGCGGATGAGACTAGGAGCTTCATCGGCGCGCGCGCCGCCGGTGACGGCCAGCAGCGCGATGAACGACAGGGCGGCCAGGCGGGTCATCTACGTTTCCTCCGTGAAGGCATCGACGCGCGCCTCGCGGGCCGAAGCTAGCGGACGGCCGACAGCGTTGTCACGGCCTTTGTCGCCACCCTCCTCGGGCAAACGAAAACGCCGCCCGAGACGATCGGGCGGCGTTCGAAAAAGCGCGCGGAAGCGGCTCAGTTCTGCGGCGGCGGGCCTTCCGGCGGCGGACCGGGAGGCGGGCCATCGCCTTGCTGGGCGCGGCGCTGGCGCATCTTCTCGAAGGCGGCCTTCATCTCGTCGAGGGTGACCTTGCCGTCCTTGTTGGCGTCTAGCATCGCGAAGCGATCGGCCGGGCGGCCCGTGGCGTCCCACTCGGCCTTGTCGACGGCGCCGTCGCTGTTGGTGTCCCAGCGCTTGAAGATGTCTTCCGGGTTGGGCATCTGGCGCGGCGGACCCGGAGGGGGGGCTTCCTGCGCGAAGGCCGCGCCGGCGGCGACCGTGGTGAGCGAAGCGAGCGCGACGATGAGCGTGCGGCGCATAGAGGGTGTTTCCTTCCAGGGTGATGTCCCTGGGCCGTTGGAATGAGCTTCGAATGTTGCGGACTTATTTCGCGAATAGGGCGGGAAAGGACGGGCGCGCCGAAGCGCGCCCGCCAGGTGCAGCCTAGAACTTGTACTGCAGGCCTAGGTTAAACTGCCGCCCGGTGTGGGTGTAGACGAAGGTGCTGTCCCGGTCGGAGTCGATGTACTGCCGGTTGAAGCGGTCGAAGATGTTCAGGCCTTCCAGCGACAGCTTGAAGTGGTCGTTGATCTGGTACGAGGCGGCCATGTCGAAGGTCAGGTTGGGCGAGTAGCCCTCCAGGTCCTGCAGCGGGTTGTTGGCCGGCAGGGCGACGATCGACTTGTCGCGGTACGAGGCCGATACGCGGGCGCTGAACTTGCTGTCCTCGTAGTAGAGGGTGGCGTTGTAGGCGTTCTTCGACAGGCCGATCAGGTCGTTGGTGGTCATGCCGCCGGCGGCCAGGAAGTAGTCGATCTGGCTGTCGACATAGGTGTAGTTCACCAGCGCGCCGGTATGGCGCAGGAAGCCCGGCAGGAAGCTGAAGCTCTGCTGATAGTTGATCTCGAAGCCCTTCAGGGGCCCGCCTGGGGTGTTCAGCGGCCGAGTGACGGTGATCGGGGTGTTGTCGGGATCGACACCGGACGAGCCCAGCAGCGCCATCGGCAGGCCGGTCTGGCGGAAGGTCAGCTGCTGGGACTGGTTCTGAACGTAGGTCTCGATGTCCTTGTAGAAGAGGCCGACGCCCAGGATCGCGCCGGGGGCGAAGTACCACTCCGCGCCCAGGTCGGCGGTCCAGGCCCGGATCGGGTCCAGGGTCGGGTTGCCCGAGGTGATAGACGGGGTGCCGGTCAGATTCAGGCTGCCGCCGGGGGTCAGGAAGCCCAGGTCGGGCCGCGACACCGTCTTGGCGCCCGAGAAGCGCAGAACCAGGTCGGGCATGACGTCCACCGACACGTTCAGCGACGGCAGAACGTCGTGATAGCTGTGATCGGCCGTCACCTGCTGGGGCGTCAGGCCGATCTGATAGCCGCGCGACTCCAGCTCGGTCCTGGCGAAGCGGAAGCCGACGTCGCCGCGCACGGGCAGGCCGGCGATCTCGGTCCGCAGATCGGCCTGCAGGTAGGCCGAGCTGACCTTCTCGTCCACGCGCCGGATGCCGCCGTAGTTGGGGGCCAGGTTGTAGAGGCCGGTCTGGCTGTACAGGTTCTGGTTGGCGACGAACTTGTCGTAGTCGATCGTCGCCCAGCTGGTCGGAAACACACCCGCGTCCAGGCCATGGCCGCCGAAGCCGCTGACCACCTTGGTGAGGTTCTTGAGCTCCGCCGAGGTGAAGCTGGGCACCAGGAAGTTGTTCGGCCGCTGGAAGGCCGAGGTGTCGAACGAGAACTCGTCATAGTGGCCGCCGACCTTGATGGTCAGGGCGTCGTCGACGGCCCAGGCCAGGTTCAGGTCGACGGTCTTGTAGATGTTGGTCGTGAAGATCTGCGACAGCCGCACCTCGGCGTTGGGGGCGGCGAAGCTGTAGAGGCTGGCGTCGGTGACGTCGAAGCCGTGGGTGATGGTCGGCTGGTCGCGGTTCTTGCGGAAGTCGATCGTCATGCTGGTGTTGGGCCGCTGGAACATGATCGTCGTCGTCATCGGCTGGTCGTAGTCCGACTTCGAGTAGCCGATCAGGCCCTTGACCGTGATCCTGTCGGTCAGCTCGTGCGTGCCCGCCAGGGTGTATTGCTGGAAGACGTTCTGGAACTCGTCGTGCTGGGTGTCGGAGCGCACGTCGACGCCGTCGAAGCGGGCGAAGTCGACGTCGTAGACGGTCTGGCCGAAGTTGGTCCCGGCGGTATGGCTGGTCCCGGCGTTGCGCAGGATCAGCTCGCGCACGGCGGTCTGCGGCTTGCCGTTCTGGCTGATGGCGCGGGCGAACGAGAAGCCCTCCAGCCAGTTCTCCTCGCGCTTGACGTCGTAGTTCGAATAGAGGGCGTCGAAGCTGAGCGAGGTGCGCGAGGTCGGCTTCCATTGCAGGGCCAGGGTCGCGCCGGTGCGCTCCTGATTATGATGGAAGCGGCCGTAGCGCGGCAGGCGCGGGAAGAACACCGTCGAGCGGTTGGCCAGGTCGAAGACCGTGTCGTTGGCGGCCGGCCGGGCCACGCCCGTGGCGCAGTTCAGGGCGTTGGTGCCGTTGGCGGCGTTGTCGACGGGGTTCTGCACCGGACGGCCGACCGGCGTACAGAAGCCGCCATCGACGGTGGCCGGGTTCCAGCCGCCCGAGCCCCACTGGTCCTCGAGGAACTTGCGCTTGCTCCAGGCCAGCGAGGCCTGGGCTCCGAACTCGCCAAAGGGCGTGTCCCAGCGGTTGCCCAGCACCACAGTGGCCTTGGGGTCCGAGTGCTTGGAAAGGTCGTTGTAGCCGGCCGAGGCGCCCAGCACGAAGGTCAGGCCCTTCTGGTCCAGCGGGCGGGCGGTCTCCAGGTCGACGGTCGCGCCCAGCGAGCCCTCGATCACCTCGGCCTGGGCGGTCTTGCGCACCGTGATGCCGCTGAACAGCTCGGAGGCGAAGGTGTTGAAGTCGAAGCCCCGACCCAGGTTGGCGCCGCGGTCGCTGGTGGTGGCGCCGCTGGTCGACTGGGCTTCCATGCCATTGATGCGGACGCGGGTGAAGGCGGGCGGCAGGCCGCGCACGGTGATCGTGCGGCCTTCGCCGGCGACGCGGGTGATCGAGACGCCCGGCACGCGCTGGATCGACTCGGCCAGGTTGGCGTCCGGGAAGTCGGCGATGTCCTCGGCCTTGATGGCGTCGACCACGCCCGAGGACTGGCGCTTGATGTTCAAGGCGCTCTTCAGGCTCTCGCGGAAGCCGGTGACGACCACTTCCTCGACCGTATTGTCCGGCGCGGCCCCGGCCTGGGCTTGCGCCCGTGCGTCGGTGGCGGCCATCGCCCCGACAAACGCCAGGGCCAGCAGCGAGCAACCCGAATTCCAGCCGTGCTTGGACGACGACATGCGACCCTCCTGACAGGGCCGGCCCCGCCGCGCCCTCGATGTTTCCAACCCGAGGCTCCCGGTTTTCCCGGTTCAGCTCTCCTTGTTGCGAAGGTCCCATATTTCGGGATCAAATCTCACAACGTAGATATTATATGTCCGACAAATTGCGGAGTCGCAAGTTCCGGCAACATTGCTCGCGGAAGGGTTGGGCAGGCGGCCAACACGAAAACCGCCCGGCCTTGGGGCCGGACGGCGTCCGAGACGGGAAGGCCGGGGTGAACGATCAGGTCGCCTTGACGCCGATCGACTTCAGCTCCTTGAGGAAGCGAGCGAGGCTGGCGAGCGTCCGCTTCTGGCCGTGGGCGATTTCGGGACTGGACAGGACCGATCGCGAGACGACGAAACCCCTGCGGCCGACCCTCTGGATCGCGCCCTTCTCGAGCAGCTCGATGAAACGACGACGGACGGTCTCGTAGGGCAGGGCGAGGGAGTCGGCGACCTGGCGCACCGTCAACGGACGGGGCTCGTGGTCCGGCGAGAGGTCTTCGGGGTCCGAGGCGGCGTCGTCGCGGACGTGCGAATAGTTGCCGGACCACAGGGCGGTGAAGACCAGGGCGTACAGCAGGTCCGAGCCATGAACTTCGTTGGCGATCTCGACCCAGCGCAGAATGTAGTCCGCCGCGTAGCGGGAGGCGGCGCGCGCGTGGTTGGGCTGATCGGACATCGGTGACTCGGTTTGCCTGGGCGGCGCGATGACGGGCCTGAAAAGGATTGCATGCTCACCGAACGACGCCGTGCGATCAAGGTCGGTGTCATTCCCCGGCCTCCCGCGTTTCGCGCGAACCTTCCCGCTTCGGAGGGGGATTTCACGGGGATTGAGCGGGCCGAATGATCCGCGTTCGCGAGGTCGAATCCAGCGAAATCAACCACTTCTCACTTCTAGACGCCGCTGAATGATCCGCGTTCAAAACCGCCCCCATACTGATCGCTGTCCCCGTCGCAGGGGGAGGGCGCTTGGATCCGGCCCAAAGCGGCGGCGGGGATAGGTTGAGCGGGGCCGCTTTCGGTTCCCGGGTCAGATGCGGCGCGCGTCGTCTCCTACGGGAACGGCCGTGACCGGGTTCCCCGGGGCAAAAGCCGGGAGCGGGTCGACAGGGCGGTGATCGCGAAAGCCGCCTATCGTGGATCGTCGGGACCGATACGGAAAAGCCGTTCGGTTCGGTCCGCGCCCGTCCGGGGGCTATGGGGTCCCGAGCTCAAAACGCTCACGCCCCCCATCCTCACGGCCAAGAACAGCCTGGCGGAGCGGACGTCCGAGCCGAAACGCAAACAAACACTCACGGTACTCCGGGTTCGCCCGGCCGCTCCGTCGCCTCCCCATCCCTTCAGCGGCAAGCCGCGTGAAGCCAGGAACGCATGTCCGGTTCAGTGCTTGCCGCGATCGCGCCCGAAGTTCGGCAGGGCGCTTTCCTGGCCGGCCGCCACGATGCCCCGGCGGATGGCGCGGGTGCGGGTGAAATGGGCGTGCAGGGTGTCGGCGTCGCCCCAGCGGATCGCGCGGCTCATGGCCTGCAGGTCCTCGGTGAAGCGGCCCAGCATCTCCAGCACCGCGTCCTTGTTGGCCACGAAGATGTCGCGCCACATGGTCGGGTCGCTGGCGGCGATGCGGGTGAAGTCGCGGAAGCCCGAGGCCGAGTACTTGATCACCTCGTTCTCGGTGACGTTCTCCAGGTCCGCCGCGCTGCCCACGATCGTGTAGGCGATCAGGTGGGGCAGGTGGCTGACGACGGCCAGGACGAGGTCGTGGTGCTTGTCGTCCATCAGCTCGACCTGGGCCCCGAAGGCGCGCCAGAAGGCCGACAGCCGGGCGACGGCCTTGGCGTAGTGCTCGTCGTCGCTGTCGAACGGCGTCAGGATCGTCCAGCGCCCCTCGAACAGCTCGGCGAAGCCGGAGTCCGGACCCGACTGCTCGGTGCCGGCGATCGGGTGGCCCGGAATGGCGTAGATCTTCGACAGGTCCTGGGCGCGGAACGCCTCGGCGACATTGCCCTTGGTCGAGCCGACGTCGGTCAGGGTGGCGCCGGCCTTCATGGCCGGGATCACGACCGCGGCCAGGTCGGGGATCGATAGCACCGGCGTGGCGATGACCACCAGGTCGGCGTCCTTGACCGCGTCGGCGATGTCGCCGGTGACATGCTCGGCGATGCCAAGCGCGACGACGCGGGCGCGGTTGGCCTCGCTGGCGTCAGCCACGGTGACCTCGCCGACGACGCCGTGTTCACGGGCCGCGCGGATCACCGAGCCGCCGATCAGGCCGCAGCCGATGACGGTGATCTTGGGATAGAGGAGGCCAGGCGCCGACATCTAGCGCCCCATGAACTCGGCGAGGAGATCCACGACCGCGCGGTTCTGCTCTTCCAGCCCGATGGTGATCCGGATGCCGTCGGGCAGGCCATAGTTGGCCACGGCGCGGACCAGGTAGCCGCGCGAGGCCAGGAACGCCTCGGCTTCGCGGGCGGTCTTGCCCGGCGTGGTCGGGAAGGTGGCCAGGACGAAGTTGGCCGCCGACGGCGTCACCTCCAGCCCCAGGCCGCCCAGCTGCTGGGCCATCCACGGACGCCACTGCTCGACCAGGGCCAGCGAGCGGGCCTGGAAGTCGTCGTCGAACAGGGCCGCGACGGCGGCTTCCTGGCCGGGGATCGAGGTGTTGAACGGCGGGCGGATGCGCTCCAGCGGCTCGATGATGTGCGTCGGGGCGTAGCCCCAGCCCACGCGCAGGGCGGCAAGGCCATGCAGCTTCGAGAAGGTACGGGTGACGATCACGTTCTCGACGGTGCGGGCCAGGTCCAGGCCGTCCTCGAAGCGCGGGTCGCTGCAGAACTCCGAATAGGCGCCGTCCAGCACCAGGATCACCGATGGCGGCAAGGCCGCGTGCAGGGCGCGGATCTCCTCGCCGGTCAGCCAGGTGCCGGTCGGGTTGGCGGGATTGGCGATGAACACCAGGCGCGTGCGCTCGTCGACGCACTTGACCACCTCGTCGACGTCGATGCGGTGATTGATCTCCTTGGCCATCCGCACCTCGCCCTGGCAGGCGCGGGCCCCGATGGCGTAGGCGGCGAAGCCGTGCTCACCCTGGACGATGTTGTCGCCGGGCTCCAGATAGACTTGGCACAGCAGGGCGAAGATCTCGTCGCTGCCGTCGCCGAAGGTCAGGCGCTCGGGCTCCAGCTTGAAGCGTTCGGCCACGGCGGCGCGCAGGATGCCGGCCTTGCCGTCCGGATAGATGTGCATCCGGTCGACGGCGTCGCGATAGGCCTGCTTGGCCTTGTCGCTGCTGCCCAGGATGTTCTCGTTGCTGGACAGCTTCACCGGATGGGCGATGCCCTCGACCTTCGACTTGCCGCCGACATAGGCATGGATGTCCATGATCCCGGGCTTGGGAACGGGACGGGGCGCGGCGAAGCGGTCGGTGGGGGCGGCGGTCATCGAACTACTCGGGCTCTTGGACGTCCTGTTGGGGACGGGCGTCTCTTACACGTCGAACTGTTCGGGCGCAGCCCCGATGACGCCCGTAAGGTCTCCCGGAGCGCGCGCCAGCCTCGGGTCGTCGGCCTGGAAGAAGCCCGACAGAGAGAACAGCTTCAGACCGCCGGCTTCGGCGATCAGTTCGGCGGCGATGTCGGTCTGGCTCAGGGTCTCGACGATGGCGGCCGGGCTCTTGGCGGAGTCGGTGACCCAGAAGGTCTGGTCGCCGCCGGTGGGCTCGACCTCGACCTCGGCCACGGCCAGAGCGGCTTGAGGGCCCCAGCTGGCCAGACAGGGCAGGGCGGCGAAGACCTTCAGTTTCGGTTCGGCCAGCAGGCGGCCCCACCAGGGCGTCTCGGCGGCCAGCGGCAGCACGGCCACGCCCCACGGCGAGCGGGCGATGGCCAGGGCGTCCTGGGCGGAAGGCACGACCGACAGGCGCGGGGCCGTGCCGAAGCGCAGGCGGGTCAGTTCGACCGTCCGCGCGGCGTCGCGACCGCCGAACACGCCCAGATGATAGGGGCCCTGGCGCGCCAGGTTGTCGGCCATGATCTCGCGCCAGATGCGGATCACCAGGGTGTCGGAAGCGGCCTTGCGCGGCGTCGCCAGCAGCTTGCGGATGATGTGGGCTTCACGGCCGGGGCGCAGGCCAAAGCCCGTGTCGCCGGAGGCGCGCTTGGCGGCCGCGACGGCGCCGGCCAGGCTGGCGCGCTCGTCCAGCAGCTTCAGGAGTTCCGTGTCGATGGCGTCGAGCCGCCATCGAACCTCTTCGAGAGACGGCGTGGCGGCCGTCGCGTCGCTGCCCATGTTCTTCCCCGAAATTGGAGGCGGGACCATAGTCTTTGCCGTCGAACACGCAATAGCCGGCCCTCGCGGGGAAGGAAATTGCGTTTCGAACGATCGTTGCTCGCTCACTGTGGTCGCGGCGTGGCGCTCGCCGAACCACCGGCCGTTTTGGCCGCCTGCTCAGTACACCGTCGGCGCGGGGCCCGTGTCGAAGGCCCCCAGCAGGGTTCGGCCGTTGCGGAAATTCAGGTCGGCCTCGATCTCCGGGTCCTGGCCCAGGGCCTGGGCGGCGGCCGCCGGGGCCTGTTCGGGTGTCCGGATCGGCTTGGAAAGGTCGGGACGCTCCTTGATGACCACGTTCAGGGATCCGGTCACGCGGCCCTTGTCGTCGACGGACAGCACCCCCGACTTGGCCTTGCCCACCGCGTCGCCGGCCAGGATCTGGCTTTGCTGCAGAGTGATCTGGCCGCCGGCCTCGCTCCAGCGCTTCACGGCGGCCTCCCAGTTACGGCCGCGTAGATACGAGACGTGCGACAGGCGCGTTTCCAGGATCATCGCGGCGGTCTTGTCCTGGGCGATGCGGCCCAAGAGGCCCGTGAAGGCGGTCTTGGCCCCGCCCGCTTTGAAGAAGATCGCGCCCTGGTCGTCGGGGCCGGCGCGCAGGTGCAGCTGCATGTCCTCGGCCGAGAGCAGCTCGAACGGCTTGGCGCCCGCCGCGGGGACGAAGGTCAGCTTGGCGCCCTCGACCGAGACGCGCGGCGGATATTCCGAGACGTGCGAGATGCTGGCGCGCAGCGCCTGGCCGGTGATCGTCACGTCGCCGGCCTCGGGGCGGGTCAGGACCACGCCCTGCTCGGCGACCAGCACCCAGTGGGTCAGGTCGAAGATCTCGGCCTCGCCCTTCAGCACCGGCGCGCGGACGGCCCAGCCGGTCGGCTCGGCGACGCGGGCGTCGGTCAGGTCGACATTCATCCGGAAGGGGAAGCCGTGAAAGGTTCGGTCGCTCCAGGACAGGTCGTAGCCGCGCGACTTCAGGTCCGCCGCCTGTTCGTCCATCCGCTGCTCGGCCTGACCGCGCAGCCAGAACCAGCCATAGCTCCAACCGCCCGCCACGAGGGCGGCGAGGATGAAAGGCGTGAACAGACGGCCGCGCCTGGCTTTCTGGGGGGCTTTGCGGGACGGGGCGGCGTCGTTATGGGTCATGAATTGGCGCGTCCAGTCGGGATCGGTGATGAGCTTAGAGGGCGGCGGCGAGGATCGCTGGGTATTCGGATACGGATCGCTGATGTGGCGGCCCGGGTTCCCGTTCATAGACCGAAGAACGGCCGTGCTCCACGGCCGGCGGCGGGCCTTCTGCATCTATTCGGTGCACCATCGCGGCACCTACGAACGGCCCGGCCTGGTGCTGGGCCTGGCCCCCGGCGGGGCGGTGCGTGGCATGGCCTATCGTGTGGCGGCGGCGGAGTGGGAGGCGGTCTACGCCTATCTGCGCGAACGCGAGCAACCGACCGAGACCTATTTCGAAACCTGGCGCGAGGTGAAGATCGACGGGAATGGCCCAGATGGCAGGCAAAGGGCCTCGGCCCTGGTCTTCCTCTCCGACATGAAGCACAGCCAGTGGGCGGGGGCCCTGACCCTGGACGAGCAGGCGGCGCTGATCGCCGGCGCGACGGGCCTGTCGGGTCCTAACATCGACTATCTCCGCGACCTGGTCATGCACCTGCGCGAGGACGGGGTGCGCGACCACGCGATGGAGAAGCTGCTGAAGATGGTCGAGGCGATCGAGGCGCCTTAGAGGCCCTCGTCCTCCAGCGCCTTGGTCGCCGTGTCGATCCGCGTCTGCAGCTCGCGCATGAACTCGCCGCGCTTCAGGCCGGCGGGGATGGGCTCGAGATATTCGAAGACGATCGTGCCGGGCTTGCGCAGGAAGCCC
Organism: Caulobacter segnis; assembly: GCF_023935105.1. Classification (NCBI taxonomy): domain Bacteria; kingdom Pseudomonadati; phylum Pseudomonadota; class Alphaproteobacteria; order Caulobacterales; family Caulobacteraceae; genus Caulobacter; species Caulobacter sp. RL271. The sequence continues at coordinate 3,686,315 of NZ_CP096040.1, read as the reverse complement.
TTGTTCCAGTGCACGCCGCAGTTCAGCGCCAGCGGGGTCACCGGCATGTCCAGCTCGCGGTAGAGCGCGGCGATGCCGGGCTTGTAGTCGCCGGGCTGGCCGACGTCGCCGCGGGTGCCTTCCGGGAAGATCACCACCTGGCGGGTCTCCTTCATGCGCTCGACGGCGTCGCGGACCAGCTTCTTCAGCGCCGTGGAGTGGCCGCCGCGATCGACGACGATCATGCCCGCCTTCAGGCCGTGCCAGCCGAACAGCGGCACCATCAAGAGCTCCTTCTTCATCACGAAGCAGGCGTCCGGCAGCAAGGCGAACTGGCTGAAGACGTCGAACATCGACTGGTGCTTGGCGGCGACCAGCGCAGGGCCCGTCGGGCGGTATTGTTCGCCGCGCACCTCGACCTTGACGCCGACCAGCACGCGCAGGGCCACGATCAGGCCCCAGGACCAGGTCTTCAGACTCCAGGTGTTGGCCCGGCGGGGCAGGGGAAAGGTGACGATCATGCCGATCGCCCAGGCCGCCGACCACAGCCAGAAGAACAGCTGGAACAGGAACGAGCGCAGATAGATCAAGGAGCTTCCTTCGCCGCCGGGGCGGCCTTGTCTTTGTCTTTTGGACCCAGGCCCAGGAACGCCTCGCGGCCCAGGATCGCCAGGTACTTGCAGTATTCCACGATCATCCGCCGGGCGCTGAGCGTGGTCTTCCACCAGCGATGGGCGTTCAGATCGGTCTTCACCGGATACGAATAGAGCTTCACGCCGGGCATGGCGGCGGAAAGCTCCAGCATCGAGCGCGGCATGTGGTAGTCGGCCGTGACGACGATCAGGCTCTTATAGTCCTTGGACTTGGCCCACTCGGCCGTCTCGAGGGCGTTGCCGACGGTGTTGGCGGCGGCGAAGCCCAGGTCCACGCAGCAGTCATAGATCGGCTTCACGGCCCGGGTGACGGTCTGGACGTCGGCGCGGGTGGCCTCGCGGTTGACGCCGGAGATCAGCAGGCGCTTGCCCTTGCCTTCCTCCAGCAGCCGGGTGGCGGCCTCCAGGCGCACGTTCGAGGCGCCGGTCAGCACGACGACGCCGTCGGCGTCCGGCGGTTCGGGGGCAGGGGTCGACTGGTCCACGCGGCCGGTGAAGGCCAGCAGGCCAAGACCCCAGATCATCAGCGCGATCAGCAGAGCCGCCAGACTTTTCACGGCATCTCCCCCACGATGCGCGACGCCGCCAGACGGGCCGAGAGGCCGGCGATCAAAGCGGCGATCACCGGCGCGGGCAAGGCGGCCGCCAGATCGATCCAGGCCAGCGGCAGCAACGGCGCGAACCCCGCGCCGCCGCCGAAATAGCGCGCGACAGCGCCGATGATGGCCGCGCTCGCGCCGCCCAGCAAGCCCGCCAGGGCGCCCATGGTCGCAAAGCGGTTCTGGAACAGGCCGGCGATGAAGCCCTGTTCGGCTCCGGAGAAGTGCAGCACCTCGATGACGTCGCGACGGGCGGCCAGCCCGGCGCGGGTGGCGAAGGCGATCACCGCCGCCGTCGCCGCCGCGATCAGGGCGAAGACGCCCAGGGCCGCCAGCCGCGCCAGGTTGGCGGCGCGTTCGATGTCGGCGATCCAGCGGCTGTGGTCGTCGACCGTGGCGTCGACGCCGGCGGATTTCAGGGCTTTGTCGAGGATCGCGGCGGTCGGCGGCGCCTTGGGATCCAGGTCCAGGGTCACCAGGCGCGGCGTGGGCAGCTCATCGACCAGCGCCTCCTTGCCGATCCACGGCTCCAGCAGGGCCTCGGCCTTCTCGCGGGTCAGGGCCTGGGCCTCGATCACGCCCCTGACGCCGGCCAGGGTCTCGGCGGCCCGGGCGGCGGCGCTGTCGGGGGTCTCGTTGGCGCGGGCGCGGACGACCACGGTGGCCGAGCCGGTCAGCTGGGCGGTCCAGCCATGGGCGGCGCGGTTGGCCGCCAGGGCGGCCAAGGCGGTCAGGCAGGCCAGGAAACACAGCACCGCCACCACGAAGACCAAGGCCCCGTCGCGGCTGTCGCGCGGCGGCAGCAAGGGGCTGGGTTTCCAGCGGGCGACCTGGAAGAATTCGCTCATGCGCGGCCTCCCGCAAGTCCGCCAGGCGTGTCGACCAGACGGCCTTGCTCCAGATGCAGCGTCGGGCGGGCGGCGCGGGCGACCAGCTCCTCGTCGTGGGTGGCGATCAGGATGGTGGTGCCGAGGCGGTTCAGCTCGACGAACAGCCGCAGCAGGCGCAGCGACATCGCCGGATCGACATTGCCGGTCGGCTCGTCGGCCAGGAGGACGTCAGGACGGTCGACGACGGCGCGGGCGATGGCCAGACGCTGCTTCTCGCCGCCCGACAGGGTCGCCGGCAGGGCGTGCATGCGGTCGCCCAGGCCGACCCAGCTGAGCAGTTCGGCGACGTCCTCGCGGTAGGTCGCGGGCTTGCGCTTGAGGATGCGCAAGGGCAGGGCGGCGTTGTCGAAGACCGACAGGTGCTCCAGCAGGCGGAACTCCTGGAACACCACCCCGATGCGGCGGCGCAGGAACGGCAGGTCCGAGGTGTGGGTCAGGCTCACATCGCGTCCGAACAACTCGACGCGACCGCGTGACGCACGATGGGCCAGGTAGATCAGCTTGAGCAGCGAACTCTTGCCCGCGCCCGAGGCGCCGGTCAGAAAGTGGAACGAACCCTGGTCGAGGGAAAAGCTTATGTCTCTCAGGGTTTCGGGTGCTCGCCCGTACCGCATCGAGACGCCTTCGAAGCGGACCACCGGTAGGGCGTCATCGCCCTGTTGTGTGTCGATCCGCAAGGCGCGTCACTTGGGTTTCTGGACATCAGGGTTAAAATCAGCGACCCCATTTGGGTGAGTGGGGAGCGTTCGATTCGCGGCCATGATACTGACCTGTCCGGAGTGCGCCAGCCGCTATTTCGTCGACGACTCCAAGGTCGGTTCGGCGGGGCGAGTCGTGCGTTGCGCCTCGTGTGGTCACCGCTGGACCGCCCGTAACGAAGAAGCCGTCGACCTGTTCGAGACGCCCGAAGCGTCGGCCCTGGGAGGCCAGGCCGAGGGGGCGAACCGGGCGCTGAAGCCGCCGCGGCGGGCGCCGCTGGCGCTGAGGCCGAGGAGCCGCCGGTCAGCGCGCTGCCGGGCGAGGAGCTTCCCAAGGTCTTCCGGGCTCGCGCCAACGCCGAGCGCCGTCTGCGAGAGGCCACCACCACGGGCGTCATCTGGGCGGGCATGGCCGCCACCATGGCGGTGATCGTCGTGGCCGCCTTGATCTTCCGCATCGATGTCGTGCGCGTCCTGCCGGGCGCGGCGGGCGCCTATGCCGCCGTCGGCCTGCCGGTGAACACCGTCGGCCTGGTGATCGACCGCGACAGCATCAAGGCCCAGCCCTCGATGCAGGATGGCCACGCCGTGGTGACGGTGACCGGCACGATCCGCAACATCACCGAGCATGAGGTGACGGCCCCGCCGTTGCGCGTCGAACTGCTCAACAAGGACGAGAAGCGCGTGGCCGGCCAGCTGGCCGGCGCCGCCAACGCCAAGATCCCGCCGGGCGAGGTGCGTCACTTCTCGATCACCTTCCTCAACCCGCCCCGCACGGCCAAGGATCTGCAGATCGGCTTCGCCACCGAACCGGGCGCGGCCAAGGTGGTGAAGACAGCCCTGAAGAAGCCCGGCGAGCACGGCGCCCAGCCGGACTTGTCGCTGCGCGGGGCTCAAGACACCCCCGTCGAGCACGAAGCGGCTGGACAGGAACCCCCGGGACATGAGAGCGGGGACCAAACCTCCCCTCCGGACTCTCACGAACCCGCGCCACCATGAATGACAAGACCCACCCCGAAGTCCTGATCTCGGAAGCCGAGATCGCCGAACGGGTCCAGAAGCTGGCCGAGGCCATCGCGCCGCGCATCGACGACGACACCGTCGTGGTCTGCCTGCTGACCGGCGGCCTGTGGTTCGCCGCAGACCTGACCCGCGCCCTCTACAAGGCCGGCCGCAACGTGCGGTTCGACGCCCTGTGGCTGGCCTCCTACCATGACGAGCGCAAGAGCACGGGCCGCTGCGAGGTCCGCGCCGACCTGCAGCGCCCGCTGATCGGCCGCCGCGCCCTGGTCGTCGACGACGTCTTCGACACCGGCCTGTCGCTGTCGGAAGCCGCCCGCCTGGTCAAGGACGCCGGCGCCAGCGAAGTGCTCACCGCAGTCTTCGCCCGCAAGCCCTGGCCCAAGGATCGCGGCATGGAGCCCGACTTCGTCGCCTGGGAAGCCCCCGCGCGCTACCTGGTCGGCTATGGCCTAGACGACGAGGGCAAGAGCCGCGGCCTGCCGTACATCGGCGCGCTGGATTGATGTCTGTCTTCCTTCTCCCCTTGCGGGAGAAGGTGTCGCCTTAGGCGACGGATGAGGGGTTTCTCGGCCTCGCCGTGCGACCCCTCACCCGACCCCGGCTTCGCCGGGGCCACCCTCTCCCGCAAGGGGAGAGGGGAATTCTCAACTACACCCAGTCCGGCACCAGATCCCGCGCCAGCATCTCCTCGTACGTCGGACGCTTGCGGATCACCGCGTAGCGGTCGCCGTCGACCAGGACCTCGGGGACCAGTGGCCGGGTATTGTACTCGCTGGCCATGGCCGAGCCGTAAGCGCCCGCCGACATGAAGGCCACCAGCTCGCCCGCCGCCAGCGGCGGCAAGGCGCGATCGCGGGTGAACGTGTCGCCCGTCTCGCAGACCGGACCCACCACGTCATAGACGGTCTCGCCGCCCCGCTGGATGACGGGGCGGATGTCGTGGAAGGCGTCGTACATGGCCGGGCGCACCAGGTCGTTCATGGCCGCGTCGATGACCAGGAACTTGCGGCCCTCGGGCCGTTCGTGGACGTGGATCACTTCCGACACCAGCACGCCGGCGTTGGCGGCGATCACCCGGCCCGGCTCGAAGGCCAGCTTCACGGGCAGGCCCTTGGTGACCTCGCCGACCATGGCGGCGAACTCGGCTGGCGAGGGCGGCTCAGGGTGGTTGAAATAGGGCACGCCCAGGCCGCCGCCCAGGTCCAGGCGCTCGACCGCCAGACCCTCGCCCAGCAGCTGCTCGACCAGGCCGCGCATCTTGCCGAAGGCGGCGCGCATAGGGGCTAGGTCGGTGATCTGGCTGCCGATGTGGCAGGCCACGCCGATCGGCTCGAGATTGGCGTTGTTGCTGGCGTTGGCGTAGAGGCGCGCGGCCTCGGCGAACGAGACGCCGAACTTGTTCTCGGACTTGCCGGTGGCGATCTTGGCGTGGCCGCCGGCCGCGACGTCCGGATTGACCCGGAAGGCGATCTTGGCGCGCACGCCCAGCTCGGCCGCGACCTGCGCGATCAGGTTCATCTCCGGCTCGGACTCGACATTGATCTCGGCGACGCCGGTCCTTAGGGCGAATTCGATCTCACGCCGGGCCTTGCCGACGCCCGAGAAGACGATGCGCTCGGGCGGGATGCCGGCGGCCAGGGCGCGACGAACCTCGCCCTCCGAGACGGTATCGGCCCCGGCGCCCAAGTCGCCCAGCACCTTCAGCACCGCGACGTTGGAATTGGCCTTCACCGCGTAGGCGACCAGCGGGTCGACGACGCCGGCCGCCGCCAGGGCGTCGCGGAACACGGTGAAGTGCCGCTCCAGGGTGGCGCGGCTATAAACGTAGACCGGCGTGCCGACCTCGGCCGCGATCTTGGCCAGGGGCGCGCCTTCGCAGGCCAGGCCCTCGGGGCCGTACTCGAAGTGATTCAACGTCGTGCCTTAATTCGGGGTCGCGCCGGGGAAACCGGCCGCCGACGGGCCGCCGAACGGATCCTTGGTGCCCGGCAGGGGGGCGGCGCGGATCGTGCGGTTGCTGGAGGTCGAGGCGGGATCGCGAACCTCCTGGGCGCCGCCGGCGCGGGCCGGCTGGTTGGCCTGGGCTGACGCCGCGCGACGTTCGGCTTCCCAGGCGGCCTTCTTGACCGGATCCCACAGCGGGGCGGGACGCTCCAGCGCGCCTTGCTTGCCGCAGGCGGCGGCCGTGACGGCCAGGGCGGCCAAGGCCAGGATCGTGATTTTGCGCGTCGTGACGGGGCGGGTCATGCCAGCAGTTCCTTCCAACGCGCGATCTGGGCGCGGACCTGGGCGGGGGCCGTCCCGCCATAGCTCATGCGGCTGGCCGCCGAGGCGGCCGGAGTCAGAACGGCGTAGACGTCCTGGGTGATCCGGGGCTCGATCGCCTGGAACTGTTCCAAGGTAAGATCGGCCAGATCGACGCCAAGACCCTCGGCGGTCTTCACGGCCGAGCCTGTCACGTGGTGGGCGTCGCGGAAAGGCATGTTCAGCGTCCGCACCAGCCAGTCGGCCAGATCGGTGGCGGTCGAGAAGCCCGCGCCGGCGGCCTTGGCCATGGTTTCGGTGTTCGGGGTCAGGTCGGCGACCATGCCGGCCATGGCCAGCAGGCTGAGTTCGAGCGCGTCGAAGGCCTCGAAGGTTGGGACCTTGTCCTCCTGCATGTCCTTGGAATAGGCCAGCGGCAGGCCCTTCATGACGACGGTCAGAGTGGTCAGCGAGCCCAGGATGCGGCCGACCTTGGCGCGGATCAGCTCGGCCGCGTCGGGATTCTTTTTCTGCGGCATGATCGAGCTGCCGGTCGTGAAGGCGTCGGTCAGCTTGATGAAGCCGAACATCGGCGTCGTCCACAGGACGATCTCCTCGGCCAGGCGCGACAGGTGCGTGGCGGTGATCGAGGCGGCCGACAGGGCTTCCAGGGCGAAGTCGCGGGCCGAGACGCTGTCCAGCGAGTTGGCGGTCGGGCGGTCGAAGCCCAGCGCCGCCGCCGTCTGGTGGCGGTCGATCGGGAAGGGCGAGCCGGCCAGGGCCGCGGCCCCCAGCGGGCACTCGTTCATCCGGGCGCGGGCGTCGCGGAAGCGGCTGGCGTCGCGGCCGAACATCTCGACATAGGCCATCAGATGGTGGCCGAAGGTCACCGGCTGGGCCGGCTGCAGGTGGGTGAAGCCCGGCATCAGGGCGTCGGCATGAACCTCGGCCTGGGCCAGCAGGGCTTTCTGGAGGGCTTCCAGCTGGGCGGCCGAACGGTCGGTGGCGTCGCGCACCCACAGGCGGAAGTCGACGGCCACCTGGTCGTTGCGCGAGCGGGCGGTATGCAGCCGGCCGGCGGTCGCGCCGATCAGCTCGCGCAGCCGCGCCTCCACATTCATGTGGATGTCTTCGTATTCGTCGCGGAACGGGAAGGTCCCGGTGGCGATCTCGTCCTCGATCTTGGCGAGGCCGCCGAGGATTTCCTCGCCATCGCTGCTTGAAATCACGCCCTGGTTCATCAACATCCGCGCGTGGGCGCGGGAACCCGCCAGGTCTTGCGCCCAGAGGCGCTTGTCGAAGCCGATGGAGACGTTGATCGCCTGCATCAGTTCCGCCGGCTTGGCCGTGAACCGACCGCCCCACATGGCTTGACCCTGGCCCTTGGGCTTGGGCGTATCGGAGGCGTTGTCGGTCATATGAGCGAAGTCCAATCGGAGGCGGCGGCCAAGAAGCGCAATCCTGTGAGGATAGCGCTGGGCGGCGTCATCCTCGTCGGCGTGGCGGCGGTTCTATACGTCATCGCCACGGCTTCGTTCAAACCCTCAGGTCCCGCCGACCTCACAGAATTCAAGAAGGGGACGCTGGAAAAGCTCGACGTGCCCGCCACGCCGCGCGCCGCGCCGACCACGGTCTTTACGTCGTTGGATGGCAAACCCGCGACCCTGGCCGATTTCAAGGGCCGTGTGGTGGTCATGAACCTGTGGGCCACCTGGTGCGCGCCGTGCAAGGCCGAGATGCCGACCCTGGCCAAGCTGCAGGCCGCCTACGCCACCCAGCCGCTCACCGTGCTGCCGATCAGCGTCGATCGCGACAGCGACCTGAACCTGATCAATGAGGAGATGGCCGCCAATCCGCCGCTGAAGACCTATCGCGACCCCGGCTACAAGCTGTCGTTCGCCATGGACCCGCGCGCGGCTGGTTATCCGACGACGGTGATCTACGATCGCCAGGGCCGTGAGCGCGCCCGCATGGCCGGCCCGGCCGACTGGTCGGGTCCGGAAGCGCGCGGCATCGTCGAGAAACTGCTGGCCGAGAAGTGATGGGCAAAGACGTGATCGACCCGGCGCGCCTGGAGCCGCTGGCCGACGACGCCTGGCCCGCCCGGGAAAGAGAACGCCTGGGCGGCTGGCGACTGAACGCCTCGTCCGGTCACTCCATGCGGATCAACGCCTGCTGGCCGCTGGATACGCCGGACCGTGATCCCGAGGCCGCGCTGGACGCCGTCGAGGCCTGGTTCGCCGCCCGAGGCCTGCCGCCGCGCTTCAAGCTGACCGACGGCGTGGTCGCGCCGGCCGACCTGTCCCAGCGCCTGGCCGCGCGGGGCTATGCGCCCTGCAAGGAGACCCTTGTCATGCTCGGCCATCTGGACGGCTTGGCGGGCGGGGAGGGGATCCGGCCGTCCGCCTCTCGACCGCGCCTGACGCGACCTTCGAAGCCGTGTTCACCGCCACGGCCGGCGATCCCGAGGACGGCCGCGAGCGGCTGGAGGCCCTGGGGCGCATTCCCGCGCCGGCTCGCTTCGCGCGGCTGGACGTCGACGGTGCGCCGGCCGCGATCGGGGCCAGCGCCGTCGGCGGCGGCTTCGCGGGGATCTTCGGCATGCGCACCGCGCCGGATCACCGTCGCAAGGGCCTGGCGAGACGGGTGCTTCGCGCCCTGTCGACCGAGGCGCGAGGCCTGGGCGCCGAACGCGCCTGGCTGCAGGTCGAGGCCGACAACGCCCCGGCCATCGCCCTCTATGCCGACGAGGGGTTCGAGGCGGCGTACCGGTATCGATACTGGACACGCTGAGCCCCCAAATCTCAACAATTTCAGATCTCTAAACAGTGTCATCCCGGACGCGCCTGAGCGATCTCGGGACCCAGGAACGCGCGGCGGCACGGTTGTCCCGGGGGCCGCTCTCCGCGTGGCCGCGGCCGGGATGACGTGCGAAAGGGAAGTCCCTAAAGATCGACTTTCTATAGACTAGTTTACAAAACAAACTTGTTGATCCATGGTGCCGCCACTTGAGGGAGGGACTGGCCCATGCACGCGCCGCTCAGCGCCACCGAACGTTCGACGCTCGCCCGGAACGGCGAGCGCAATGCCCCGATCGGCGCCTTGCGCGCCTTCGTCACCCTGCTGGTCATCGCTCACCACGCGGTGCTGACCTACCACCCGTACACGCCGGTCCCGAAGGCGTTCGACGCCCAGCCCATCCTGTGGACGGCCTTCCCGGTCGTGGACCCGCAGCGGTTCGGCGGCTTCGGGATCTTCACCCTGATCAACGACCTCTTCTTCATGTCGCTGATGTTCTTCATCTCGGGACTGTTCGTCGCCGACGGCCTGCGCGCCAAGGGCGCGGGCGGGTTCCTGAAGGGCAGGGCGCTGCGGCTGGGGATCCCGTTCGCGATCGGCGCGGGTCTGCTGTCGCCGCTGGCCTACTATCCGGCCTGGCTGCAGTCGGGCGGCGCGCCGTCCTTCGCGGCCTTCGCCCAGACCTGGACCCATCTGCCGTTCTGGCCCAGCGGTCCGGCTTGGTTCCTATGGGTGTTGCTGGCCTTCGGCGCGGTCGTCACGGCCGTCCACGCGCTGTTCCCGGGTGTGATCGAGGAACTGGGGCGCCTGGCCCAAGGGGCGGAGCGCAAGCCGGCGCGGTTCTTCTGGGGGCTCGTGGCCGCCAGCCTGCTGGCCTATCTGCCGTTGGCCATGACCACGCCGTTCGGCCACTGGACCATGGTCGGGCCGTTCCTGGTCCAGACCGCTCGCGTCGGCCACTACTTCGTCTGGTTCCTGGCCGGGATCGCCGTGGGCGCGGCCGGCGTCGGCCAGGGGCTCACCGATCCCCAGGGCAAGCTGGCCAAGCGCTGGTGGGCCTGGCAACTGGCGCCGGTCCTGCCGATCGTCGGCGCGGTGGCGACGATGATCATCGCCTTCTCGCCGAACCCGCCGCCGCGCGTGGCGCTGGACCTGTTCGGCGGCGCGGCCTTCGCCCTGGCCTGCGCGACCCTGTCCTTCGCGGCCCTGGCCTTCTTCCTGCGCTTCATCCGCGAGACCGGCCGCGTCTCCGCGAGCCTGCAGGCCAACGCCTACGGCATGTATCTGCTCCACTATGTCTTCGTGTCCTGGCTGGCCTGGATGCTGCTGCCGCAGAACTGGGGCGGGCTGGCCAAGGGGGTGACGGTCTTAGCCGGCGCGACGGCGCTCAGCTGGCTGACGACCATGGTCCTGCGCCGCATGCCGCTGTTGGGACGAATCCTGTGACCATCCATGATGGCGCGCTGAAGGGGGCCTTGCCCATGAACGACAAGCTGAAGACGGTCCAGGATGACCTGGCCTTTCTGCGCGGCCTGGCCGAAAGCGGCGGCGAGCGAGGCGGCCTGGGCGTCGCTGGCGGGGCGCTCTACGGCTCGGCCGGCGTACTCTACGGCGTCCAGACCCTGACCTACTTCGTCCAGGAGAGGGGGCTGCTGCATCTGCCGCCTCTGGCCAATCTGGTGATGGCCTGGGCGCCGACGGTGATCTTCCTGATCCTGATGACCATCGTCATCATCGTCGATCGCAAGAACCCCCAACGCGGGGTCACCAATCGCGCGGTCAACGCCGCCTTCTCGGGGACCGGCATCGCCAACCTGGCGCTGGTCCTGATCTTCGCCTCCGCCGCGACGCGTAACCACGACTTCCGCTACTGGCTGTTCCATCCGGCGGTGGTGTTCGTGCTGCAGGGCGCGGTCTGGTACGTGATCTTCGTCCTGCGCAAGAGGGCCTGGATGGCGCTGGTCTCCATCGGCTGGCTGGTGTCCGGCGTGGCCATGGGGATGCTGATCCATCGCCCGGACCTCTATCTGCTGATCTCGACGTTCGGCCTGTTCGCGTTGATGGGAGCTCCCGGGTTCTACATGATGCGCCAGGCCATGCGGTCGGCCGCCTGAGGCGATCGTGGCGGGCAAGTTCGACATCAGCGGGCTGGACGACGTCATCCATGGCCGGGTGCGGCTGGGGATCGTCGCCTATCTGGCCAGCGCCGAGGTCGCCGACTTCACCGAGCTGAAGGACCTGCTGGACGTCACCCAGGGCAATCTGTCGGTCCACCTGCGCAAGCTGGAGGAGGCCGGCTATGTCGCCATCGACAAGAGCTTCGTCGGCCGCAAGCCGCTGACCCGCGTGCGCCTGACCGAGACGGGCCGGGCGGCCTTCGCGGGCTATTTGCGGGCGATGGGGCAGCTGGTGGAACAGGCGGGCGGCGGACCCTAGAAGCCAAGTTCCGCCCGGAGCGCCTGCGGAGACATGCCCGCCTCCCGCAGTTCGCGCAGGGTCTGGGCCTTGTCCCGCTTGGCGTAGCGCTTGCCATCCGGGCCGACCAGCAGGCCGTGATGGCGATAGGTCGGCGTCGGCAGGTCCAGCAGGGCCTGCAGCAGGCGCTGGATATGGGCCGCCTCGAACAGGTCCTGGCCGCGGATCACGTGGGTGACGCCTTGCAGGGCGTCATCGTGGACGACCGCCAGGTGATAGGCGACGCCCACGTCCTTGCGGGCCAGGACGATGTCGCCGGCGGTCTCGGGCCTGGCCTGGATGACGCCCGTCTCGCCGTCGGGACCCATGCCCGTCTCGACGAAGGTCAGCCCCCCGAACCCGCCCAGGGCCGCGCGCGCCGCCGCCAGCGACAGTCGCCAGGCGAAGGCCTCGCCCCGGTCCAGGCGCTCGGCTTCCTCGGCGGCGGGCAGCGGCGCGCCGACATAAGGCGTCGCCGGTTCGTGTGGCGCCCTGCCGATGTCGATCTCCTTGCGAGTCTTGAAGCAGCGATAGACCAGGCCGCGCGCGCGCAAGGCCTCGATAGCCGCGTGATAGTCGGCCAGGTGCTCGGACTGGCGGCGGATCGGCTCTTCCCAGCCCAGCCCCAGCCAGGCCAGGTCCTCGAAGAGCGCGGCGTCGTATTCCGGCCGGCAGCGGGTGGCGTCGATGTCCTCGACGCGAAGCAGGAAACGGCCGCCGGCGTCCCCCGCCGCTTGGAACGCGGTGAGCGCCGAGAAGGCGTGGCCGCGATGCAGATAGCCCGTCGGTGACGGGGCGAACCGGGTGACGAAGGTCACGCTGGGCCTCAGGCCTTCTCGGTGAACTTCGCGAACATACCCAGGTGTTCGAACACGGCGCGCAGGAAGGCTTCCTCGCCGCCCAGCTGGGCCTTCAGGGAGGCGAACTGCTTGAAGCCGATCATCTCGGCCAGGCCGTGGCCGGCGCACCAGGCGGCGATGGTGGCCAGTTCCAGGTCGATGTCGCTGACGTGGCCGCCGGCGTTCTCGTCGATCGTGTTGCGCACCTGGCAATAGGCGCCGTCGTCCTTCAGTTGGTCGGGCAGGGCGTCCTTGTCGCGTGAGCGGTCATACATCACGCGGTAGAGGGCGGGGTTGTCGCGGGCGAAGCAGACATAGGCGACGCCCAGGTTGGTCATCCGCGCGCGCGCGTCGGGCGTCGAGGCGCGGGCCGTCGAGAGCGCCAGGTCCAGCTCGTGCCAGCCCTCATGGGCCACGGCCTCCAGCAGTTCGGCCTTGTCCTTGAAATGGTGGTAGGGCGCGGCGGGACTGACCCCGGCCTCGCGCGCCACGGCCCGCAGCGAGAGGGCGGCGGGGCCGTCGGTCTCGAGGATCTTGCGCGCGGCGTCGACCAGGGCGCGGCTCAGGTCGCCATGGTGATAGGGGCGGGATTCGGCGGTCGCGGTGCTCATCGGCTCTCACTCTAACCACACCTTTCTAAAATTTCATCCAAACGCTGTAAAGATCATCTTGACGGCGTTCAGATCGGTGCTATCTAAGCATCGTCCAGATTGGTTCGGCTCATTCTCTGGGGCGGCCAGTGACCCATCGGGGGTTGGGGACAAGAACTGAAGTGAGAACCGACGTCATGCGCACGTTCAACGCCTTTGAAACCGCCTTCGACCGCCTGGCTGGCGGCTACTTCCTCGTGATCGCCCTCGGCGTCGCGGCCGCTCTGGTCGGCGTGGCTCTGTAAGTTCGATCGCTCGTGACCGGCGGGCCGCGCTTCTGATCCCTTTTGGGAATGGCGCGCCGCCGTCGCGTTCGGTCGGGTTGAACCGCTCCGGAACCGGAGCTAACCAGACCGGGACGCGTTAGGCCTCCGGACGCCGTGTTTCTCCGCGTCGCAGGCTTTCTCCATGATCCAAGACTTCTTCCGATGAGCGTCGCCTTCACCAAGGAAGGCGACAGCGAGGCTTTCGCGGCCGACCTGCCCGATCGCCCGATCTCCACCCATCCCAACCTCGTCACGACCGAGGGCCTGGCCCAGATCGAGGCCGAGCTGGCTTCGGCGCGGGCGGCCTATTCGTCGGCCCAGAGCGCCGGCGGCGCGGCAGATGGCGATCGCACGGCCATGGCCCGCGCCACCCGCGACCTGCGCTATTGGTCGGCGCGCCGGGCCACGGCCCAGTTGCTGGAGCGCGACCCGGACAAGACCGTCGTGCAGTTCGGCGACCGGGTGACCTTCGAGCGCGAGGACGGTCGCGTGCAGACCTTCCGCATCGTCGGCGAGGACGAGGCCGATCCCGCCCAGGGCTCGGTCTCCTACGTCGCCCCGATCGCCCGCGCCCTGCTGGGCAAGGCCATCGGCGACAGTTCGCCCGCGCCGGGCGGCGAGGTCGAGATCACCGCGATCGGATAGTTCAGCAAGAAGCGGATTGTCATCGCGCGTGGGGCGGGTTCCCTTCGGCCGATGTTCGTTCCGCCGACCGCCCAAGCCCTTCTCGACGCCCGCAAGCATCTGGCCACCGCCGATCCGGCCCTGGCGGCCCTGGAGGCCGTGACCCCGCCGTTCGAATGGCGCGTCAGCCTGGGCGGTTTTCCGGGACTCCTGAAGATGGTCGTGCAGCAGCAGGTCTCGCTGGCCTCGGCCGCCGCCATCTGGGCGCGGGTCGAGGCGGGCCTTCCCGAAATGACGCCCGAGGCCGTGATGGCCCACGAGGACGTCTACCTGCTGTCGCTGGGCCTTTCGCGTCCCAAGGCCCGCTATGCCCGGGCGCTGGCCGAGGCGCACGTTACCGGGGCGTGCGACTTCGACGCCTTGCCGGGGCTCTCCGACGAGGCGGCCATCGCCGCCCTGACCGCCATCACCGGCATCGGCCGCTGGACTGCCGAGGTCTACCTGATGTTCACCCAGGGCCGCCTCGACATGTTCCCGGGCGGCGACGTGGCCCTGCAGGAGGCCATGCGCTGGGCTGACCGGGCACAGGTCCGCCCGACCGAGAAGCAGGCCTATCAGCGCGCCGAGCTGTGGCGGCCCTATCGGGGCGTCGCCGCCCACTTGCTGTGGGCCTGCTACGGCGCCGTCAAACGACGCGAGATCGCGCCTTTCTAGATCTCTCATCGAGATGTCTTGGTTCTGTCGCTGACTCGGCCCATCCTTCACATGCGTTCGGGGATGAATGGCGATTCCCAGAATTGCGTAGGAAGGAGGCCCGTCTTCAGTCCTGTCGCGTACTTCATCAGCCGGAGCCCAGAGCGTTTCGACGCGTGCTCCGAAGGGGGGCTCTGATGCAGGTCCTCACGCGTCCACCGTCGGGCATGCCGGCCCTGGTGCTCAACGCTGACTTCCGGCCACTCAGCTACTATCCGCTGTCCCTCTGGCCCTGGCAGGAGGTGATCAAGGCGGTGTTCCTGGACAGGGTCGACGTCGTGGCCAGCTACGACCAGGTCGTCCATTCGCCGTCGTTCGAGATGAAGCTGCCCAGCGTCGTGGCGCTGAAGCAGTACGTCCCGCAGGAGCGACCGCCGGCCTTCACCCGCTTCAACCTGTTCCTGCGTGACGCCTTCAGTTGCCAGTACTGCGGTTCGCCGGAGGACCTGACGTTCGACCATGTGATCCCGCGCTCGCGCGGCGGGCGCACGACCTGGGAGAACATCGTCACCGCCTGCGCGCCCTGCAATCTGTCCAAGGGCGGCCGTACGCCGCGCGAGGCGGGCATGCAGCCGTTCCACAACGCCCGGCGGCCGTCGATGCACGAGCTGCAGGAGCGGGGACGGCGGTTCCCGCCGGGCAGGCTGCACGTCAGCTGGCTGGACTATCTGTACTGGGATATCGAACTGGAGGCCTGAGGCTCCAGACAGCAAAACGGCCCGGGCTAACGATTTGAGGAATGGCTGTCCCGGGCCGTGGCTGTGAGGCGGAAGGGGATCTGACCGCCAAGCTGAACCTTAAATGCGGCCTCACGGCGAAGGTTCCGGCGCGCTCGGCGAAAATGTTTCAAGTCCCGACGGCGGGGCGGGCCATGCAACCCGAACCTCGACCGGAGGGTTTTCCTATCCGAGGCAAGAGCCACGGGAGGTACCCATGAACCGCCATAACACCGAAGACGCCGACAAGCGCCACTTCACCCACGGGACCGCCGCGTCCACGGCCGACGCGGCCTCGGAAGGCAAGGTCCGTCCGGAAGACCGACACATCGACGCGCCGCACGCCCGCGAGGCCAAGCGCCCTCTGGCCGACGGCGAAAAGCACGACCAGCTGGCCGGAAAGGTGAAGACGTCCGAGAGCCGTCAGGAAGCCCTGCTGGACGAGGGTCTGGAAGAGAGCTTCCCGGGCAGCGACCCGGTCAGCGTCAAGCGCATCACCTGATCAGCGTTGGGCTAGCCCGATAGGCTAGCGCTGCGGAAACCGGCGGGCGGCGCGTTTGGCGAAGCTGAGCGCGACGCCCGCTTGAGTCGCTGAAGGATCGCTCGCGCCCGGCTCAAAAGCCACGACCGGACGCCGGCGGATCCGCCGCCGGTCCATCGCCGCGATTTGAGTGAAGGTGAGGTCGCCCTGTTCACGGGCCATCTTGCGAACCGACTCGATCAGGCTGGCGCCGTGGACCACCAGGATCCCGAAGGCGTCGGCCAGCCAGTCGGGGACGTTGCCGTCGCGATGAGCGATGATCTGCGCGATCTCGGTGGCGCCCCCCAGCACCAGGGCCGCCAGCGCCAGATCGTTGCGGCGCATGCGCGGGAAGGCCAGGAACGACACCGCCAGCAGGCCGCCGAACGCGATGGCATGGGCGGCCTTGTCGCTGAGGCCGAAAATCCGCTCCGCCCCTTGGAACGGACCCAAGGTCAGCACCGCCACGGTCAGGGCCCCCAGCAGCAGCGTGACGCGCGCGGCGGCGACGAGGTGGACGGGCTTGAACATGGACGCGATCTCCGGGAGGACGCCTTGGTCCTAGCGGCGAAGATCGCGCCATTCGGTGAACGGACAGGGTTAGCGAGCAGTCACCAACCCTGTCTTGTCATTGGATCCCCGCCTGCGCGGGGATGAGCGGAACGGATCCGCTCATTTCTTCTCGGATTCAGCCTTCTTCTTGGCCTCCTCGGCGGCCTTGGCCGCGTCGTCCTGGACCTTCTTCCAAGCCTGGAACTGCTCGATATAGGGCTGGCGGCGCAGGACCTTGGAGGCCGGGTCGACGATCACCGGCACGGTGTCGCCCACCGCCACCCGGCCCGTCCCGTCGGCCATCGCCACGGTGACGACCTTGTCGCCGACCTTGACGTCGACCGGCATCGGGAAGGGCTTGTCCTTGGGCGTCTTCCACTTCAGCACCAGGTCGCCGCCCTCGCGGGTCTCGATCAGTTCCGGTGGCGCGGCCTCATACAGATAGACGTCGAAGAACCAGCCGTAGTCCTTGCCGGTCACCTGGTTGACGATCTTGATGTAGTCCTTGGTGCCCAGATACAGCGGCTTGAAGTTGCCCGGCTTGGGATCCGGCGTGCCGTAGACGGCGATGCGGGTGATCTTGAAGAAGGCCTCGTCGCCGATCAGCGTCCGCAACGTGTGAAGGACGTTGGCGGCCTTGTAGTAGATGTCGTTCCCCGGCCCGCGGTCGCCGTTATAGACGTCGTCTTCCTTGAGCTGACGGCCCGAGACGATCGGATACTTGTTCTTGGTGTCGACGCGCATCTGGTTCAGGCGCGCCATGTACTCCATGTCGCCGTGCAGCCATTGCGAGAACAGCGGCTGCATGTAGCTGCCATAGCCCTCGTGCAGCCACATGTCGTCGTTGTCGACGTCGGTCAGCTGGTTGCCGAACCACTCGTGCGCGAACTCGTGCTGCAGCAGCCAGTCGAAGCCGTAGGCGTCCTTGCGGTACTTGTTGCCGTAGGCGTTGATGGTCTGGTGCTCCATGCCCAGGTGCGGGGTCTCGACCACGCCCATCTTCTCGTCGCGGAACGGGTAGGGGCCGATCATCTGTTCGTAGAAGTCCAGCATCGGCGTGAACTCGGCGAACAGGCCCTTGGCCTTCTCGGCGTTGCCCTTGAGGTACCAGTAGTTCATCGGGATCGTGTCGCCGAACCGGCTCTTGTACGTCCCGGAAATCTCCTCGTAGGGACCGACGTCCAGGGCGATGGCGTAGGTGTTCGGATTCTTGGCCTGCCAGTTGTAGGTCCGCCAGCCGTCCTTCTCGGTCATGCCCTTGAAGACGCCGTTGGCCGGCGCGACCAGCGGGGCGGGGACGGTGATGTGCAGGTCGACCAGCTTGGGCTCGCCGGTCGGGTAGTCGATGCAGGGCCAGAAGATGTCGCAGCCGTCGCCTTGCACGGCGGTGGCGATCCACGGTTCGCCGCTCTCGGTCTTGCTCCAGACGAAGCCGCCATCCCAGGGCGCGCGCTTGGCCTCCAGCGGGACGCCGGCATAGGTGAGGGCCAGGGTGACCGCCTTACCCTTGGCCACCGTCTTCGGCAGGGTGATGGTCATCCGGCCTTCGGGATTGGTCCAGGCCGAGGGTTTCAGCGCCTTGCCGTCGATCGCCAGCTTGCTGATCGTGAAGACGCGGTCGAAGTCGACGACCAGCTTGGTGAGCGGGGCCTTGGCCGTGAAGGTCAGGATCGCCTCGCCCTCGATCGCCTTCTGGTCGGGCAGGATCTTGAACTTCAGGTCGGCGTGGTCGAAGGCCAGTTTCTGCTGCTCGGCGGGCATCGGGCCGCCGGTCTCAAGTGACTGGGCGCTGGTCTTGAGCGGCTCGGCCGCGTGGGCGGCGGCGGTCGAAAGAACCAGCAGCGACGCCGCGCAGGCGGCGAGGTTACGGAAGGACAAGTGGGCGACTCCCCAACGCGATGACGTATTGGGGCGTATCGGTAGGCCCGCGCGACGCGGACGCCAAGAGCGTCGCCGTTGAAAGCGCTCGCCGCCTGGGCGGGCGCCTCAGATCTTCTCGCTGATCTTGATGGCCGCGCGGCAGCCGGCCTGGATCACGGCGGTCAGCAGCGGATAGGCCGTCGCCTCGTGTGCGCCTTCCTCGATGGCCAGGTCACGGTGGGCCAGCTCGTCGTCGCGGAACTGGGTCAGTTCAGCGGCCAGGGCTGAGTCGCGGTCCTTCAGCTCTTCGATCTGGCCGGCATAGTGCTTCTCGATCACTGTCTCGACCGCCTCGGTGCAGGCGTGGGCGGCCTTGTCGCCCAGGAGGGCGGTGCCGGCGCCCAGGGCGAAGGCGGCCGCGCGCCAGACCGGCGACATCAGGGTCGGGCGCACATTGCGCTCGGTCAGCAGGTCGTTGAAGCGCGAGAGATGGACCTGTTCGTGGCCCTCCATCTCCTTCAGCTGGTCGGCGATGCGCTCGCGGCCGGGGGCGTTGCGCATGACCGCGGCCTGGCCGCGATAGATGTGCACGGCCGCCAGTTCGCCGGCCTGGTCGACGCGCAGGATCTCGGCGAGGCGCGAGCGTTGCGCGCCCCGGCCAGGACGGGGCGGGACCGGCTTGCTCATCACAGGGTCTCCGTCTTGCGCAGGCCCGCCAGCACCGACCAGACGGTCAGTTTCAGCGAGACCAGCGCGTTCCAGCCGGCCATCGACAGGCCCAGGAACACCCAGGCGGCCTTGTCGCACATCGGGACCTTGAGTTTCTTGGTCCCGTTCAGCATGGCCGAAAGATCGGCCGCATTGACCGCCCCGGCGCCCGTGCAGGTGGTCGGACCCGGCCACCATTTCCATTCGACGCCGGCGTGGAACACCGCCAGGCCTGTACCGTACAGGAAGATCGCCGCCAGCAGCAGGTTCACGGGCTGGCGCAGGCGGGCCCACAGCGGGGTGCGTTGCAAAACGGCGCCCACCAGGCCGACGGTCCCGGCGACCCAGTAGACCTCGCGCGCCTTCAGGCACAGGTGGCAGGGGGCGAGGTGGCCGAACGTCTCGAAAGCGTGGGCGATGGCCAGCATCAGGGCGCTGGACAGGAAGGCGATCAGCGGCCAGTGGCGCGTCACCAGGTCGTAGACCTGGCCGATGAAGCCGTTCGATCGTTCAGTCGTCGTCATGCGGCGCAAGCTCCACCGTGTCCGCCCCCACCGATGAAATGGCTGGCCGTGAGGCCGATGACAACGAGGGCGATCAAAATTCCGGCGAACAAAGCGAGGCGGCGCTCGACGACCGGCAGCAGGGCCGGGCCGAACTTCTTGATGATGAAGGCGACCAGAAAGAAGCGCGCGCCGCGGGTCAGGGCCGAGGCGGCGATGAACATCGGGAAGGCGAACGCCGCCAGACCCGAGGCGATGGTCACCAGCTTGTAGGGGATGGGGGTCAGGCCCTTGGCCAGGATCACCCAGACGCCGTATTTGGCGTACCAGCACTGGAACTCGGCCAGCCCGCCGGCGTGGCCGGTGGCGGCCATCATCCATAGGCCGAAGTCGCGTAGGAAGTAGCCGATCGCGTAGCCCAGGCAACCACCCAGCACCGAGGCGATCGTGCAGATCAGGGCGTAGCGCCAGGCCTTTTCCGGCTTGGCCAGGCACATGGGCGCCAGCATCACGTCCGGCGGAATGGGAAAGAACGAGCTCTCGGCGAACGAGACGGCGAACAGGCTCAGCGGAGCGTGACGGGAAGCGGCCAGGCTCATGACCCAGTCGTACATACGGCGCAGCATGCGAACTCCGAGGAACGTGAGAGCCCGTAGCTATCAGGGGAGGACGAGCTTGTCCGCAAGGATCGGCGCGCGCGGCTTCCCGGCCCGCGCGCGCCGCCATGCCTGACTAGAACTTCAGCGCGAGGGAGACGCTGTAGTTGCGGCCAGGCTGGCTGTAGCCGTCCTTGATGGTCGAGTTGTCGGCCAAGCCGCGCGCGTCGCTCCACCACCAGTACTTCTCGTCGGTCAGGTTGAAGACGCCGGCGCGGGCCGTGACGTTTTCGGTGACCGCCCACCAGGCCGTCAGGTCGCCGACCGTGAACGAGGGCGGGGTGAAGCAGTTGGAGGGCGAGCTGCCGGGAACCGCGCCCGTGCACGACACGCCGGCGCGGCCGGCCGACTTGCGGTCCGAATGGACGACGCTGAGGTCGCCGCCGAACCTGCCCGACGGGGCGCGATAGGCCACGCCGCCGGTCAGCTTGACCGGATCGATCGAGACCAAGGGCGTGTTGACCCTGTTGGCGCGCGACGCGCCGCGGGCGTAGGAGACCGCCGCGCGGGCGGTGAAACCGGCGCCCAGGTCGAACGCGCCCTTGGCCTCGGCCCCGCTGATCTTCACGCCCGACAGGTTGATGTACTGATAGACGGCCGGGTTGGCGGCGGTGAAGTTACCGCTGACCTGAACCTGCTCGATGAAGTCGTCGTACTCGCCGGTAAAGCCGGTGACGGCCACGCGCCAGCCGCCCCGATGCATCCGGAAACCGGCCTCCAGGGTCTTGCTCGTTTCGGGCTTCAGGTCCGGGTTCGAGATCGACCTGTAGTTCGAGACCGGGTTGGCGAAGCCGGTGTTGACCTGCGACGGGGAGGGGGCCTTGAAGCCCGCCGCCACATTGGCGAACAGCGTGACCAGGTCGGTGGCGTCCCAGACCAGGCCCAGCTTGGGGGAGACGTGGGTGTCGCTCTGGCCCGAGGTCGCGGTGGTGAACAGCGCGTCGGCCTTCGGATCCAGCTTGTAATAGTCCAGGCGCACGGCCGGATAGATCGTCACCGGACCGGCCGTGATCTCGTCCTGCACATAGAGGCCGGCCAGGGTGAAGTCCGTGGTCGGGAAGGCCTTGGCCGGGAAGGTCTCGCCGGCCGGCGGGATCGTGCCGTCGCGCGTGCCCCGCTGGCGGGTGATCGAGGCGTCGCCTCCCCAGACGATCTCATGCTTCTGGGCTCCGGCGTCGAAGACGCTGTGCAGCTCGACGGCCGCGCCGAACACGCGGTTGTCGAAGGTGGCGTCGCGGGTGCGGTCTGCGGCGGTGTTGCGATCCTCGGCCGAGAACTGGCGCGTCGTGCTCTTCTGCCAGTACAGCGAGGTGCGGGCGGCGCTGATCAGGCCCTCGCCGCCGTCGAAACGGTGGTCCAGGTTCACCCGATCGCGCTTGACCTTGTCGAAGGCGGTGAGGCCGATGACGCTGGTCGAGGCCAGGGGCGGCTTGGCGATGGCCGACAGCACGGTCCAGTCGACGTCGCGGTCCATGTGGTCGACGGTCAGCCGGAAACGGTTCTTGTCATTGGGGCTGTAGATCAGCTTGCCCAGCACCGAGTTGGACTGGTTGTCCTCGGGATTGGCGGTAGTGCGGTCGGTATTGGCCGAGTCGTTGGTCCCGGCCGTCTTCTGGCCCTCGCCGTCGCGGCGGGTATAGGCGAGCAGGGCTTCCCAGCGGTCGGACTTGCCGGCCAGCACCAGGCTTTCCGTCCAGCTTTCGTCGGCCGAGGCGTAGCCGACGCGGGTGCGGCCGGCGAATTTCTGGTCGCCCTTGAGGATGTCGGACGGGTCCTTGGTGATGAAGGTGACCGAGCCGGCCAGGCCGTCGGCGCCGTACAGGGCCGAGGCGGGACCGCGCACGATCTCGACCGACTTCAGGATGTCGAGATCGACATAGTCGCCACGACCGGTCGACTGGGCGCCGAAGGCGAAACCATCGGGCACGCGCACGCCGTCGACGACGATCAGCACGCGGTTGCCTTCCAGGCCTCGGATGTTGAATCCGGCATTGCCGTCGCGGCCCGTCGAGGCGCCGGCGGCGGTGAAGCGGGCGGGGGCGTTGCGCACCGACACGCCCGGCTCGTCGCGGACCAGGTCCTTGATGTCGCGGACCAGCCCGTCCTCGATCTCTTCCGAGGAGATGACACTGACGGTCACCGGCGCCTGGGACACGGTCTTTTCCGAACGCGTGGCGGTGACGGTGACTTTGTCGAGTTCGACGGCGTCGACGGCGGGGATGGCCTCGGCGGCGTAGGCGCCGCTGGCCAGCACGGCGGCGATTGAGGTGGCGGCCAGCGCGGCCAGCTTCAGGCGAGACATCGATATCCCCTCGATGATTGTTGCGACTTGTTCGCAATTGGTCGTGAGGGCCTAAAGCGGGCCATCGATCCGGTCAAGCTATTTGCAATTGATTCTCAGAACTAATAGCAATATGCCGAGGTCGCCGCGATCCGAGCGGCGCCTGGGGTGCTTCCGATGATCCGTTCTCTCCGCGCCGGCCTGTTGGGCGGCGCGCTCATGCTGGCTCTGGCCGTCCCCACGGCGCGGGCTCATTCGCCTTATCTGCTGCCCAGCGTATTCGATGCCTCCGACCGCAAGATCGTCACCGTCACGGGCTCGTTCACCGAGAGCTTCTTCACGCCCGAAGTGGTGATGAAGTCCGACGCCTATGCCGTGATCGGTCCCGACGGCGTCCGCGTCCCGCTGGCCCCGACCTATCTGCGCGAGGTCGCGCTGGTCGAGGCCGTGACCGAGAAGCCCGGCACCTACCGCATCACCACCGGTCAGCGCGGCGGCCGCACGGCCAAGGCGGCGTTGGTGAACGGCGAATGGAAGTTCTTCGAGGGCGAGAAGGCCCCGGCGGACGCCATCGACATGCAGAGCCTGACCATGGCCGAGGTCTATGTGACGCGTGGCGCGCCCAGCGACGCGGCCCTGGCCCCGATCGGCAAGGGGCTGGAGTTCCACGCCGTCACCCATCCCAGCAAGATCGTCACCGGCCAGGACGCCGTGTTCGAGGTGCTGTTCGACGGCAAGCCGCTGGCGGGCCAGGCGATCACCCTGCAGGGCGCCGACGACCGTTACGCCGACACCAAGGCCGCCGCCAGGACCGTGACCAGCGACGCCAAGGGCCGCTTCGCCGTCAAGGTCGACAAGTCCGGCGTCTACCAGATCCAGACCCGCTATCGCGTCGCCCCGACCGCCGCCGGCCAGCCGGGCCGCAGCTTTACCTACGCCCTGACCTTCGAATCCCTCCGTTAGGATCCGCCATGAAGACCCGCACCATCCTCGCCGTTCTCGCCGTCGCCTCGCTGAGCGCCGGCGCGGCCCACGCCGCCTCGCACGCCCGCGACACCTTCATCAAGGAGCAGGACCAGAACGGCGACGGCGTCGTCTCCAAGGACGAGTTCGCCGCCACCCGGGCCATCCAGTTCGGCAAGACCGATGCCGACAAGAGTGGCTCGCTGTCGCGGACCGAGTACGTTGGAGAGTTCAAGGCCCGCCTGGAAAAGCGGCTCGCCACCGACGACCGGACGGCCGAGAAGAAGGAAGAGGAGCGCGTGCGCCAGATGCGTCAGGCCGACGTCCGCTTCGATGTCCTGGACAGCGACAAGAGCGGCGCCATCACCCGCGCCGAGTTCGATTATTCGGGCTGGCGGATGTTCGTCCACCACGACACCAACAACGACGGGACGGTCTCGGCCGCCGACCCGATCAAGGAAGACCAGCAGGACTGAATAGGTGGGAGGGAGGCCTGAAGGCTTCCCCTTCTTGCTTTCCTCGCCCTTGTGGCGAGGACCCAGGGAGCAGCGGGACCTAACCTTGAACGGTGGCTCCGCCGATGTGGGGAGTGCTCGACGAACGCGTTGAAAGCCGTGCGCTGGACCCCAGGCGCGAGGCCTCGGGAGGCGATGCTTTGGTCGTCAAAAGCATCACCTATTTGGATTTTCGGCGTTTCGTGGCTATGACCGCCGGCCAAGACATCAGGGCCGCGCGGCCCAGACCGAAAGCCTGAAGACCATGAGCGACACGCCCCCCGACCGCCTCTCCGTAAATCCCGACAGCCCGTATTACGACGCCGACCTGCTGGAACGCGGCATCGGCATCCGCTTCAAGGGCGTCGAGAAGACCAATGTCGAGGAGTACTGCGTCTCCGAGAAGTGGGTGCGCGTCGCGGCCGGTAAGACCCTGGATCGCAAGGGCAACCCGATGACGATCAAGCTGCAGGGCGACGTCGAGGCCTATTTCCGCGACACCGCCGAGGGCTGAAGCCCATGGCGAGCGAGCCGGTGAGCGATCCCGACCTGGCGGCCATGGCGCGCGACGAGCTTTCGCGCGCCGTGACCCTGAGTTGGCGGGACCTGAAGGCGATCGTGCCCTGGGGCGACACCTTCGAGGGTGTTTCGCCCGCCGGCCGCTATGTCGAGGTCGAGCGCAGCTACATCTGGGCCTCCGAAGAGGGCGGCGACATCCTCTGCGAGGTGACGGTCTACGGCGGTCCGTCGCGCTATGACGCGGGCGAACGCGTCTCCCGCATCATTTCCCGCGCCTGAGCCCTGGGCGCGTGATTCGGGTGATCAGGACGCCGCAGAGACGGGCGGCGGGCTTCCCGGAGCGAGATTGACGTCCTCAAGGGGCTCCTGGGGCATGAGAACGCCATTCAGGAAGGCGAGACGACTATTCGCTGCCCAAGCGGCGTGCGAAACTGCGCCTTCGTTCGGGTGAACTCCTCGGGGCGTTGAGCCTCGGATAGGGGGCGCTCACACCAAGAGTAAGCGTGACCCGAACGCCAAAGGGTCTATCGACGCGAAACGGATTGGCGAAGGCCGCTCCTCTCAAGGCGGTCACGCCATGGGAGGACGAAAGGAAGGACATGACCGCGACGGTCTCTCCGATTACCCCTGGCGCGTCCGAAGCGCCCGAACCGGGCGTCAGCCTGATCGACTACGTTCCCTATCGTCTGGCAACGGCCTCGGCGGCGGTCAGCCGTCTGATCGCCCGCGCCTACGAGGACCGCTTCGGCCTGACCATCCCGCAATGGCGGCTGATGTCGGTGCTGGCCGAGGGCGGCCTGACCCAGCACACCGCCGTCACGCGCACGGCGATGGACAAGGTCCGGGTCAGCCGCGCGGCGCAGGAGCTGGTGGTGCGTCGCCTGGTGGCCCGCACCACGGTCCGCTCGGACCGCCGCTCGCACACCTTGGAGCTGACGGCCGCCGGCCGCCGGCTGTTCGCCGAGATCGCCCCGCTGGCCCTGGCCTACGAGGCGACCCTGCTGGCGGGCCTGGCCCCCAGCGAGGTGGCGATGTTCAAGCGCCTGCTGGATCACCTCGAGACCGCCGCTATCCAGCTGACCGGCGGGGAGACGATCACGCCTCGCCCGGACGGCTCCCCGGATGGTTCGACCGCCGTCGATTAAGCCTGTCGGAAGACTGGAATTCGTTTTCGACGCCTGCTAGGAAGACCACCCTTCGCGCAGGCGCGAAGCACGCGGGCGTGGTGAAACTGGTAGACGCGCCGGACTCAAAATCCGGTTCCGAAAGGAGTGTCGGTTCGACCCCGACCGCCCGCACCAACTCTTCTTTTCAGACTGAACCTACAGCCGATCCGCCGCCTCGACGCGGTGGATCAGGCCGCGCAGCAGTCCGCGCCCCTTCGTCCACGCCCCATGGCCGCTGTCGACATTGATATGCCCCGCGCGGCCCAGATCGACGAAGTCCGAGCCCCAGCCGCGCGCGAAGGCCTCGGCGCGCTCGATCTCGACATAGGGGTCGTCGCGGCTGGCCACGACCAGGCTGGGGAAGGGCAGGCGCTGGCGGGGGATCGGCGAGAAGCCGACCAGCAGGCGGCCGGCCGGGCCTTCGCGATTGACGTCGGCCGGCGCCACCAGCATGGCCCCGCCGACACCGCGTCCGCCCGTCACTTGGGCGAAGTGGGCGACCAGGGCGCAACCAAGACTATGGGCCACCAGGATCGCGCCGGGTCGCTGGCGCACGGCCTCGGCCAGGCTGATCGTCCAGTCGCCCAGCAGGGGGCGCTCCCAATCCTGCTGCTCGACCCGCTGGGCGGTGGGCAGCTCGCGCTCCCAATGGCTCTGCCAATGGTCGGGACCGGAATTATAGAGGCCCGGCACGATCAGGATCGGCGGGTCCTCGCGGTCGCCGCGATAGGAGCGAGCGGGCTCGAAGGCGGAGGAGGGGGGCATCATCATGCGGAACTCGATGGGCTTTGGCCGTCGATCAGCAGATGCCCGGTCCCTCCGTTCGCCTCAATTCATATCAATTGAATAGGATTTGAGAAAAGCTGGGGCGAGATGGTGGTCTCGCTCCCAGTCTCGACCCGGCCGGCGTCAGCCGATCCGATCGCCGCGATGCAGCGGATCGGGCAGGGGATCGCCCTCCTTCACGAACTGCAGCGACACCGAGTTGATGCAGTAGCGCAGGCGCGTCGGCGGCGGGCCGTCGGGGAAGACGTGGCCCTGGTGGCTGCCGCAGCGGGCGCAACGGGTCTCGATGCGGACCATGCCGTACGAGGTGTCGCGGATCCCGACCACGTGGTCCTCGGCGAACGGGGCGTAGAAGCTGGGCCACCCGGTGCCGCTCTCGAACTTGGTCTCGTGCTTGAACAACGGCAGGCCGCAGAG
Organism: Caulobacter segnis; assembly: GCF_023935105.1. NCBI lineage: Bacteria > Pseudomonadati > Pseudomonadota > Alphaproteobacteria > Caulobacterales > Caulobacteraceae > Caulobacter > Caulobacter sp. RL271. The sequence continues at coordinate 3,659,703 of NZ_CP096040.1, read as the reverse complement.
GCGGCAGCAATAGGCGCCGGGACTCTTCTCGCCCAGCAGGCCGCCGCAGAACGGGGCCTCGGTGCCGTGTTGCAGGAGGACTCGCGCCTCCTCGGCCGTCAGGTCGGCCTCCAGGCGTTCGCGTTCGGCGTCCGTCGGCGGCGTGAGGTCGAAGCCGATGGTTGAAAGGATGGCTGCGTCTGTCATGACAGCCAATGTAGGCGCTCGAGCGCCGATCCGGTAGGACCAGGAGCATTCGATGACCGTCGCCGTCGCCTTCTTGCAGCCGGGCTGGGCCGATTGGGAGGCCGGCGCCGTGCTGGCGCTGCTGCGCGAGCACCTGAAGGTCCAGATCGAGATCGCCACCCCGACCGGTGATCCCGAGACCTCGATCGGCGGTGTGCTGGCCGCGGCCGACTACCGGTTCGACGATCCGGTGCTGAGCGACGCCGATGTTTTCATCCTGATCGGCAGCGACGCGTGGAGCCAGGGCGAGAACCCGGCGATCTCGTCGCTGATCCGCCAGGCCTTCGCCGACGGCAAGCCGGTGGCCGGCATCTGCGCCGGGACCACGGCCTTAGCGCGGGCGGGCCTGTTCGACGGCAGGAAGCACACCTCGAACGGCCAGGACTGGCTGGAAAGCATCGCGCCCGGCTATGCGGGCGGCGATCACTATGTCGACAGCGCGAAGGCGGTGACCGACGGCAAGCTGGTCAGCGCCTCGGGCCTGGCCCCCGTGACCTTCGCCGCCGCCGTCGCCCGCCTGATCGCGCCCGAGCAGGAAGAGCTGATCGCGGGCTACGTGGCGATGTTCGCCAAGGAGTTCGCGGCTACTTGAGCGCGGCCTGACCGGCGCGGGCCACGATCCCGTCCTGTGCGGCCGAGCCGCCCGAGACGCCGATCGAGCCGATGATCTTGCCGTCGACCAGCAGCAGCTCGCCGCCCTCGACCGCCGTCGCGCCGGTGAAGATGGCGTTCAGCGTGCCGGCCTTTACCAGTTCCTGGAAGTAGGAGGTTGGGCGGCGGAAGTTGGCCGAGGTGTGGGCCTTCTTCAGCGCCACCTCGTTCGAGCCGTACTGCGTGCCGTCCATCTTCTCGGCGAAGACCTGGGCGCCGTTTGATTCCAGCACGACGATGACCATCGTCCAGCCGTTCTTGCGCGCCTCGGCCTCGGCGGCGGCCGCGACGGTCTTGGCCTCGGCAAGAGTGATGACGCGGGCCGCGTAGGGCGGCTGCGGCGCGGGCGTCGGGGCCGCAGAAGGGGCGGCCGTCTGGGCGAAGGCCGAACCCCCGGCCAGGACCAGGCCGGCGGCGATCAGGGCGACGGATTTTCTCATGGCAGCACGACCTCGTCGTTCAGGCGGGTGTTCTGGGGCTGGCTGGTGACGATCCGGACCCGCAGGCCCTGGACCTTCACGCCGGCCGGGATTTTCAGCTTCACCGAAGCGGTCTTGGGCAGCAAGTCCAGCGGGGCCTTCAGCGGCGGGATCGCCGCGCCGTCCACGACCTTGTAGGCCTTGTCGACCAGCTCCAGCCTGGCGGCCTGCGTGTCCTGGGCGCCCAGGCTGTGGACCTTGGCGGTGATTGTCGAGCCCTTGACCGTCACGTCGCCGCGACCAATGCCGAGATCGGCGCGCCTAGCCGGATCGTCGCCGGCCTTGATCAGCTTCATGTCGATGACCACGGTCTGGCGCGGCGACAGGGCGATCTTGGTCCCCAGGCTGCGCTCGAATTCGATCGAGGCGGTCTCGGGCGTTCCGTCGATCTGGTCGTCGCCGTTGTAGTCGACGCCCTGGCTCATGCTCCACAGGCCGGGGGCGACGTTCCAGCCGGTCATCACGCCCGTCACCGGCTTGTCGGTGCGGTTATAGGCGATGACCTTGAAGCCGGTCTTGGTGGCGTCCTTGACCAGCAGCGCGATGTCCGTGCCGTCGGCGTTGTCGAAACGCCAGCTGACCACGTGGCCGGGGGTCATCTGGCTGCGCTTGTTGGCGATGCCGCCCAGGCGCGAGCGTTGCAGGACGTCGGACGGCAGCTCGACGCGGTCCGACCACCAATGGCCCTCCGTGTGCATGTACATGTGCTGGGCGTTCCACTGGATCTCGTCGGCGTAGAGATCCTCGAGGTATTTCTTGTCGCCGGTCAGGCTCCAGGCCGCGTAGCGCTCCATCGCGCCGCCCTTGGCCGCCATCTTGACGATCGCGTCCTTGTTGGCTTCGCCCAGGCCCATCGCGGTCAGGGCGTTGTCGTTGATGCTGGCCAGCGACTTGATCCCGGCCTTGGAGATCCGCCAGTTGATCGGGGCCAGGTACTTGGCGTCGCCGGTCAGGCGATAGGCGGCCCAGAAGATCTGGAACGGACCGTCCGCGCCCGAGCCCTGCAGCACCGTGCCGCCGCGCTCGGCGTCGGTGCGCCAGTTGATCTCGTTGGGATACGAGCCGTCCTTCTTGCTGACGTGGGCCAGGTAGCCGTCGGCCAGGCCGATGACGGTGTCGCGGGCGGTCGGGTCGCCATTGTAGTCGCTGATCAGGATCGACGGGTGGACGACGCCGAACGAGTACGGCTTCTGCCACTCCCACGGGCCCTCGCGGTACGAGATCTTGCCGCTGTACCAGTTGGTGTTGAAGTGGACGTGGCCGGCCGGGTTCTTGTCGACCACCCGCGGCAAGGCCTTCACCGTCGTGAACAGGCGCTCGACCGCCAGCGGGTCGCCGTAGTTGACGTACATCGCCTCGGAGTTGCTGTTGATGCCTTCCTCGTAGGCGTGCAGCTCATCCGTCACGATGGTCGAGAGGCCATCGGTGAACATGCCGTTCTTGTAGACGGCGTCGGTCAGGCGGTTCAGCGAGTGGGTCAGCTTGTCGGGCTGGACGCCCATCAGGGCCACGCCCGGCCATTGCTGCAAGAGGTCGGTGTCGTCCGACAGGCCGCCGCCGAAGTCGCCGAAATCCGCCTGGCGCTCGTCGATCCACCAGTTGATGAACTTGCTCACCAGCTTCAGGTCTTCGGTCTGGCGGAAGGCCCACAGCGGCGTGCCATCGGTCGGCTTGGGTTGGTCGAAGGCCGGCCAGCCCTGGCTGCCATAGGTGATGTCGCCCCAGTACTCCCGGCCGATCTGGTTGTCGGGGTCGACCTTCAGGAGGTCGGTGATGTCGGCGTAGAGGCGGCGGTAAAGGCCCTGGCGCTTGGAGGTCGTGTGCTCCTCGACCAGGAAGGCCCAGTTGTCCTTCACCTGGTTCAGGCGGTCGGCGATGTGCTCGACCTTGGCCTTGTCGCGATCCTTCAGAACCAGGCGGATCTTGGCGCCGTCCAGGGCCTTGGGCCCGAACGCGGCGCTGTCGGCGGCGATGGTCAGGTACAGGCTGTCGGCGGTCAGGATGCGGTCGCGCAGGTCCAACCACACGGTGCGAGGCTCGCCGGCCTTCACCGAGACGCTGACGTCGATCATGTTGCGGCCCGGCCAGATCGGGTCCTTCACCTGGATGTTCAGCGGGATCACCGCTCCAGCCGCGCCGGGCAGGGCCGGAATGTCGATGGCCACGCCGTCCAGGCCGTCGCGGGCGTTCTCCCAGCCATAGGCCCAGTTGCGGGCCAGCGGCTTGGCGGCCGGCGCGTCGCCGAACCCCGACGGGATCAGCACGTGGACGATCGGCAGGCCGGGCGCGGTGAGGTCCGAGGCGGGACGGGGACGCGAGGGCGCGGCGTCTGGAATGGCCACCACCGTAGCGCGCTCGCCCGCCGGGTGGTGGCCGGCGATGTAGGCGTTCAGGTCGGCCAGGTTCAGATAGTCCGGCGCCACGTCGGCGCGGACCGTGTAGCTCATCTTGAAGGCGTCCTTCGGCTCGGCCCCGGCCGAGACGTTGTAGGCCCAGATCTCCTGGATCGGGGTCTCTTGAGCCACGTTGGTGAAGGTCAGGACGCCGCCGTTCAGCGGCTTGGCCAGGGGGGTCACGGTGCGCTCTTGGTCCTTGGCGCGCGTCCCGACGCTGGAACCCTTGTCGCCCGCCTTGCCAGCCCCTGGGGCGGCCCACGAGAGGTCGCCATAGGCCGGACCCTGGATCTCCAGGCGGTTGATCGGCTCGTTGGGCAGGGTCAGGGTCAGGGCCTTGCCGCCGTCGACATAGACGTTCCAGTCCGGCAGTTGGAAGTAGTCGTTGCGGCCAGGCAGGCGCGAGCGGTTGTAGACGCCGGGCCAGGTGGTTTCGGAGATGCCGTCCGTGCCCTTCCACATCCATTCCTTGATGTCCTTGGCGTCGGCGAACTCGACCTTGCGGATGGTGGTTTGGGCGTCGGTCAGCAAGGGAGGGGCGGCGAGGTTCCAGCCGTAGCGCTGCTTCCAGGCGGCGTGGACGGCCGGATCGGCCAGGGTCGGAACCGGCGCGGCGACCGCGGGCGCTTCGTTGCGGGCCAGGGCGGCGATGGCGTCGGCCGCCAGCGGGCGGTCGTAGACGCGCAGCTCGTCCAGGTCGCCGCCGCGGGTGAAGTTGTAGCGGCTTTGCACCTGATGCGGGGCGATCACGCGGCCGGCGACGCCGAACTGGTCCAGACCGGCGTCGTAGACCGCCTTGGTCTCCGTCTTGGCCGCCAGCTTGCCGTCGACATACAGCTGGACGCCGGTGGTCTCGTCCCAGGTGAAGGCCAGGTGCGTCCAGGCGTCGGCGGCCGGGTTCTTGTCGACCTTGAACGAGACGCGGGTGCGGGCCAGGCCGTTGTCGGTGACGAAGGCGTCGAAGCCGTGGCCGTTCCAGTCGATGCGCAGGAACGCCATGTCCCAGCTTGAGTGGTCGGCATAGCCGACGCGAAAGATCACGAACGGCGCGACGCCCACCGGATAGCCCGAGCGCCAGAAGAACGAGAGCGTGCCCCGCTGGGCCTGGATGTTGCCGGGCGCGTTCCACGAGACAACGCCATCGTCCTCGGCGTGGAAGCCCTTGCCGACCTTGCCGTCGATCGGCGTGACCTTGTCGGCGAAGTTGGGGATCGGGTCGCCGTGGGCGACGTCGGCGACCAGGCCCTTGTCGCCCGACAGCTTGAACAGCAGCGCCGGTTCGGACTGCGCCGCGACGGCCGCGTTGGCCAGGATCAGCGCGCAGGCCGAGCCCAGGAAAATCGCCTTCATGTGAACCGTCTCCTCCCCATGGCGGACATCTCGGCTCCATACTTTTGGTAACCGGTGTCATGTCTGAGCGTTTTTGTAGCGCCCCAAGGGCATGCTTGCAAACCCGACCGGGGCTGATACGCCATGCTGCAAAGCACAAAATGACGGGCGGAAGTTGCCGATGTTCACGAAGATCCTGATCGCCAACCGGGGCGAGATCGCGGTGCGGGTGATCAAGACGTGCCGGCGACTGGGGATCGCCACGGTGGTGGTCTATTCGGACGCCGACGCGGGGTCTCTGGCCGTGGAGATGGCCGACGAGAGCGTGCACATCGGCGCGTCGCCGGCCGCCCAGAGCTATCTCGTCGCCGACAAGATCATCGCCGCCTGCAAAGAGACCGGGGCCCAGGCGATCCATCCGGGTTTCGGCTTCCTGTCGGAGAACGCCGGCTTTGCTAAGCGCTGCGCCGACGAGGGGATCGTGTTCATCGGCCCCAACCCCGGCGCGATCAGCGCCATGGGCGACAAGATCGAGAGCAAGAAGTTCGCCCAGGCCGCCGGGGTGTCGTGCGTGCCCGGCCACATCGGCGAGATCGCCGACACCGCCGAGGCGGTGACGATCGCCGAGCAGATCGGCTATCCGGTGATGATCAAGGCCTCGGCCGGCGGCGGCGGCAAGGGCATCCGCGTGGCCTGGAGCCGCCAGGACGTCGAGGAAGGCTTCCCGGCCGTGCGCGCCGAGGCCAAGGCCAGCTTCGGCGACGACCGGATCTTCATCGAGAAGTTCATCGAAAGCCCGCGCCACATCGAGATCCAGGTGCTGGGCGACAAGCACGGCAACGTCGTCCACCTGTTCGAGCGCGAATGCTCGATCCAGCGCCGCAATCAGAAGGTCATCGAGGAGGCCCCGTCGCCGCTGCTCGATCCGGCCACGCGTGAAGCCATGGGGGCCCAGGCCGTCGCTTTGGCCAAGGCGGTCAACTACGACAGCGCCGGCACGGTTGAGTTCGTGGCGGGGCAGGACAAGAGCTTCTTCTTCCTGGAGATGAACACCCGCCTGCAGGTGGAACACCCGGTCACCGAGCTGATCACCGGCCTTGATCTGGTCGAGCAGATGATCCGCTCGGCCTGGGGCGAGACGCTGGCCTTCCAGCAATCGGATCTGAAGATCAACGGCTGGGCCATCGAGAGCCGGATCTACGCCGAGGATCCCTACCGCAAGTTCCTGCCCAGCATCGGCCGCCTCGTGCGCTACGCCCCGCCGGCGGAGGGCCAGCAGGACGGCGGCTACACCATCCGCAACGACGCGGGGGTCCGCGAGGGCGACGAGATCTCGATGTACTACGACCCGATGATCTCCAAGCTGTGTTCCTGGGCCCCGACCCGCATCGCGGCGATCGACGGCATGGGCCGGGCGCTGGAGGACTTCCACATCGAGGGCCTGGGCCAGAACATCCCGTTCCTGGCCGCGGTGATGGACGAAGAGCGCTTCCGCTCCGGTCAGTTGGCCACCAGCTACATCAAGGACCAGTTCCCCGACGGCTTCCAGGGCGCGCAAGCCACCCAAGCGCAGTTGGACATCCTGACCGCCGTCGGCGCGGCCATGCAGCGCGTCCAGGCCGCCCGGGCTCGTAGCCAGGCCTCGGGCCTGATGGGGCCGGCGCGTGACGAATGGGTGGTGGCGGTCGGTTCCGCCAAGCGGCGGGTGAAGGTCTCGGGCCAGGACGGCGAGGTCACCGTCGCGCTGCTCGATGAGGGTCGCTCCCTGAGCCTGACCGACATCGCCTGGCGGCCTGGCCAGCCGGTGTTCCGGGCCCGGCTCGGCGGCCAGGCCTTCACGGTCCAGGTCGCCCCGGCCGCCGAGGGTTTCGACATCCGCCATCGCGCCGCCAAGGCCCGGGTGCTGGTGCTGACCCCGCGCAGCGCCGAGCTGCACGGCAAGCTGCCCGCCAAGCAGGCCGCCGACACCTCAAAGCTCGTCCTCTCGCCCATGCCTGGCCTCGTCGTCTCGATGGACGTCGCCCAGGGCCAGGCCGTCCGCGAGGGCGAGGTCGTCTGCGTCCTCGAGGCCATGAAGATGCAGAACATCATCCGCGCCGAGCGCGACGGCACCGTCAAGGCCGTCAACGCCAAGGCCGGTGACCCCGTCGCCGCCGACGAAGTCCTCGTGGAGTTCGCTTAAGGCGCGGCTCTTTCTCCGCCACGGCGCAGGCTCTAGATTGCCACGGTCGGCGAACGGCCGACTCGACGAACGGCAAGGGCGGGCATGGGCGATCGTAGCGAATGGGCGGAGCTGTTCCTGTCGTCAAACGGCAGGCTGGCGCGCACGCCGTTCCTGATCGCGGCCGGCGTGCTGATCGGGGTGGCGGTGCTGTACGAGGCCATCGCCGGCTATACCCTGCACTGGCTGACCGGCTGGCTGGTCTATCCGGCCCTTCTGTTCTCGGGTGCCTGCGTGCTGTCCAAGCGCCTGCACGACCGCGGCCGTTCGGGCTGGTGGGCGCTGCTGATCCTGGTGGCCGTGGTCGCGGTTTGGCCGCAGCCGGAGCATTTCCTGGACTTCCTGTTCAGCCTGGTCCTGATCTGGGCGATCGTCGAACTGGGCGTGATGGGCGGCGAGCAGGGCGCCAACCGCTATGGGGCGAACCCGCTGAAGACGATCTCGATCTAGACCGACGCTCCTAAGCCGGGGGAGGGGCGTCCTCGACCGGCCCGAACACCTTCGTAAAGCTGGCGCGTAGCGCCGCGTCGGCCTCGTCGAGGGTTACGGGCAGCCCCAGGTCCACCAGGCTGGTCACGCCGTGCTCGGTCTGGCCGCAGGGCACGATGCCGGAGAAGTGCGACAGATCCGGCTCCACGTTCAAGCTGATGCCGTGGAAGCTGACCCACTTGCGCAGCTTCACGCCGATGGCGGCGATCTTGTCCTCGCGGCTCCAGCCCGGGCCCTTACGCTCGACCCAGACCCCGACGCGACCGTCGCGCAGCTCGCCGGTGACGTTGAAGGCGGCCAGGGCGTCGATAATCCAGGCCTCCAGCGTCGCGACGAAGGCGCGCACGTCGCGGCCGCGCCGGGTCAGGTCCAGCATCACATAGGCCACGCGCTGGCCGGGGCCGTGATAGGTGAACTGCCCGCCGCGCCCGCTCTCGAACACCGGGAAACGGTCGGGCTGGATCAGGTCGCCCGCCTTGGCCGAGACCCCGGCGGTGTAGAGGGGCGGGTGCTCCAGCAGCCAGACCAGCTCGCCCGCCGTCCCGTCGGCGATGGCGGCCGCGCGCGCCTCCATGGCGGCAACGGCTGCCGGGTAATCCACGTAGTGGGTCGAAACCGCCCACCCCACGGGCGCGGCGTCCTCGCGGCTCATGGTCGGAATCTCAGCGTTTTCAGCGTTTAACGGGAGCGCAAGCATACGGCCCTAATTTTGCAATCGAGACGTGGCGACCCGGTTGGTCGCGTGTCAGTTTCAGGGGCCTTACTTCGTGAGCCAGGTCAACGCCGTCAATGTCGAGATCTCCGTCCTTCTCGGGCGCTCGATCCTCCCCATGCAGCAACTGCTGCGCATGGGTCGTGGCGCGGTGATCCCGCTGGACGCCAAGACCAATGACGAGGTCTGGATCCTGGCCAACAACCATCCGATCGCCCGCGGCGAGATCCAGATCAGCGACGACCGCATCGCCATCCAGGTGACCCGCGCGGCCGACGTCTACGACTACATGGCGGGCGGGGCGTAATTGGTCGCAGGCCCGTTTCGCGCGTAGCGAAACTTCCGGCTTCCCAAATCCGATTCAGTTTGCTACCTGCCGCCCCTCACCACGATGCGGTCGTGGCGGAATTGGTAGACGCGCAGCGTTGAGGTCGCTGTATCGCAAGATGTGGAAGTTCGAGTCTTCTCGACCGCACCAGTGTTGAACACAGAATAGAGCGCTCCGGCGAAATCGGTTTCCGACTCGCTAGGGGCGCTCTAATCGTTTCAGGCCCTGATTTCGCCTCAGGGTCACTTCATCGGACGCAAGCGCTACAGCCGAAGATGGAAGCTGGTTTCGGCGCTTGTGGCGCGCAACCTTAGGAAAAGAGAGCCTGTTAGTAGTAACGGGCTCGGCAGCACGAACTCAGCGCTCCAAGAGCTCAGGAGGCCCCCATGACCCGGGACACCGCCGAACTGACCGACGACGTGCTGGACGACATCCCGCTGGCCAAATCAGAGACCCCCGAGGAGCTGGAAGACCTGGCCCTTGGCGAGGACTACGCCCTTAATCCCGAATACGTCGAAATGGTGATCGACGCCGCCGACAGCGGCGACGCCAAGCGCCTGCGCGAGCTGGTCGGAGCCTTGGAGCCGGCCGACGTCGCCGACCTGATGGGCTTCCTGACGGCCGACTACCGCGAGCAGGTGATCCCGCTGCTCGATCCCGAGGCCCTTGGCGAGATCATCTCGGAGATGGACGAGAATCTCCGCGAAGAGGTGCTGGAAGCCACGCCGTCGGTGACCCTGGCCCGCGCGCTGGAGGAACTGGACACCGACGACGCCGCCGACGTCATCGACGACCTGGACGACACCAAGCGCTTCCAGGTGCTGGCCGCCATGGGCGAGATCGACCGCGCCGCCATTGAGACGACGCTGTCGTACGAGGACGAGACCGCCGGCCGCCTGATGCAGCGCGAGTTCCTGGCCGCGCCGGAATTTTGGACCGTCGGCCAGACCATCGATCACGTGCGCGAGGCGGGCGAGACGCTGCCCGAGCTGTTCTTCGACGTCTATGTGGTCGATCCGACCTTCAAGCCGGTCGGCGCGATCCCCATCAGCATCCTGCTGCGCAGCCGCCGCGATACGCCGCTGACCGAGCTGATGGAGGCGGTCACCGAAATCCCGGTCGAGATGGACCAGGAAGAGGTCGCCTACATCTTCGACAAGTACCATCTGATCAGCGCCCCAGTGATCGAGCCGGGCGGCCGGCTGGTGGGCCAGATCACCGTCGACGACATCGTCGAGGTCATCCGCGACGAGGCGGAAGAAGACATCCTGGCCCTGGCCGGCGTGTCCGACGCTGGCCGTGACGCCTCGGTGGTCGAGATCGTCAGGTCGCGCCTGCCCTGGCTGATGCTGAACCTGGCCACCGCGACCGTGGCGGTCAGCGGCGTCGCCATCTTTCAGGCCGAGATCGCCCAGCTGGTGGCCCTGGCCATTCTGATGCCGATCGTCTCGTCGCTGGGCGGCAACGCCGGCACCCAGACCCTGGCCGTCGCCGTGCGCGCCCTGGCCAGCAAGGAGCTGACCACGGCCAACGCCCGCCGGATCGTGCTGCGCGAGCTGCTGGTGGGCCTGGTCAACGGCCTGTGCCTGGCCCTGGTGATGGGCACGGCGACCTATCTGTTCTTCGGACCCGCCGACCATCACGGCAAGCTGGCGATCATCGTCGGCTCGGCCCTGGTGGCCAACATCTTCACCGCGGCGGTCGGCGGCATCCTGGCGCCCCTGGCCCTGGAGAAGATGGGCCGAGACCCGGCGGTGTCGTCGTCGATCTTCGTGACCTTCCTGACCGACTTCACCGGTTTCTTCGCCGTCCTGCTGATCGCGTCACTGCTGCTGCATTGACGTTTTCGAGGCGTGGTAAGGGAAAACTGGCGCGGACCTTGCGCCGGGACAGGCGAACGCATCCGTGTCTGTTTCAAACTGGGTCAACTAGGCGATGAAACCGCGTCATCAGCTCTCCCGGGCCGCCGTCGATCTCATCAAGAGGTTCGAGGGCTACCGTCAGCACGCCGCGAGGCTGCCCGACGGACGCTGGACCGTCGGCTATGGCCACACCTTGACCGCGCGCGCCGGGGCGTCCGTCTCGGAAAAGGACGCCGAGGCGCTGCTGCTATACGACCTGATCTCGGTCGCCCACTCGGTCAACGAGCACACCTACGCGCCGCTGAACCAGAACCAGTTCGATGCGCTGGTCTGCTTCGCCTTCAACATCGGCCTTGAAAACTTCCTGCGTTCGGGGGTTTTGCGCCGGATCAACGAAGGCTCGCTGCTGCAAGCCGCGTGCGCGATGGAGATGTGGCGCAAGGCCGATTTCGAGGGCGAACGGATCGTCATCGACGCCCTGGTCCGCCGCCGTTCGGCCGAGAAGACCCTGTTCCTGACGCCGGCCAACGGCGAATGGGTGCCCGCGCCGAGCCCCGTGCTGCGCCCCAAGATCGACTATGACGCCAGCTGCGCCATCCCCAAGCAGACGCCGACCAGCGTCAATACGCGCACGGAGGGCGATCGGGTCGTCGCCGCGCGCGAGGAAGGCCTGCCGTTGAACATGGTTGTCCCGGAAGAGGACGCTCCGACCGCCACCGAACAGTCGGCCGCGCTGGTCAGCGCGCGCCTGGAGGCCATCCTGTCGGAGTCGCCGGTGATCCCGCGCCAGGACGAACTGGGTCTGCCCGAACCGCCGGTCCCGACCCAGTCGGCCGTGACGGATCCGGCGCCCACCACCAGGCCGCCGGTCGAACCCAAGCCCGCCGACACGCCTCGGGCGGACGCCCCGGTTGAACTGAAGCCGTTCCAGCTGACACCCACCCCGGCCAACGAGGGAGAGGGGGTGACGACCCAAGCTCCGGCGCCCAGCGAGCCGACCCTGTTCGACCCGGCCAACGGGGCGTCGCTGTTCAATCTCGGCGGCTTCTCGACCAGCGAAGAGGCCGGCCTGGACCAGGCGGACATGACGGCGGTGAAGGTCGAGCCGCCGCGCCTGGGCAACGCCAGTCTGTTGTGGATCCTGGGTATCCTGGGCCTGGCCTTGTTCGGCGGCGGCGTGCTGTGGATCCTGACCGTAGCCGCCGGCGCTGACCAGAACGTGAAGCTGTTCGGCTATGGCGCCAGCACGATCGGCGCGATCTGTTTCGTGGTTTCGGCCTATCTTCTGCTTCGGCGCCTGGCAGGGCCCGAGACACGCGGCAAGAAATAGTTCCTTTCTTTCCCTCGCGGAAGGTGAGCAAGAACGCCCGCGGGTCCCGGTGAATCGCGGGCGTTTGTGCTTTGGGAGGAGCCGCAACGATGAATTTCGCACCCTCGATGGATTTCGCTCTGGGCGAGACGGCCGACGCGATCCGCGAAACCACGGCCCGCTTCGCCGCCGACAAGATCGCGCCCCTGGCCGCCCAGATCGACGAGACCAATGAGTTCCCGCGCGGTCTGTGGGTCCCGATGGGCGACCTCGGTTTGCACGGCATCACGGTCGAGGAGGAATTCGGCGGCCTGGGCCTGGGCTATCTGGAACATGTGGTGGCGATGGAGGAGGTCTCCCGCGCCTCGGCCTCGGTGGGGCTCAGCTACGGCGCGCACTCGAACCTCTGCGTCAACCAGATCCGCCGCTGGGCCACGCCTGAGCAGAAGCAGCGCTACCTGCCCAAGCTGATCAGCGGCGAGCACGTCGGCTCGCTGGCCATGAGCGAGGCCGGTTCGGGTTCCGACGTGGTGTCGATGAAGCTGCGCGCCGAGCCGCGCGGCGACCGCTACGTCCTGAACGGCACGAAGTTCTGGATCACTAATGCGCCGCACGCCGACACCCTGGTGGTCTACGCCAAGACGGGCGAGGGCAGCCGGGGCATCACCGCCTTCATCGTCGAGAAGGGCATGAAGGGCTTCAGCGTCTCCAAGAAGCTGGACAAGATGGGCATGCGCGGGTCGGACACTGCCGAGCTGGTGTTTGAGGACTGCGAGATCCCGGAAGAGAACGTCATGGGCCCGGTGGGCGGCGGCGTCGGGGTGCTGATGAGCGGCCTGGACTACGAGCGCGCCGTGCTCTCGGCCGGACCGCTCGGCATCATGCAGGCGTGTCTCGATATCGTCCTGCCGTACGTGCGCGATCGCAAGCAGTTCGGCCAGGCGATCGGCTCGTTCCAGCTGATGCAGGGCAAGATCGCAGACATGTACGTGGCCCTGAACTCGGCCCGGGCCTATGTCTACGCCGTGGCGCGGGCCTGCGACGCGGGCAAGACCACGCGCTTCGACGCGGCCGGCGCGATCCTGATGGCCAGCGAGAACGCGGTGAAGGTGTCGCTGGAAGCCATCCAGGCTCTGGGCGGCGCGGGCTATACCAAGGAGTGGCCGGTCGAGCGCCTGCTGCGCGACGCCAAGCTCTATGATATCGGCGCGGGAACCAACGAGATCCGCCGCTTCCTGATCGGTCGCGAGCTGATCGGAGCTTGATGCGCCACCCCTCTGGGGCGCAATGAAAAAGGGCCGCTCCGATTGCTCGGAACGGCCCTCCATCGTCGTAGCCGCTTTCGCAGCCCGTGACTTAAAACCTTTGGCGTTCAACGCCTCAGGCGGAAACCTCGTTCTTAAGGCTCCAGGTCACGACTTGCGACCGCGGTTGGAGACAATGAGACACTGGTCACCTCCTTTCAGTTGGTTGAACAACACCGTCAGCATATGGGCCTGATCGCGCGAAAGAAAAGAGCAAACCGCGCGCGACGCGAAGTCGCACCCTGGGTGATCAGACCGTCAGCAGCTTGAGGCCCACCAGGATGGCCGCCCACAGAACAAGGGCCGCGCCGATCGCGAGCGGGCGGTTGAGGTTGATGCGACGAATACCGGGGACCGGCGCCGAAGGGCCGCTCGGTGCAAGATGAATGCGCGTGGGCATACCGCGTGAATCCTTCCCTAGTAGTCCCTCTGTCGGAGACCTGACATGGACCGTATGCTGAATCTTCGCCTATGAGAAGAATTCTTCACAATGGCGCCGGTTGCATCGGCGCGAATTGTCACGGGGGTTCGGATGGCCAGCTGGGATCCTGACGTCTACGCCCTCTACCGGGGGTATCGCGAGCGACCGGCGCTAGACCTGCTGACGGCCATTCCCCGCGATCTGGACCCTCGCGACATCTGGGACCTGGGCTGCGGCTTGGGCGAGCAGGCCGCCTTGCTGGCCGCGCTATATCCGGCGGCGCGGGTAAGGGGGCTGGATTCCAGTCCGCAGATGCTGGCGCGGGCCAAGGCCTTGCCGACGCGGGTCGAATGGGTTCTGGGCGACATCGCCAGCTTCACGCCCGACACGCCGGCCGACCTGATCTTCTCCAACGCCGCTCTGCAGTGGGTGGACGGCCATGCCGCCCTGATCCCGCGCCTGGCCAGCAGCCTGGCGCCCGGCGGCGTGCTGGCGATCCAGATGCCGGTCGTCGAGGGCTTAGGTTGGCGGGCCAGCCTGCTGGAGATCGCCGCCGAAGGGCCTTGGGCCAAGCGGCTCACGGGCGTGGAGGGTGTGCGCGCGGCCCACGATCCGGCCGACTACTACGCCTGGCTGGCGTCGCTGTTCCCTGTGATCGACATCTGGACGACGACTTATCTGCATGCCCTGCATGGCCAGGATCCGATCGTCGATTGGACCATGGGCACGACCCTGCGGCCCTATCTGGACGCCTTGCCGGACGACGAGAAGAAGCCTTTCCTGGACGCCTGGCGAGCGCGGCTGGCCGTCGAGCACCCGCGCCGCGAGGACGGGGTGACGCTGTTCCCGTTCAAGCGCCTGTTCATCGTGGCGCGCCGCGCGTGAGGTTCGCCCGCCGCTCCGCCAGGCTGGGCCGGCGGCGCAGCTCGGTGACCGGCGCGTGCAGCCCCTCCAGCACGAAGCTGGCGGCGAGGTAGCCGGCCTTTACCGCCGGCTCGAAGGCCCGCCAATCGCGGATGTCGACGCCTTCCAGCTTCGGCGTGATCAGCACGTCGGTGGCTTCGCGGGCGGCGGCCAGGTCGCGGCCGGTGGTCACGGTGGCCGCGCGCATCAGCAGGGCCACGATCGGGGGGCCCTTGCGCCACTCGCCCGACAGGATCCAGCTCCACAGCGAGGGCGGGGCGATGATATCGTCGCTGGTGATGCTACGGCCGCGCGTGACGTCGACGCCGACGATCGGCCCCAGCTGGAACGACCGCATCACGTCGGCCGGGAAGTTCTTCATCACCGCGCCGTCGACCAGCACCTGGCCCTTCTCGGTCGCGGGCGGCAGCACGCCGGGCAGCGAGATCGAGGCGCGCAGCGCCGTCTGCAGGTCGCCGGTGCGATGCAGCTGGTAGGCGCCCGAGGTCAGGTTCGACGAGACGCAGAAGAACGGCAGCCACAGGTCGCTGATGTCGACCGCGCCGAAATGCTCGTCCAGCCGCGCCTTGACCTTTTCGCCCCGGGTCATGGCGATCATCGGGAAGGCGATGTCGTCCAGGGGGCTGCTGTCGACGAAGGCCCGGCGAATGCGGTCCTCCAACTCGCCGTCGTCCCAGCCCATGGCGATGCCGGCGGCCACGATGCCGCCCATCGAGGCACCGCCGACGAAGTCGATCGGGATGCCGCGCTCGCGCAGCGCCTGGATCGCGCCGATATGGGCATAGGCCCGCGCGCCGCCGCCGGACAGCACCAGACCCACCGACTGGCCCGTCAGCACTCGCGCCAGCCTTTGCAGGTCGGCGACGCCGTTCTCACGCAGATGGAATAGCCGCGCGGCTTGGGTGGCCTCCATCCACGCCGCCGAGCCGGCAGGTCGCGCCAGGCTGGCGGACTGCAGCAGGATCAGGTCGACCAGGCGCTGGGCCTGCAGGGGCCCCGAGGCGTAGGTCGGCACGGTGGCCGGCGGGGGCCGCTCGCCGCGACCGACGCGGAACAGCCGATCGACCTGGCGGCCGACCACGTGCTTCCAGGCAGTCTCGTCGGCCTCGGCGACATAGAGGACGAAGTCGTGCTCGCGCTCGACATTGCTGAACCACTCGGTCGGGGCCAGCAGGGACTCGCCGCCCTCGACGGTGGCGGAGTAGCCCAGGCTCTCGATGCAGCGGGCCAAGCGCTCGACCACCGGGCGGATCGCCGCGCCGGGCTCGACGGCGATGAAGCCGAACACCGACGGATCGCCGATCGCAGCCTGGGTCTGGGCCTGGCGGGCGCGGCGGATCATCAGCCGCGACAGCTCCAGCATCACGGTTGGGTCTTCCTCGGCCGCCGCGAAGAAGTCGTCGCGGGGCAGGGCCAGGACCTCGCTGTCGCGCAAGGCCACCATGTTGGCCGAGTGGGTGGTGCCGCCGACCAGGGCCATCTCGCCGGCCGGCTCGCCCGGTCGGATGACGCCCAGGAACTGTGGCTCCTGGCCTTCTTCCTTGCGAAAGGCGCCCAGGCGTCCGGTCTTCAGGAAGTAGAGGTTGTCGGCGTCCTCGCCAGGCTCGAACAGCGTCGCCCCGCCGGGCAGGGAAAACCAGGTGGCCGCCCCGGTCCGTCGCTCACGGGCGAACAGGCGGGCCAGGGCCGAGTCGTCGGGCAGGGGCGTTTCCACGGCGCGGACGCTACCTTGATCGGGCAGGCTTGACCACGGGGGCGCGTTTGGGCGCAACTGTTGCTCCCGAAGCCGAAATGTCAGAGAACGGATTTGGCTCTGAATCTTTCGGTTCGGGGTCCAAAAAACTCCGACTTCCGGGCTAGGGTGGAAAAGGCTAAGCGTCGGTCATGCCGAAGTTGAACTCCGTTATCGACGCGTCCGGCGACGCCTTCACCCGCAACGCGGCTCACAACCGCGCCCTGGTCGACGAATTGCGCGCCAAGGTCGCCGAAGCGGCGCTTGGCGGCCCCGAGAGCGCCCGCGAACGCCACGCCGCGCGCGGCAAGCTGCTGCCGCGTCAGCGCGTCGAGCGCCTGCTTGATCCCGGCTCGCCCTTCCTGGAGATCGGCCAGCTGGCCGCCTGCGACCTCTACAACGGCGAGGCTCCAGGCGCGGGCATGATCTGCGGGATCGGCCGGGTCTCGGGCCGCGAGGTGATGATCGTGGCCAACGACGCCACGGTGAAGGGCGGCGCCTATTTCCCGATGACGGTGAAGAAGCACCTGCGCGCCCAGGAGATCGCCGCCCAGAACCGCTTGCCGTGCGTCTATCTGGTCGACAGCGGCGGGGCGAACCTGCCGCACCAGGCCGAGGTCTTCCCCGACCGCGACCACTTCGGTCGGATCTTCTTCAATCAGGCACGGATGAGCGCGGCGGGCATCGCTCAGATCGCCTGCGTCATGGGCTCGTGCACGGCCGGCGGGGCGTATGTTCCGGCGATGAGCGACGAGACCGTCATTGTCCGCAATCAGGGCACCATCTTCCTGGCCGGGCCGCCGCTGGTGAAGGCCGCGACCGGCGAGGTGATCAGCGCCGAGGAACTGGGCGGGGCCGAGACCCATGGCCGCCGCTCCGGCGTCGTCGACCACGTGGCCGATAACGACGAGCATGCGCTGGAGATCGTCCGCGCGATCGTCGCCAACCTCAACACCACCAAGCCCGAACCGCTGGTCATCGCCGAGGCCGAGCCGCCGCTGTACGATCCCGAGGAGATCTACGGTGTCGTCCCGACCGATGTCCGCGCGCCCTACGACGTGCGCGAGGTCATCGCCCGCATCGTCGACGGTTCGAAGTTCGACGAGTTCAAGGCCCTATACGGCACGACCCTGGTCTGCGGCTTCGCCCGCATTTGGGGCCAGCCCGTGGCGATCCTGGCCAACAACGGTGTTCTGTTCAGCGAGAGCGCCCTGAAGGGCGCGCACTTCATCGAGCTGGCCTGCAAGCGCAAGATCCCGCTGATCTTCCTGCAGAACATCTCGGGCTTCATGGTCGGCGGCAAGTACGAGGCCGGCGGCATCGCCAAGGACGGCGCCAAGCTGGTCACGGCCGTCGCCTCGGCCGAGGTTCCCAAGTTCACGGTCCTGATCGGCGGCAGCTTCGGGGCCGGCAATTACGGCATGTGCGGCCGCGCCTACTCACCGCGCTTCCTGTTCACTTGGCCCAACAGCCGCATCTCGGTGATGGGCGGTGAGCAGGCCGCCAGCGTGCTGGCCACCGTCCACCGCGACGCCGCCAAATGGACGCCCGAGGAGGCCGAGGCCTTCAAGGCGCCGATCCGCCAGCGCTACGAGGACGAGGGCAATCCCTACCACGCCACCGCGCGTCTCTGGGACGACGGGATCATTGATCCGGCGCAAACGCGCGACGTGCTGGGTCTCGCAATCTCGGCCAGTCTCAACGCGCCGATCCCCGAGACGACCTTCGGCGTTTTCCGGATGTAGCTTCAGGCCAAGAGAGGGCCCTCCCATGACCAACCCGATCGCCGACCCCATCGTCGAAGTGAACGACACTGACGCGATGAGCCCGCTCGTCCATATCGACAGCACCCCCGAAGGCGCGGTGACGATCTGGATCAACCGGCCCGACAAGAAGAACGCCTTCGACGCGGCGACCATCGCCGCCCTGCGCCAGGCCTTCGAGACGATGCACGGCGCCGAGGGCGTGCGGGTGGTGTTCCTGCGCGGCGTCGGCGGGGCGTTCAGCGCCGGCGCCGACCTGTCCTGGATGGCCGACGCGGTCGAATGGGACGAGGACGACAACCGCGAGGACGCTCTGGAACTGGCCCAAATGCTCAAGGCGCTGCATGACATCCCGGCCCTGACCGTGGCGCTGGTCGAGGGGCCAGCCTTCGGCGGCGGCGCGGGCCTGGTGGCCGCCTGTGACCACGCTCTGGCCCTGGCCGACGCCAAGTTCTCGTTCTCGGAGGTCAAGCTGGGCCTGACTCCGGCGACCATCAGCCCCTATGTGATCCAGGCCCTGGGTCCGCGCACGGCCAAGCTGCTGTTCGCCACCGGCCGGGTGCTCGACGCCGACGACGCCTGGGGCTACGGCCTGGTCGACGAGGTGTTCGAGGACGTCGCCGGCCTGGAAGTCGCCCGCGACGCCCTGATCGAAGAGATGCTGCCCTGCGCGCCCGGCGCGATCGGCGACGCCAAGGCCCTGGTCAACGACTTCGCTGGCCAGAAAATCGACAAGGGCCTGATCGAGGAGACCGCCAAGCGCATCGCTCGCCGCCGCGTGTCGGAAGAGGGGCAAGAAGGGGTGCGTGCCTTCATCGCCCGTCGTAAACCGTCCTGGGCTGAATGATTCAACCAGGGGAGGTGGGGCATGGTCGCAGGCGCGGATCTTGAAACGGCGGTGGCGGACTCGGCGGCGAGCTTCGTCGGGCCGAAGAAGAAGCCGTTCACCCACAAGGGCGACCCCTGCAAAAACTGCGGGACGCCGCTCGAGGGGTGGTACTGCTATTCCTGCGGCCAGAACGCCGACACCCATCACCGCTCGATCCTGCACCTGATCTGGGAGGCCATCGAGGGGATGTTCCACCTCGACGGTCGCCTGGCCAACACCCTGCCGCTGCTGTTCTTCCGGCCGGGCAAGCTGGCCAAGGACTACATGGAAGGCCGGATCGTGCGGCACGTGCCGCCGTTCCGCACCTTCCTGGTGGCCCTGCTACTGTTCATCTTCGCCGCCGAGCACGCCATCCATGGCATTCGCCACGAGCAGGAGCTCAAGGAGGAGAAGGAAGCGGCCGCCCTCGCCACGCCGCAGGGCCGCGAGGCCAAGGCCGACGAAATCCGCAAGGAAGCCGCCGCCGACCGCCAGGAGCGCCTTCAGAGCGCCGCTGCCGAGCGCGACGAGGGCCTGAAGGACGCGGACGCCGACAAGGCCAAGATCGCCGCCGACTACGCCGACGACGTCAAGACAGCCGAGGCGCGCTACGCCCAGAACATCGCCGAAGCCGATGCGCTGGAGAAGAACGCCAACGCCGGGGCCGAGGCCCAGGCCAGGCTCCACAGCCGCGGCGCCGATACGGCCGCTCAGATCCGACGCCTGGATTTCCAGAGCCCTGATAAGCTGGAGGCGGGCGCTAACAAGCTGGCCGAAGCTCAGATCGCCGGCCAGCACTTCAACATCGTCGGACCCGACGCCAAGACCAAGGCCGCGATCCAGGCTGAGGCTGCCAAGCCGGGCCATTCCGGCAAGTACTATAACGGCGGCTGGCTCAAGGAGCGCATCGCCAAGGCGATCGAGAACCCTGATTATTACGCCCTGGTGCTGTTCGGCTGGGCTCACCGCCTGGCGGTGCTGCTGCTGCCGATCATCGGCCTGAGCCTGGCCTTCGTTTACCTGAACAAGCGCCAGTACTTCATCTACGACCACCTGCTGGTGGCCACCAACCTGCTGTCGTTCTCGTTCCTGACCTGGGCCCTGGTGTTCGTTCTGCCAGGGGCGCTGGCCGCGCCCGCCCTGGCCATCGTGCTGCTCTGGACACCGATCAACCTCTTCCAGACGCTGCGCGGCGGCTATGGCTCCAGCGTCGTCGGCGCGCTGCTGAAGACGCTGATCGTCTGGTGGATGACGGTCATCGCCTTCGCGTCCCTGCTCATCGCCCTGATGGTCTTCACCCTTTCCCAGATGTAGGTCCGTTCGCTTGCTCTCCTCCGTCCTGATCGCCAATCGCGGCGAGATCGCCCGACGCATCATCCGCACCGCCCGCGAGTTGGGCGTGGCGACGATCGCCGTCTATTCGGAAGCCGACGCGAATGCCCCGTTCGTGCTGGAGGCCGACGCGGCGATCCTGATCGGTCCGGCGCCGGCCAAGGAGAGCTACCTGGATCCCAAGAAGATCCTGGCGGCCGCCAAGCAGATGGGGGCGGAGGCCATTCACCCCGGCTATGGCTTCCTGTCCGAGAACGCCGACTTCGCCCAGAGCGTCATCGACGCCGGACTGATCTGGATCGGCCCGCCGCCCTCGGCGATCCGGGCCATGGGCCTGAAGGACGCGGCCAAGAAGGTCATGATCGAGGCCGGCGTGCCCACGACGCCCGGTTATCTGGGCGAGGACCAGTCGGCCCAGCGTCTGGCCGCCGAAGCGCAGCAGATCGGCTATCCAGTGCTGATCAAGGCCGTGGCCGGCGGCGGCGGCAAGGGCATGCGCAAGGTGGACAAGCCCGAGGACTTCGAGGCCGCCCTGGGCTCGTGTCGCCGCGAGGCCGCCGCCAGCTTCGGCGACGACCGGGTGCTGCTGGAGAAGTACGTCACCCGTCCGCGCCATATCGAGGTGCAGGTGTTCGGCGACCAGCACGGCAACGTCGTCCACCTGTTCGAGCGCGACTGCTCGCTGCAGCGCCGCCACCAGAAGGTCATCGAGGAGGCCCCCGCGCCGGGCATGGACGAGGCGACGCGTGAGACCGTCTGTGCGGCCGCCGTGAAGGCCGCCCAGGCGGTGGGCTATGTCGGAGCCGGCACGGTCGAGTTCATCGCGGACGCCAGCGAGGGCCTGCGCGCCGACCGCATCTGGTTCATGGAGATGAACACCCGCCTGCAGGTCGAGCATCCGGTCACCGAGATGGTCACCGGCCAGGACCTGGTCGAGTGGCAGTTGCTGGTCGCCTCGGGCGAGCCCCTGCCACTGGAGCAGGACGAGATCACGTTGGACGGCTGGGCCA
This sequence comes from Caulobacter segnis, assembly GCF_023935105.1. Lineage (NCBI taxonomy): Bacteria > Pseudomonadati > Pseudomonadota > Alphaproteobacteria > Caulobacterales > Caulobacteraceae > Caulobacter > Caulobacter sp. RL271. The sequence goes on along the minus strand of NZ_CP096040.1, from coordinate 3,638,351 downwards.
TGGAGGCCCGCCTCTATGCCGAGAACCCCGCGACTGGCTTCCTGCCCTCGACGGGCAAGCTGAAGCATTTCCGCCTGCCCGAGGGCGACGTCCGCGTCGACAGCGCGGTGGAGGAGGGCGGCGAGGTCACCCCCTTTTACGATCCGATGATCGTCAAGCTGATCGCCCACGGCGCCGATCGCGAGGACGCCGCCCGGCGCTTGGCCGACGCCTGCGCCCTGGTCGAGGTCTGGCCTGTCAAGACCAACGCCGCCTTCCTGGCCAAGTGCGCCAGCCATCCGGATTTCGTCGACGGCGCGGTCGACACCGGCTTCATCGAGGCGCGCCTGGACGAGCTCACCGAGCGGTCCTTCACTGACGAGCCGGCCATGGCCGCGATCGGCTGGCGGCTGGACAGCTTCCTGGAAGCCGAGGCCCGTCGCGATCCGTGGGAGAGCGCGCCGTCCAAGCTCTTGGGCTTCCGGATGAACGCCGAGCGCGCGCCGATGCATCTGCCGATGTCGGCCGACGGCAAAGCCATGCCGCTGCGCGTCGCCCTGATCGGCGGCGGGACCGAGGACTGGTCGTGGGACATCCGTCACGAGAGCGGCGAGACCTTCGACGAGGTGACCCGCCTGCCGACCACCTACGGCAAGGGTCCGATCCAGGTGTTCGAGGGCGGCGACGTCCAGACCTTCGATTTCGAGGCCCAGGTAGGCGGCTTGGGCGAAGGCGCAGCGTCGGATGGCGCGATCTTGTCGCCGATGCCGGGCAAGATCGTCTCGGTCGCCGTGGAAGTCGGCCAAGCCGTCGGCAAGGGCCAGACCCTGCTGACCCTCGAGGCCATGAAGATGGAGCACGCCCTGTCCGCGCCTTTCGACGGCGTGGTCGCCGAACTGTCCGTCAGCGCCGGCGGCCAGGTCAGCGAGGGCGTAGTGCTGGCGCGGCTGGAGGCGCAGGCTTAACGGCCCGTCAAGCATAGTTCTTACAAGGAGGCTTGACCGCCGCGAATTGGATCGCCGATGGTCAGTCATCGCCGGTCTCCGGCCTCTCGCGGCCCAATCATTTTTGGAAATGATTAACCGCGAACCTTGGTCATTCTTTAGGGTAGATCCGCGAGAACGCCGCCCATCGGTATTGTTCGTCAGAACCAATAGGAACGGGTGGGTATGAAACTCTCGATCGCTTTCGCCGCGGGTCTCGCCGGCAGCTTCTTCGTCGCTCAGGCCGCTTCGGCCGCCGGTGGCTTCGAAGACCAGATGGGCCGTTGCTTGCAACAGTTCGCCAACACGCGCGACGCCGCTCAAGTCATGCTCGAGTGCAACGCCGCGGACGGCAAGCTGTCGGACTGCAAGGTCGTCGACAACAGCGCGGCCGGCAAGGGCTTCGACAAGGCCGCCATGTGCATCGCCGAGAAGCTGCCGATGGGCGCCAAGACCGGTTCGGTTAAGGTTCCCTTCCGCTTCCCGGGCGGCGCGTAAGCTTCTCCTAGCCTCAGCGCTATCCACGTAAGCCCCCGTCGGTCCGCCGGCGGGGGCTTTCGCGTTTCTGGGCTTCCGGACGCGACCAGGGTTGTTGCCTTGGCCCCGTCCCGCGCTATCTAGCGGCCATGGCGCTGCACATCATCAAGCTAGTCGTCGGCTGCGACACCGTCGAGGATCTCCTGGCCTGGCACACGGAAGGTCATCCGTGGGTCATGCACACCCGGATGACGCCCAAGCGGATCGACGAGGTCCTGGATGGCGGCTCGCTGTACCGGGTGTTCAAGGGCCAGATCCTGTGCCGCCAGAAGATCCTGGCCATCGACACCGTCGGCTCGGGCGCGGCCTCGCGCTGCGAGGTGACGGTCGATCCGCCGATCATTCGCGTCGCGCCGCAGCCGCGCCGCGCGTTCCAGGGCTGGCGTTATCTCAAGCCCGAGGACGCGCCGCCGGACCTCACCGAAAGCGAAGCCGCCGACCTGCCGCCGGACCTGGCGCGGCAACTGCGGGAAATCGGCGCCTGGTAACGATCACGACGTGTGTCGTTAGTGAACTGGCAACCGTGGCGGGTGTCACCTTGTCGCAGGGATAGCGGAGGGATGACGATGAAGGCCGGTTTCGCCGCCTTGGGCGTGGGGATGCTGTTCGTGGGCTTGATCGCCGGTCTGCTGATCGCCCTGAAACCCCTCTAGGTCCGCAGGCTAACCGACGGCCATGTTGTCGATCAGCCGCGTCTTGCCCAGCCACGCGGCGATCAGGATCCGGCCTTGGGCATCGCCGATCGGACCGGGACCCAGCCGCGACAGGTCGCTGGCTTCACGCACCTCGACATAGTCCACCTGACCAAAGCCGGCCGCCTGCAGGGCGGCCGTGGCCTTTTGTTCGGCCGCGTCGATCCGACCGCCGGCGGCGATCTCGGCGGCGGCGGCCTTCATGGCCGTGGGCAGGGCCACGGCGGCCGCGCGTTCCGGCGCCGACAGATAGGCGTTGCGCGACGAGAGGGCCAAGCCGTCCTCGGCGCGCGCCGTCGGGGCGCCGATGATCGCGATGGGGATATCCAGGTCGCGGGCCATGCGCTTGACCACCTGCAGCTGCTGGTAGTCCTTCTCGCCGAACACGGCGACATCGGCCTGGCTCTGGTTGAACAGCTTGGCCACCACGGTCGCCACCCCGCCGAAGAACTGCGGCCGCGCCGCGCCTTCCAGCGGTTCGGAGACGCCCGACACCGACACCGCTGAGGCGAAGCCGGGCGCGTACATCTCGGCGCCGTTCGGGGCGAACAGCAGGTCGCAGCCGACCGAGGCCAGTTTCTCGACGTCGGCGGCCTCGCCGCGCGGATAGGCGTCGAAGTCCTCGTGCGGCGCGAACTGCTTGGGATTGACGAAGATGGTGGCGACGACCCGGTCCGCGTTCTGGCGGGCGATGCGGATCAGCGAAAGGTGGCCCTCGTGCAGGGCGCCCATCGTCGGGACCAAGGCCACGCGCTGGCCGGCCGTCTTCCAGGCGCGCACGTGCGCGCGCATCTCGGCGACGGTGCGGACGATGATCGGGCTGCTCATGCTCTGAAGGGCTCCACGCGGACAGGCGTGGCTTATGACCCCGGCGCGGCGCCGGGTCCACCATCCCGCGCGGGAAACCCGCTTTCGGGGTGCGACAATTATGCCTGTGGATTGAGACGGTTGACCCGGTGGGGCGGCGGTAACATCGTGTTAACCTTCAGTCCAAGGTCGTGCGAGTCGCGACGCATCGAGGATCGAGCCATGGCCGAAACGCGCGTCATCGTCGTCGGCAACGAAAAGGGTGGTGCGGGCAAGTCCACCATCGCCGTCCACCTCGCGACCGCGCTGCTGTACGGTGGCGCCAAGGTCGCCGTGCTCGACCTGGACCTGCGCCAGCGCACCTCGGGTCGGTTCTTCGAGAACCGTGTCGCCTGGACGGCCAGCAAGAAGCTGGATCTGCCCATGCCGCTGTCGCTGACCCTCAGCGACAACGACATCGCCCTGGCCGAGAAGTCGGAGGAGGAGCAGGTCGCCGGTTTCGAGGCCGCCTTCGCCAAGGCGGCCGAGGACTGCGACTTCATCCTGATCGACACCCCCGGCGGCGACAGCGCCATCACCCGCCTGGCCCACGGCCGAGCGGATCTGGTCGTGACGCCGATGAACGACAGCTTCGTCGACTTCGACATGCTGGGCACCGTGGATCCGGTGACCCTGGAGCTGACCAAGCCCAGCCTGTACTCGCTGACCGTCTGGGAAGGCCGCAAGCAGCGGGCCCTGTCTGGCCAGCGCCAGGCGATGGATTGGGTCGTGCTACGCAATCGATTGGCCACCACCGAGGCCCGTAACCGCAAGCGCCTGGAGGACCGTCTGACGGCCCTGGCCAAGCGCGTCGGCTTCCGCATCGGCCCCGGCCTGCGCGACCGCGTCATCTATCGCGAGCTGTTCCCGTTCGGCCTGACCATCGCCGACCTGTCGCCGCAGGTGCGCCCGGTGCCGGTGTCGCTGCAGCACCTGGCCGCGCGCCAGGAACTGCGCGCCCTGATGCACAGCCTGGGCCTGGCGGCCTATTCGGGCGAGACCCTGCTGGCGGCGCAGTAAGCCAACGTCTACATGGTTGAGAGCGGGCGGGAACGCGTTGGGCGAAAGTGCTCGCGGTTTCGCCCCCTAAACGCGCTCCAATGTTCGGATCTAAAGCCTGCTCAGGCAGGCTTTAGGGGCGACCCTGCCGCCCGTTTTCGTGTTTGGAGTTCCGATGCTGTACCTGCTGCTGGGCGCGGCCATCCTCGTCTTCCTGCTGTGGCCTCGTGGCCGAACCCTGCTGAAGGGCGACGGCTGGCGGGTAGGGGCGGGGGCGGCCTCGATCGCCGCCTTCGCGGCGGCGGCCTACGCCACGATCCGCGGATCGTGGGGCACGGGGATCGTGCTGGGCGTCATCGCGCTGTGGAGCGTCACCGAGGCGCGCCGCCGTCCAGTCATCCGCCGCGAGATGGTCCAGCCGCCCAAGCCGGAACTCAGCCTATCGGAAGCTCGCGCCATCCTGGGCGTTGGCCCCGAGGCCACCCTGGCCGAGGTCAAGGCGGCCTATACGCGCCTGATCCAGCTGGCCCATCCCGACAAGGGCGGCACGCAAGGGCTGGCCGCCCAGCTCAACGCCGCGCGCGATCGTTTGATCAAGCGGCGCAGCTGAGATAGGAGAAGGGCATGATCAATCGCGAACGCTTCTGGCGCCGCCGCTCGTCGGGCCAAACCTGCTCGGTATGACGTCCTGAACCGAGTTCAGGCGAGCCGCCGTCGCGGCTCTATAGCGTCATTCAGTTCGGACTAGATCACCCCATGACCACCCAAGACACCGACCGCGCCGCCGAATGGGCCGCGCGCTTCAGCGACCGCATGAGCCGCGTCCGCGCCAGCGAGATCCGCGAGCTGCTCAAGCTGCTGGACCAGCCCGACATCCTGTCGTTCGCCGGCGGCATCCCCGATCCTGGCCTGTTCCCGGCCGAGCAGATCCAGGCCGGTTACGACGCCATTCTGGCCGATCCGGCCCTGTCACGGCAGGCGCTGCAATATTCGGTCAGCGAAGGCTATCTACCGCTGCGCCAGTGGATCGCCGAGCGGATGAGCCGCGACGGCATGCCGTGCGAGCCGCACAACATCATGCTGACCGCCGGCTCGCAGCAGGCGCTGGACCTGGTCGGCAAGCTGTTCATCAGCCCCGGCGACACGGTCGTGGTGGCGCGACCGACCTATCTGGGCGCGCTGCAGGCCTTCAACGGCTACGAGCCCGCCTATCGCGACCTGCCGGAGGATGCGCTGCGGGATCCGGCGGCCGCCGACCTTCCGCACGGCGCGCTGGGCTATTTCGTGCCCGACTTCGCCAATCCGACCGGCGTTAGCCTGACCCTGGAGGAGCGCCAGGCCGTGCTGGCCCTGGCCGACCGTCTGGACATGACCCTGGTCGAGGATGCGGCCTATCGCGAACTGCGGTTCGTGGGCGAGACGACGCCGACCCTGCTGTCGCTGGACATCGCCCGCTCGGGCGGCATCGACAACGCCCGCACCCTGTTCCTGGGCACCCTGTCCAAGACCCTGTCGCCGGCCCTGCGCATCGGCTGGGTCTGCGGGCCCAAGGCGGTGATCGAGAAGTTGGTCCTGCTGAAGCAAGGCGCTGACCTGCACGTCTCGACGATCAACCAGATGGTCGCCCACCGCGCCGTCTCGGAAGGCTATGACCAGCACCTGCACCGTCTGCGTGGCGCCTATGGCCACAAGGCGCGGGTGATCCTGGCGGCGCTGGAGCGGAGCATGCCCAAGGGCGTGACCTGGTCGCATCCGGAAGGCGGCATGTTCGTCTGGGTCGACCTGCCGGAAGGGATTGATGGCGCGGCGCTGTTGGCGCGGGCCATCGCCGAGGAGCGCGTGGCCTTCGTGCCCGGCGCGCCGTTCTTCGCCGAGGTCCAGACGCCCAACGCCATCCGCCTCAGCTACTCGCTGCCCACCGACGAGCAGATCGAGGAAGGCGTGGCGCGAATGGCGCGGCTGATCTCGAAAGTGATCTCGGAAGCCTAGTCTCACCGCCGTCTCCCCGGCGAAAGCCGGGGCCCGGGCTCATCCTGAGCGTCAACCGTGAATGCGAAAGGGCGCCGAGCCTAGCCGCTCGGCGCCCTTGGTTCGATCTGGGGCCCGGCTTTCGCCGGGGAGGCGGTGTTTAGGGCTGGAGCACCATGCAGGGCACGCGCTTGGCCTTCAGGGCCGAGCAGGCGCTACGGGCGGCGTCAGAGGTCATGCCCTGGAACTGGGCGCGGAACGTGCCGCCGGCGCCTTCCACGGCGGCCTCGGCCTCGGCCACGACCTTGGCGAAGCGACCGCGCACCAGCTTCAGCTGATCGTTGGCCAGCGACTTGGACTTGAAGGCGCCGACCTGCACGCCCCATTCGCCCTTCGCCTTCTTGGCGGCAGGCTTGGCCTTGGCGGCTTCCTGGGCGCCGCGCATCGTCGGCGAGACCTTCACCGGGCCCGGATTGCGCGGGTTCTCGGTCAGGACGATGCGCAGGCCGGCCTGGTCGCCGTCGCCTTGCTCGACCGACGGACGCTCGATCGGGCCCGAGGGATCGTCCTCGTAAATATTGGCGGCGATCGAGGTGCGCTCGCCGCGCGAACGACGCTTCATCACGTCGAAGCCGGTCAGCAGCAGGTCTTCCATGTTGTTGTCGCGCCAGGCGGTCGACGGGCCGCCCAGGACCACGGCGATCAAGCGACGGCCGTCACGCACGGCCGAGCCCGCTAGGTTGAAGCCCGATGCGTTGGTGTAGCCGGTCTTCAGGCCGTCGAACCCTTCCATGCTGTCCAGCAGGCGGTTGTGGCCCTTGATGTAGTTGCCCCGGAAGGTGAAGCCCTTCACCGAGAAGTAGCTGTAGTACTGCGGGAAGTCGCGCATGGCGGCGCGCGACAGGATGGCCAGGTCGCGGGCCGTTGAGATCTGGCGGCTGTCGGGCAGGCCCGAGGCGTTCACGAAGCGGCTGTTGCGCATGCCCAGCTCCTGACCGCGCAGGGTCATCAGGGCGGCGAATCGCGACTCGCTGCCGGCGAGTCGCTCGGCCATGGCCACGGCGACGTCGTTGGCGGACTTGACCGTCATGGACTTGATGGCCTCGTCGACACTCATGCTGTCGCCGGGGCGCAGGCCGATCTTGGTCGGGGCCTGGGCCGCCGCGCGGGGCGACATGACGACCCGGTCGGTCAGTTTCAGCCGGCCTTCGCTGAGCGCCTCGAAGGTCAGGTACAGGGTCATCACCTTGGTGACCGAGGCGGGGTAGCGAGGGCTGTCGGCCCTTTTGTCGTAAAGGACTTCGCCCGAATTGGCGTCGATGACGATCGCCGCGTACTTCGGCTCCGAGGCGTTCAGCTGCAGATAGGGTATGGCGGCCGAGGCGGTGGTCGGGGCGAGCGCGCCGACCATGCAAGACAGCGCCAGGCCGGCTGCGGCGAGGAAGGAGCGGGCGGAAATAAGCTTGGCGAACATCGGGCAGCGTCCGTCATTTTGAACTGGGAAGCGGCTGGCGCCGCCACACGCGTGACCCGTAGCATGATGGAAGACGCCTTTCGCTAAAGTAAACAACTGGTGAGCGATCTTGCCGCAGGCGTGAAAAAATCGGGGGCGTGCTTCCAATGCTGCAGCTTGCTGGCTGATTCCGTTGCGTCATGGTGCGCTGCACAAAATTGTTGACTGCTGCACTGCAACATGAGAGAACCGCGGTGTCCCAAGCGCAGATGGGCGAGCTGCGGCTCGTTCTCCGCCCCGCCGTCTTCTTCCTCCCCAGGAGAGCCCCAATGGCCGCCGCCGAAACCGTCAAGACCACCGTCGAGCAATTCACGACCGCCTCGAACCAAGCGTTCAAGGACGGCGTCGAGAAGTCCCTGGCCGCCCTGGCCGAAGCCAACACCCACTCGAAGAAGAACCTGGAAGCCGTCGTCGCCTCGGTGACCGCCGCCACCAAGGGCGCCGAAGCCCTGGGCGCCCAGACCTTTGCCTACGGCAAGAAGGCCGCGGAAGATCAAGTCGCCGCCGCAAAGTCGCTGGCCGCCGCCAAGAGCGTCCAGGAAGCCGTCGAACTGCAGACCGCCTGGGCCAAGTCGGCCCTGGAAGCCTACATCGCCCAGGTCAGCAAGGCCTCGGAGATCGTCTCGGCCTCGATCAAGGACTCGGTGAAGCCGCTGAACGAACGCGTCAGCGCCGCCGTCGAGAAGTTCCAAGCCGCTCGCTAAGAGCCGCTTCGGGTTTTAGTCGCCTTACCGGCGGCCAGCCAACCCAGCCTATGAAGGTCCGGACCGAGAGGTCCGGGCCTTTTTTCTTTTGCGCTCCCATCTGCCGCGTTAAGCATGGCCCACAAATCCAGTGGAGCGCGTGAATGTCGAAGGTCGATGAACGCCTGAAGGCGATTGGTGTCGAGCTGCCCCAGCCGGTGGCGCCGGTGGCCAACTACGTGCCCTTCGTCCGCTCCGGCAACCTCGTGCACATCTCCGGCCAGATCTCGATCGCGCCCGACGGCGGGATCAAGGGAACGGTCGGCGTCGACGTCGACCTGGAGATCGCCCAGAAGGCCGCGCGCCTGTGTGGCGTCAATCTGCTGGCCCAGATGAAGGCCGCCTGCGACGGCGACCTGGACCGCGTGGTCCGCGTCGTGAAGCTGGGCGGCTTCGTCCAGGCCGGGCCGGACTTCATCGACATCCCCAAGGTCGTCAACGGGTGCTCGGACCTGATGGTCGAGGTGCTGGGCGAGGCCGGTCGCCACGCCCGCTCGGCGGTGGGCGTCTACAAGCTGCCCCTCGGCTTCGCGGTCGAGGTGGACGCGGTGGTGGAGATCGCCTGATGCGCTCGCGCGAACGCCCCTCGACCGATGTCTTCGGCGAGGCGTGGGAGCGCCTGTTCGACCCGCCGGTGGCCCACCGTGGCCTCTGGGCCAAGGATGGCGCGCCGGAGAACAGCCTGGCCGCCTTCCAGGCCGCCTGCGCCGGCGGCTACGGCATAGAGCTGGACGTCCAGCTGACCGCCGACGGCGAGGCGGTGGTTTTCCATGACGATCGTCTGGAGCGGATGACCGGCCGGGAAGGACGCCTGCGCGACCACACCGCCGCCGAGCTCGGAAGCTACGCGCTCATGGGCACGGACGAAACCATCCCGACCCTGGCCGACACCCTGACCATGATCGGTCACCGCGCCATGGTCTTCATCGAGCTGAAAACGCCCTTCGGCGATGTCGGCCCGCTGGAAAGGCGGGTGACCGAGGTGCTGGTCGATCACAACGGCCCGACCGCCGTGATCGGCTTCAACCCGTACTCGCATGCCTGGTTCGCCGACCATCACCCGCAGATCCTGCGCGGCCTGGACAGCTACGGCTGGAACGACGAGGGCGCCCGCAAACTCGCCCCCGAAATGCGCAAGTCGCTGGCGGCGCTGGAGCAGGTCGAGATCGCGCGGCCTGATTTCCTGGCCCTGGGCCTGGACATGTTGCCCAGCCCGCGCGCCGACCTATATCGCGCCAAGGGCATGCCGATCGTCGCCTGGACGGTCCGCTCGCCCGACCAGTGGGAAGGCGTGCGCGACCATTGCGACAACCTGATCTTCGAGGGCTTCACGGCGTGACGCCAGACCCGATAGGGGTCCAGTCGGCGGTTCGCGTCCACCGCGCGATCGGCGAGATCGGCAAGGCGGCCTGGGACGCTTGCGCGGGCCAGACCGGCGATCCGTTCGTCAGCTACGACTTCCTGTCGATCCTGGAGGAGAGCGGCTGCGTCTCGGCCCGCACAGGGTGGGCGCCGCATCACTTGACGGTCGACGACGAGGCGGGGGCAGTGGCCGGGGTCATGCCCCTCTATCTGAAATCCCACAGCCAGGGCGAATACGTCTTCGACCATGCCTGGGCCGACGCCTATGAGCGGGCCGGCGGGCGATATTATCCCAAGCTGCAGTGCTCTTCGCCGTTCTCGCCGGTGACCGGCTCGCGGTTGATCGTTCGGCCGGATGTCGACGTTGATGAGGGCCGCTCGGCCCTCTTGGGCGGAGCCCTGACCCTGTGCGAGCGCCTCGGCGCCTCGTCGCTGCACGTGACCTTCCCGGTCGAGGACGAGTGGCGCTGGATGGGCGAGCGCGGGATGCTGCCGCGCCAGGACCAGCAGTATCACTGGGAGAACCAGGGCTACGCTGCCTTCGACGACTTCCTGGCGGCCCTGTCGGCCAATCGCCGCAAGACCATCCGCCGCGAGCGCCGCGACGCTCAGGACGGGCTGGAGATCGTCGCGCTCACCGGCGACGCGCTGACCGAGGAACACTGGGACGCGTTCTTCGCCTTCTACATGGACACCGGCGGCCGCAAGTGGGGGCGACCCTATCTGAACCGCCGGTTCTTCTCGCTGCTGCACGAGCGGATGGCCGACAAGGTGTTACTGATCCTGGCGCGCCGGCCGGGCGGGCCCTGGATCGCCGGCGCGCTGAACCTGATCGGCCGGGACTGCCTCTATGGCCGCCACTGGGGCTGCGTCGAGGACGTGCCGTTCCTGCACTTCGAGCTCTGCTACTACCAGGCTATCGAGCACGCGATCCGGCTGGGCCTGCCGCGTGTCGAGGCCGGGGCGCAGGGGCAGCACAAGATCGCCCGCGGCTACCTGCCCAGCGCCGTCTATTCGGCCCATTGGATCGCCGACCCCGCCCTGCGCGAGCCCGTCGCCCGCTACCTGGAGCGCGAGCGCGAGGCGGTTGAAAGCGACATCGAGATGCTGACGGAAGAGTTCTCGCCCTTCCGTCACACGCCGGATCCGCCTCGCGACGGAGGGTAGGGCGGGCTACTGCAGCCGGACCTCGCCGACCTTGTCCTTGTATTCGGTCTTCGGATCGACCCCGAGCATCATCTTCACGCCGGCGAACAGGCTGTTCTCGTTCAGCCAGATCTGGGCGTCGGCCGGCTCGAAGCGCAACAGGCGCAGCTTGGGATCGTCCTTGCCGTTGAACCAGGCGGCGATGAAGGGGTTCCAGAGCCGGTCGATCGTCTCGCGGTCGTTGTCGATCCGCAGGTTGCCGTCGACGGCGGCGAACAGATGGTGGCCCTTGTCGGCGAAGTGGATGAAGGCGTCGCGCGCGCCGCCCTCGACGGCCTCGACCAGATCGACGTCGACGGCGCTGAAGATCCAGATCGGACCCGAGTGATCGCCTTCGATGACCGCTGTCATCGGCTGGGCGCGGCCGTTCTCGTGATCGGGCAGGCCCAGCATCACGGTGCGGTCGGACTTGAGGGCCTTCCAGAACTTCTCGGCCAGATCGGCTTCCTTGGACATCGTTGAATCTCCGTGGGTTTTGGAGACCAACGGCGGGCGGGAACGGGCGTTCCTAGGGCGAAGCTACGAGCGCTCCCAAGCGGCCCTGAGCAGCGCCCTGACCTCATCGTCCACATCGGCCGCGGCGGTCAGAACCAGCTTGGCCTTTAGGCGATCGGACCAGCCCTCGTTCCTGGGCTCGGAGAGCCGAGGGGAGGCGTCCGTCGCCACCGCCAGGCCCAGCACCGCCTGACCGCCCTTGGCCGGCTTCAGGGCCGCGAACTGCGCTTTGCGGGACCAGGCCGTGAAGGCCTTGCGCTGGCCGGTGACCAGGCCGTCGAACTCGGCGACGGCCGCCTCGACCGCTTCCAGGATCGCCGTCGAGGCCGGATCGGTCCACAGCGCCTTGCGCAGGCCATCGGCGTCGTCCCAGCCCATGTCGGACGGGAAGGCGACCGAGAGGATCGTGGCGGCGCGGTTCTGGCCGACGCCATAGGTCGCCTTCAGCCAGTCGGTGCGCGCCTTGGGCCTGGTCTCCTTGCACTCGCGGCGGACGATCTCGACCCATTCCTCCAGGGTCTTGCCGGTCTCGCGCTCCAGGTTGGCCTGGACCGAGGCGAACCACTTCTGCTGCTGCTCGGTCAGGCCTTGGGGTTTGGTCTCGGCCATGGTTTGCGCGTCGCCCTTCGTTTGCTACGACCGGTCAGCCAGAAGGAGACGGTCATGAGCCTCGACGGACGCTACGACGCCGACAACATCTTCGCCAAGATCGTCCGGGGCGAGATCCCCAGCGTGAAGGTGTTCGAGGACGACAAGGTCCTGGCCTTCATGGACGTCTTCCCGCAGTCGCGCGGCCACGCCCTGGTGATCTCCAAGGTCAGCCAGGCGCGAAATATCCTGGAGGTCGAGACCGACGTGCTGGCGGACCTCGGGGCCGCGACGCAGAAGCTGACGCGTGCGGTGGTCGCGGCCCTGAAGCCGGATGGCGTGGTCGTCACCCAGTTCAACGGCGCCCCGGCCGGCCAGACGATCTTCCACCTGCACTTCCACGTCATCCCCCGCTACGAGGGTCAGGACCTGGGCCGTCACGGCGAGGGGGGCATGGCCGATGTCGAGGAACTCAAGGCCCTGGCGGCGAAGATCTCGGCGGCGCTGTAGGCATTCCGCCGCCTGGGTCGGCTAGCCGTCCAACAGGGCGCGACGAATCCCGTACTGGCGCTTTCAGCGTCGATACAACGGAGCGCGCCATGAGCCAGGACGACAAAGGCCGGGGCCGCCTGCGAAGGCTGATCTACGCCAGTCGCTTCACGGGCGCCGAGCGAGCGTTCGACGAGGTGCTGCGCGCGATCATCGCCAAGTCGATCCAGAACAATCGGCTGGACGACATCACGGGCTTCCTAGTGGTGGCGGAGGGACGGTTCCTGCAGTGGCTGGAGGGGCCGGAGACTGCTCTTGAAGAGACCTTCGCTCGGATCGCGCGGGACCAGCGCCACGCCGACCTGCGGACCCTCGCCGACGGTCCGGCCGATCACCGCCGCTTCCGTGACTGGAACATGGGCCAGCATCGCCTGGGGCGTATCGATCAACCTCTGTTGTCAGAGGTAGGGCTGGACGTCTTCAACCCCGCCGGTTTGGACGCCGAACGGGCGGAATGTCTGCTGGTGCGCGTTGGTGGGCGGTATCTGCGGGGCTAACCGATTAGCTTTGCCATGGCCGTATTGAGGGCCAGAAGTAAGGCCATTCCACCGAGCAGGGACCAGCCTTGCAGACGTATCTTTTCGCTGAGGCGCACCTCAAGCTGGGCGATCGTCAACTTGGCTTCTTGAAAGTCCGCCTTCGTGCCCATCTCAAGCTGCTTTAGATCGTCCTTGGTGGCGAACTGCCTAAGGTCGTCCTTGGTGGCGAGATGGCCGATGTCGGGCATGCTGGAAGTCTGGCGCACGATCTCGACAATAGCTTCGGCCACGTGCTCCTCCAGACCGGCTTCGCGAAGCCGCTTGGAGGCGCTTAAGCTGTCGAAGCCTGCCGTGTTCATAGCTACACGCTAGTCGTTTGTTCTTGTTTCGTCCACAATTTTCGCGTTAGCGGAAACGAGAAAGGCCCGGATCGCGCCGGGCCTTTCCGTAGGTATCGCGAGGCGACTTACTGAGCCATTTCCGGCTCGGCTTCGTCGGCCTTCGGCTTGGCGTCGCCGCCGTTGCTTTCGATCTCGAACTCGATCTTGCCGTTCTCCAGCACGACCTTGACGTGACCGCCCCGGACGAGACGTCCGAACAGGATGTCGTCGGCCAGGGGCTTCTTGATATGCTCCTGGATGACCCGGGCCAGCGGACGGGCGCCGTAGAGCTCGTCGAAGCCGTTCTTGGCCAGCCAGTCGGCCGCGTCGTCGGAGAGCTCGATCGTGATGTTGCGATCGGCCAGTTGGGCCTCCAGCTGCATGACGAACTTCTGCACGACCTGGCGGATGATCTCCGGCGTCAGCGGCTTGAAGGCCACGACGGCGTCCAGGCGGTTGCGGAACTCCGGCGTGAACAGGCGCTTCAGAGCGGCTTCTTCCTCACCCTCGACCTTCGAGCGGCCGAAGCCGATCGAATTGCGCTGGGCGTCGGACGCCCCCGCGTTGGTGGTCATGATCAGGACCACGTTGCGGAAGTCGACCTTCTTGCCGTTGCTGTCGGTCAGGGCGCCGTTGTCCATCACCTGCAGCAGGATGTTGTAGACATCCCCGTGCGCCTTCTCGATCTCGTCGAGCAGGACGACGGCGTGCGGGTGCTGGTCGACCGCGTCGGTCAGCTGACCGCCTTGGTCGAAGCCGACATAGCCGGGAGGGGCGCCGATCAGGCGGCTCACGGTATGGCGCTCCATGTACTCCGACATGTCGAAGCGCAGCATCTCGATGCCCAGGGTCTGGGCCAGCTGCTTGGCGGCTTCGGTCTTGCCGACGCCGGTCGGGCCGCTGAACAGATACGAGCCGATCGGCTTGTTCGGTTCACGCAGGCCGGCCCGGGCCAGCTTCATGGCGGCCGACAGCTGGTTCAGAGCCTCGTCCTGGCCGAACACCGCGCGCTTCAGGTCGGTCTCGAGTTCCTTGAGGGCCTCGGTGTCCGACTTGCTGACCGACTTCGGCGGGATGCGGGCGATCTTGGCGACGACGCTTTCGATCTCCTTGACGCCGATGGTCTTCTTGCGGCGGCTTTCCGGCAGCAGCATCTGGCTGGCGCCGGCCTCGTCGATCACGTCGATCGCCTTATCCGGCAGCTTGCGGTCGGTGATGTACTTGGCCGACAGCTCCACCGCGACCTTCAGGGCTTCGGCGGTGTACTTCAGCTTGTGGAAGTCCTCGTAATAGGTCTTCAGGCCCTTGAGGATCTTGATGGTGTCTTCCACCGTCGGCTCGTTCACGTCGATCTTTTGGAAGCGACGGACCAGGGCCCGGTCCTTCTCGAAGTGCTGGCGGAACTCCTTGTAGGTGGTCGAACCCATGCAACGCAGCGAGCCGGAGGCCAGCGCGGGCTTCAAGAGATTCGAAGCGTCCATAGCCCCGCCGCTGGTCGCGCCGGCGCCGATCACGGTGTGGATCTCGTCGATGAACAGCACCGCGTTCGGGTGGTTTTCGAGTTCCTTCACCACCTGCTTGACGCGTTCCTCGAAGTCGCCGCGATAGCGGGTGCCGGCCAGCAGCGCGCCCATGTCGAGCGAGTAGATGGTGGCGCCTTCCAGGACCTCGGGGACCTGGTGCGTGACGATCTTGCGGGCCAGGCCCTCGGCGATGGCGGTCTTGCCGACGCCCGGGTCGCCCACCAGCAGCGGGTTGTTCTTGGTGCGACGGCACAGGATCTGGATCGCGCGTTCCACTTCGTTCGCGCGGCCGATCAGCGGGTCGACCTTGCCCTGGCGGGCCTTTTCATTGAGGTCGACGCAATAGGCCTCGAGAGCCTCGCCGCCCGTCTTGGTGTTCGGCTTCTCGCCGTCGTCCTCGGTCTGGTTCGAGCCGGCGCTGGCGCCCTTGACGCTCTTGGCTTCCGAGGCGCCGGCCTTCTTGGCGATGCCGTGGGCGATGAAGTTGACCGCGTCGTACCGCGTCATGTCCTGCTCTTGCAGGAAGTAGGCGGCGTGGCTCTCGCGTTCGGAGAAGATGGCGACCAGAACATTGGCGCCGGTCACTTCCTCACGGCCCGACGACTGGACGTGGATCACCGCGCGCTGGATCACGCGCTGGAAGCCGGCTGTCGGCTTGGCGTCCTCGTCGTCGTCCACGACCAGCGAGGACAGTTCGACGTCGAGATAGTTCGAGAGGCTCTTCTTCAGCGCGGCGAGATCGACGTCACACGCGCGCATAACTCCGGCGGCGTCCTCGTCGTCGGTCAGGGAGAGCAGAAGGTGCTCCAGCGTGGCGTACTCGTGCTTACGCTGGTTGGCGTACGCGACGGCGCGATGCAGGGACTCTTCCAGGGGGCGCGAAAAAGAGGGCAATGGGGGAGGCTCCTCAGTCCTTTTCCATGGTGCACTGCAGGGGGTGCTGATGGCGTCGCGCCGAGTCGATGACTTGCGCGACCTTGGTTTCTGCGACTTCGTATGTGTAGACACCGCAGACGCCGACACCATTCTGGTGAACGTGCAGCATGATGCGAGTAGCGTCTTCACGCGACTTGTTGAAGAACCGTTCGAGAACGTAGACCACGAACTCCATCGGAGTGTAGTCGTCGTTGAGAATCAGAACTCGATAAAGCGAGGGCTTCTGCGTCTTCGGCTTCACTTCCGTGACGACCGACGACCCAGCGCCGTTGCTTTGTCCGCCTTGCTTCCGCTCGGCCATCGACTTGTTCTCTCCCGGCGGGCAAATCACCCGCCTGCCTGAATTAGATATGGAAACGCGGCGGCTTTGGAAGAGGCCGAAGCGCCGCTGCGCCGCTTTAGCACAGGGGCGCCTCGGATTTCGGCTTCACGTTTGGGAGAGCGAAGACCGCCGACGAACGGTTCCGGAGTGTGGCGGCTGAAACTGTGAGCGGTTTCGCGCCGGTCACGCTCCGTCTGGAGGTGGAGCCCGCCGTCCCGCTCACGGGGCGACCGGCTGTGACGAGAAGCCCAGATGGTTAGCGATCGGGCGCGGCGCAAGAGGGCGGCTTCAGCGGCCCTTCAGCGCCCGGCCGCTGACGACCGCGCCCGCGCCGAACTTGCCGCGCAGGGCGTCGATGGCCGTTTCGTTCTTGAGCGTGCGGCGTTCATCGTCCGCGAACATGTCCGAACCGGCGGTCTCGGCGTCGACGAACTCGGTCAGGCCCGCCCCGATCAGGCGGTATGAAAGGCCGCCGGGTTCGGCCGCCAGCAGCTCGCGCGCCACCTGGAACAGGGTGCGGGCCGTTTGGGTCGGCACGGCCAGGGTTCGGCGGCGGGTATGGATCTTGAAGTCGGGGGTGCGCAGCTTCAGCGTCGCCACGCGGCCGGCGACGCCTTCCTTGCGCGCCTGCTTGGCGACCTTCTCGCACAGCGGCCACAGCTCGTCCTCGAGCGCCTCACGTTTGTGCAGATCGTCGTTGAAGGTGGTCTCGGCGCTGATCGTCTTGCGGGCCTGGTCGGGATCGACGATGCGGCTGTCCTGGCCGTGGGCCAGGCGGTGCAGGCGCAGGCCGCCCGAGCCCAGACGGTTGGCCAGCAGCTTCAGGTCGGCGGCGGCGATATCGCCGACGGTCTTCAGGCCGATCTCGGCCAGGCTGGAGACCGTGGCGGGACCGACGCCGGGCAGGATGCCGACCGGCTTGTTGGCCAGGAAGTCTTTCGCTTCTGCCGCGCCGATCGCCGAGAAGCCGCGCGGCTTGTCCAGTTCCGAGGCGATCTTGGCCAGGAACTTGTTCGGCGCCAGGCCGATCGAGACCGTCAGGCCGATGTCGCGCTCGATCTCGGCCTGCAGCCGCGCCAGCATCTGGGCGGGCGTCGCGCCGTGCAGGCGCTGCGTGCCCGTCAGGTCGATCCAGGCCTCGTCCAGGCTCAGCGGCTGGATCAGCGGCGTCAGCCTGTCGAGCTTCTCGTGGATGCGCCGGCTCTCCTCCTTGTACTTGGCGAAGTTCGGCTTGATGACCACGGCGTCGGGGCACAGCTTCAGCGCCTTGAACATCGGCATGGCCGAACGCGCGCCGCTCATGCGGGCGATGTAGCAGGCGGTGGTCACCACCCCGCGCTTGCCCCCGCCGACGATCACCGGCAGGTCGCGCAGGGTCGGGTCGTCGCGCTTTTCCACCGAGGCGTAGAAGGCGTCGCAGTCCAGGTGGGCGATCGAGAGTGTCCCCAACTCCTCGTGGAAGATCGTGCGCGGCGAGTGACAGGACGGACAGCGCGAGACCTTGGCCTCGCCCGTCCACCCGCAGTCGCGGCACAGGGACTTCATGGCGCGGTCCCTAGGCCTCGGACGGCCACAGCCAGACCGCGCCGCGCACGCCGGAGCTGTCGCCATGGGTCGCCTTCTTCACCGGCGTCTCGAAGACATCCGAGAAGACATGCGGGGCGATGGCGGCGGGCAGGCGCTCATAAAGAGCGTCGACGTTCGACATGCCGCCGCCCAGGACGATGACGTCGGGGTCGATCACGTCGCAGATCACCGCCAGGGCGCGGCCGACGCGGTCGACATAGCGGTCCAGCGCCGCCACGGCGTTGGGCTGGCCGGCGGCGACGGCTTCCATCGTCGCCTGGCCGTTCGGAAAGCCCGCGTCGCGTGAAAAGCTTGGGCCGGAGATCCAGGTCTCCAAGCAGCCCTTGCGGCCGCACCAGCAGTCGGGGCCGGGATATTCCTCGGGCTTGGGCCAGGGCAGGGGAAAGTGACCCCATTCGCCGGCGAAGCCGTTGCGGCCTTCGATGATCTGGCCGTCGACGACCACGCCGCCGCCACAGCCGGTGCCCAGGATGGCGGCGAAGACCACGCGTTCGCCAGAGCCCGCGCCGTCAGCGGCTTCGGACAGGGCCAGGCAGTTGGCGTCGTTGGTCACGCGCACCGGACGCGCCAGGCGCTTGGCCAGGTCCTCGCCGAAGCGCTTGTCGTTCAGATAGACGCTGTTGGCCCCGCGGATCAGGCCGCTCTTGGGCGAGACCGAGCCGGGCAGGCCCACGCCTAGCCGCGCGCATGTCGCGCCGGCCATGGTCTCGGCGTCGGTCACCAGCTGGGCCACCACCTCGAGCGCGTCCTGATAGTTTCCCGGGTTCGGCTTGCGAACGCGGGCCACGAACTCACCCGCCGCGTTGAGGGCGGCCGCCTCGATCTTGGTGCCGCCGAAATCGATGCCGAACCGGATCATGCAGAGAGGCGCTCCTCAATGGCGGCCTTCAGGGCGGGCCACTCGTCGATGCGGACATGACGATCGGGCGCGGATGGGGCGAACGGGCGCAGGCGCTCGTCGCTGACCATCTGAAACCGGCCGACCCGCGGCGCCTTCTCCGCCACCGATTCGAGCTGGGGCAAAAGGTCGTCGATAAACACGGCGGGTCCCGAGGTGCGCGCGGCCAATTCCGCGGCGGGCGGGCCCTTGGGGCCGCTGTTGATGATCAAGGGGTAGTCGAAGCCGTGGGTCTTCAGCCATTTGATGCGCGCCATGCGGCCATGCTCGGGGGCATTGGTCAGGATGACGACCTCGGCGTGGGTGGACAGGTCGGCCAGGGCGTCGGCCGCGCCCAGGGCAGGCAGGAGGTCATCGGCGCCGTCACGAAAGAAATCATCGAACAGGGCCTTGCCCGCGATCAGATCGAGGTGTTCGGTCTCTCCAGGGCGATAGATGTTCTGGAACAGGGCGAACCGGTCGACCCGCAGCTCGAAGCCGTGACGCTCGATGAACGCGCCGAAACCGCGCATGAACTGAGCCAGGACCTCGTCGACATCGACGATGACCAGCGGCGCGGCGGGGGAAATGGCGCAGGCCTGGAGGTCGTTGTAACGCGGTTCCATGAGCTCGGATCGTTGGGTATGAACGCGATTAGCGCGGGCTTAAGGATATTCGTGCCATCAGGTCTGGGAAGACGGCGCGAATCCGTAGGCGTCGCCACATGACCGTACGGTCGGGGTAAGGATGACGAAGAAGGTCCTCATCGTGGAGGATAACGAGCTGAACATGAAGCTCTTTCATGATCTGCTCGAGGCCCAGGGTTACGAAACCCTGCAGACCCGCGAGGGTCTGTCGGCGTTGTCTATTGCCCGCGACAACAAGCCCGATCTGATTCTGATGGATATCCAGCTGCCCGAGATCTCGGGCCTGGAAGTCACCAAGTGGCTCAAGGAAGACGACGAGCTGGCCCATATCCCGGTGGTCGCCGTGACGGCCTTCGCCATGAAGGGCGACGAGGAGCGTATCCGCGAGGGCGGTTGCGAGGCCTACATCTCCAAGCCGATCTCGGTCGTCCATTTCCTCGACACCATCAAGCGCCTGCTGGAAAGACAGCCCGCATGAGCGCGCGGATCCTCGTCGTCGATGACATCGAGGCCAATGTTCGACTGCTGGAAGCCAAGCTGACGGCCGAGTACTACGAAGTGACGACCGCGATGGACGGGGCCACGGCCCTGATGATCGCCGCCCGCGACCTTCCCGACATCATCCTTCTGGACGTGATGATGCCCGGCATCGACGGCTTCACCGTCTGCCGCAAGCTGAAGGACGACCCCAACACCCGCCACATCCCGGTGGTGCTGATCACGGCCCTGGACGGCCGGGCCGATCGCATCCACGGCCTGGAGGCGGGCGCCTCTGACTTCCTGACCAAGCCGATCGACGACGTCATGCTGTTCGCCCGCGTGCGCAGCCTGACCCGCTTCAAGCTGGTCATCGACGAACTGCGCCAGCGCGAGGCCTCGGGTCGCCGCATCGGCGTGATCGCCGGCGCCGCCGCCCGCCTGGACGGCCTGGGCGGCCGGATCCTGGTCGTCGACGACAATCAGCGCCAGGGCGAGCGCCTGGCCGGCGAGATCGGCGTCGAGCATCGCCCGGTGGTCGAGACCGACCCCGAGAAGGCCAAGATCAGCGCCGCCGGCCCCGTCGACCTCGTGATCGTCAACGCCGCGGCCAAGGCCTTCGACGGCCTGCGCTTCACCGCCGCGCTGCGCTCGGACGAGCGCACCCGCCAGCTGCCGGTCCTGGCCCTGGTCGATCCCGACGATCGCGGCCGGATGGTCAAGGCGCTGGAGATCGGCGTGAACGACATCCTGTCGCGTCCGGCCGACCCGCAGGAACTGGCCGCGCGCATCAAGACCCAGGTCCAGCGCAAGCGCTACACCGACTACCTGCGCAACAACCTCGACCACAGCCTGGAGCTGGCGGTCACCGACCAGCTGACCGGGCTGCACAACCGTCGCTACATGCACGGCCAGCTGGATACGCTGGTCAAGCGGGCGATCCTGGGCGGCGACGAGGTTTCGGCCCTGCTTATCGACATCGACCACTTCAAGAAGATCAACGATACCTTCGGCCACGACGTCGGCGACGAGGTGCTGCGCGAGTTCGCCCTGCGCCTGGCTTCGAACGTCCGGGCCGTAGACCTGCCTTGCCGCTATGGCGGCGAGGAGTTCGTGGTGGTGATGCCCGAAACCCCCATGGCCGCCGCCCTGCGCATCGCCGAGCGGATCCGCAACAATGTCGCCGGCTCGCCCTTCAAGGTGGCTCAGGGGCAGGAACTGCTGACCGTGACCATCTCGGTCGGGGTCTCGGCTACCATCGGCGAGGGCGATACGCCCGAGGCCCTGCTCAAGCGCGCCGACGAGGGCGTCTACGAGGCCAAGGCCTCGGGCCGCAACGCGGTGGTCGGCAAGGCCGCCTAGACCGTTCGAATCCAGACAATTTATGGATTGGCGCGCCCGTCGCGCCCATCGCATGCTGCCCTGAAGAAACCGGTGTCATAGCCGGTCCAGTCTTGGGGAGCGTTCGTCCATGTCCGCCAATCGCCGCGCCGTCATGGCTCTTGCCAGTCTCGGAGGCATGGGTCTGGGGGCGCTGGCCGCCACGACCCGCGCCAGCGCCGCCGCTGCTTCCAGGACGCCCGCGCCCGTCCGGCCCGCCCTGCGGATCGACCCGCGCGATCTCGGCGCCAGGGGCGACGGGGCGACCAAGGACACCCAGGCCGTTCAGGCGGCCCTGGACCGCTGCGCCGTCTTCGGCGGCGGCGAGGTGGTGATCGCGGGCGGGACCTTCGTGGTCGGGGCCATCCGGATCGGCTCGAACACCACCCTGCGCATCGAGGAGGGCGCGACGCTGCGAGGTTCGCCGGACTTGGCGGACTATCCGGTCACCCAAGTGCGCTGGGAGGGCCGTTTCGTGCCCGGCTACATCGGCCTGATCGGGTCCCAGGGCGCGCACGACGTCGCCATCACCGGCAAGGGAAGCATCGTCGCCACCGACGCGATCAAGGGCCGCGTCCAGAAGGAGACCGGCCTGCGCCATCCGGCCCTGCTGGAGTTCGTCGAGGTCCAGACCCTCTCGGTCACCGATGTCCGGACCCAGCAGAACGACATGTGGTCGATCCACCCGGTGTTCTGCGACGACGTCGTGTTCCGGAACCTGGTGGTCAACGGCGGGGCCGATGGCATCGACGTCGACTCCTGCCGGCGCGTGGTCATCGACCGCTGCGACTTCGACACGGTCGACGATTGCATCTCGCTGAAGTCCGGCCGCGGCCTGGAGGGCAATCTGATCGCCCGTCCGACCGAGGATGTGGTGATCACCGACTGCGTGTTCCGCGACCATCGCTGGGCCTGCATCGGCATCGGCAGCGAGACCTCGGCCGGGATCCGCCGCGTTCGGGTCGAACGCTGCAAGTGCCTGACGGCCTACACCTTCGCCATCTACATCAAGAGCCGGCCCGGGCGCGGGGCGTTCATCGAGGACATCGTCATGCGTGACCTGGAAGTCTCCGGGACCGGCGGCGGCTTCCTGCGGCTGAACCTCCTGGACAGCGGCAAGCAGGATCAGTTCCCGGTGCCCGGCCTGGACGGCGTGCCCACGGCGCGCAACTTCACCTTCGAGCGGATCAAGGTCAGCGACGTCCCGGTGCTGGTCGAGGCGGTCAACATCCACCCCGACAAGCCGCTGGACGGCTTCGTGCTGAAGGACATCACCGGCACGGCCGGGAAAGGCATGAGCCTGGCCAACATCAGGAACGCCAACCTCAGCGGCATCGATGTGCGGGTCGCCGAAGGTCTGCTGCTGGCCGCCGTCAACGTCACCGGCAAGGGTCTGGCGGGCGCGGCGCCATTGCCGCCCACGGTGCGTCCGCCGGACGTCGCGGCGACGCAGCCGCCGTACGTGCTGGGCATGACCAGCGGCAAGCCGAACTGACGCGCGGAGGGCGCCGACCTCCACATTTCAACGCTGAAACCCATCCTTCCTTGCACGGATGAACCATTCGGGTGAAATCGCCGGAATGAAGAAGATGCTTACCCGCGGCCTGCTCGCCGCCGCCGTTTCGACGGGTTTCGCCGCCCAAGCCCAGACCGTTGGGGCCCAAGCGATCTCCAAGCCGGATCCGAAGCTGGTCGTGGTCATCTCGGTCGACCAGTTCAGCGCCAATCTCTACGCCCAGCACCGGGGCGAGTTCACCGGCGGCCTGGCCACGCTGAGCAGCGGCATCGTCTATCCGAACGGCTACCAGTCGCACGCCTTCACCGAGACGTGCCCGGGGCACTCGACCCTGCTGACGGGCAAGCATCCCAACAAGACCGGCATCAGCGCCAACGACTGGTACGACCGCGAGACGGGCAAGACGGTCTATTGCCTGGCCGACCCGACCGTGACCCCGGCCGACGACCCGAAGGGCAGGGCAGTGTCGCCCGCCAACATGGTCGCGACGACCTATGGCGACTGGCTGAAGGCCGTGTCGCCGAGCAGCCGCGTGTTCGGCGTCTCGGGCAAGGATCGCGGCGCGATCACCATGTCGGGTCACCACGCCGACGGCCAGTTCTGGTACCAGCCGGGCTTCGGCTTCACGACCTGGGTCCCGCAAGGCCAGACGGCGGAGCAGCGCCTCAAGCCGGTCGCCGCCTTCAACGCCAAGCTGGCGGCGGATCTCAAGAAGCATCCGTATACCTGGGACTACGACAAGGCCTCGGCCAAGCGCTGCAAGGCTCTGGAGGCCTCCTACGAGACCGGCGGTCGCCAATGGCGCGCGGCCCTGCCGATCCCGGCCGCGACCAGTGACGCCGACAAGCTGCGCGACCTCTATGCCAGCCCCTATACCGACCAGGCGACGCTGGAACTGGCCCAGAGCCTGCGCGAGACCTACGGCCTGGGCGACGGCCCGCAGGTCGACGTCCTGACCGTCAGCTTGTCGGCCACCGACTTCATCGGCCACCGCTACGGCACGCGCGGCCCGGAGATGTGCGACCAGATCACCCGGCTGGACGAACGCCTGGGCGTGTTTCTCAAGAGCCTGGACAAGGTCAAGGGCGGCGTCCTGGTGGTCCTGGCCGCCGACCACGGCGGCGCCGACTTCGTCGAGCGCTTGGCGGGCGAGGGCTATGATAGCCAGCGCGTGCTCGGCAAGCCATGGATCGCCGGCCTGAACGCCCAGCTGCGCAAGGACCTCGACCTGTCGTGGGATCCGCTGAAGGCCGATGGCGGCATCGATCAGATCTATGTCGTGGGCCCGGACGGCAGGACGCCCTCGATCACCGACCGGGCCCGCGTCACCGCCGCGGCCCTCGTGCTGATCAACAAGGATCCAGCCGTGGCCGAGGCCTACGACTCCAACGCCATCCTGACCCTGGCGGCCGCGCCCGCCGACGCCTTCCCCGAGGAGCTGTCGGTGGCCGAGCGCCTGCGTCGCAGCGCCTATCCGGGCCGGGTCGGCGACATCCTCGTCGCCTTCAAGCCCTATCGCGTGCCCGCCACGGCCGGGACGACCTATGTCTCGACTCACGGCAGCCCCTGGGACTACGATCGCCGCGTGCCGATCCTGTTCTGGTGGAAGGGCGCCAGCCCGCACGAGCGGGTGCTGCCGCTGGACACCGTGGACATCGCCCCGACCCTTGCGGGGGTCA
The DNA here is from genome assembly GCF_023935105.1 of Caulobacter segnis. NCBI lineage: Bacteria > Pseudomonadati > Pseudomonadota > Alphaproteobacteria > Caulobacterales > Caulobacteraceae > Caulobacter > Caulobacter sp. RL271. Next base: position 3,614,088 of record NZ_CP096040.1, on the reverse strand, counting down.
CACACGTGACGCCGCCGACGGATATCGACGGCGTCTGCCGGCCGCTCGCCTACGGCTCCCATTGCTAAGCTTCGATTAGGGGGCCTTCTTTACCTTCTCCACACCCTTGTTGAGCATTCTTCCCAATACATCCTATGAGGGAGGCCGGGGATGGCGAGAGGAATCAGTTTCAGAAAGCGCTCGTTCGCGGGCCATTGGCTGCTGTTGGGCCTGGTGGCCTGCTGCGCACTTTTCCTGATCGGCGGAGAAGCCTGGGATCATCCAACGGCCGGCCTGGCCAGCGTCGCCGTCATGGGCGCGTTCCTGGCGCTATGCGTCGGCTCGGTCCTGGCGGCGCTCACCGTACTTTGGGGAAGCTTCACGGTGCTGCGCTGGCTGTGGACCGGAGGGCGCTGGTAGGCTGACGGCCTGAAGCGCTTCCGTCACCGGAGGCTGGAATCAAAAACGCCCGGCTATCGCTAGCCGGGCGTTTTTCGTGTCTCAGCGCTAAAGGCGATCTTACTTGATCTTGCCTTCGCGGAATTCGACGTGCTTGCGGACAACCGGGTCGTACTTCTTCAGCACCATCTTCTCGGTCTTGGTGCGGGCGTTCTTCTTGGTGACATAGAAGAAGCCGGTGTCCGCCGTCGAGTTCAGGCGGATCTTGATGGAAGCCGGTTTGGCCATGGTCGAATCCCTGCGGTGGTCGCGCAGGTTCCCGCGCGTTGGAAATAAGAGGCGCGGAACATACTCATCGGCGGCTCAAAGTCAATTGCCGGAGTCAGTTACCGGCGGGGCACCGCTGATACGGAAAATCCGCCGAGCGGGCCTGGCCGCCGACGGAGCCCTCGATCCGGGCCACCAGGGTGTCCTTGTCGACCAGGCGATAGAGAATCCGCTGCGGAAAGTCGTGCTGCGGGTTCTCGAAGGTCACCGCGTTCTCGGCGATGTCCTTCACCGGAAAGGCCGCCTCGGCCTGGCCGGAAGGCAGCGCCACGAACTGCAGCTTGCCGTCGGCGGCGGCCAGGATGCGCATGAACTCGAACTCGCGCAGCTTGCCGTCGCGGACGCTGCGACTCATGCCGACCATCGCGCCGCCGGCCGGGGCCAGCCACTGCTCGTCGATCTTGGTCCCATTGGGCCGGGTCAGGGTCCAGCAGCCGCCGAGGAAGGCCAGTCTATTGATATCGGAGGGTGGCGGCGCGGGCGTCGCCTGCAGGGCAAAGGCCAGAATCGAACCGATCATCGCCAATCTCCTCCCCCAGCGATCCCGCCTCTCAGAGGTGGGTCAGATGCCGCTTACCGTTCAGGAAACGCATGAAGGGCGCGGGCCGTCCAGTCTCAGCCAGCCTTTGGCCGATCTCGTGGACCACGAAGCGGGTGATGTTGGGCAGATCCAGGGCCATGGCTTCCTGGAAGTCGACCCAGGCGATCTCGTCCAGCTCGCCGCAGTCGGGGCGACGGTCTAGGCTCAGCAGCGCCTCGGCCGGGGCCATGAAGAAGCGGGCGTCGAAGCGGCGCGGGCGATAGGGCGGAGTGATGGCGCGGGCCACAAAGGACAGTGGCGCCAGGTCGGGCAGGGCGCCTTGGGCCAGGAACGGTCGCCAGGGCCCCGCGCCGGGCCGTTCAGGAGCTTGCTTGGCCAGCAGCAGGCCGGTCTCCTCGAAGGTCTCGCGCACGGCCGCCAGGGCCAGGGCGCGGGCCAGGCGCGCCGGCCTGGGGTGACGAGCTTCCTGGGTCAGGCGCAGGGCGACCTCGGGGGCCAGTTCACTGGACGCGGGGGCGTCATAGTCCGTGCGATCGACCCGGCCGCCGGGGAACACCCACTTGTCGGGCATGAAGGCGTGGCCGCCGTTGCGCCGGCCCATCAGCAGGCGCGGCTGAGGGCCGTCAGTGCGGACGATGATGACCGTGGCCGCGTGCTTGGGCTTCAGCGCCGCGCCGGTCTCGCGCACGGCGCCGTCGTTGATCGTGTCGAATTTCGCGTCGATCGGCGGCAGGGTCATGGGGGAAGGTTAGACCGATTGCGTGAGCTGGAAAGACCGACGTAACGTCAGGCGGATTCTGGAGGGGCTTTACGATGTTTGGACGGGTTTCGACGCTGGCGTTGGTCGCCGGCCTGGCTTTCGGCGCGCCGGCTCTTGCGGCGCCGTCTCAGGCCCAGGTAGCCGCCGCGGCCAAGGCGGTCCAGCCCAAGGTCGTGGCCTGGCGGCGCGACATCCACGAACATCCCGAGCTGGGCAACCAGGAGGTTCGCACCTCGGCCCTGATCGCCAAGGAACTGAAGGCCTTGGGCTTCGAGGTCCGTGAGAACGTCGGCAAGACCGGCGTGGTCGGGATCCTGAAGGGCGGCAAGCCCGGCAAGGTCGTGGCCCTGCGCGCCGACATGGACGCCTTGCCGGTGGAAGAGAAGACCGGCCTGCCGTTCGCCTCCAAAGCCACCGCGACCTGGGAGGGCAGGACGGTGCCGGTCATGCACGCCTGCGGTCACGACACCCACGTGGCCATGCTGCTGGGGACCGCCACGGTGCTGGCTGGCATGAAGAAGGACATCAAGGGCACGGTCGTCCTGCTGTTCCAGCCGGCCGAGGAAGGGCCGCAGGCGGGCGAGGAAGGCGGCGCCAAGCTGATGATCCGCGATGGCGCGCTGGACCATCCCAAGGTCGACGCGGTCTTCGGCCTGCACATCGGTCCCGGCGACGCCAACCAGTTGAACTACCGCCCCGAGGGATTCTACGCCTCGTCGGACCGCATCACGATCACGGTCAAGGGTAAGCAGACCCACGGCGCGCGGCCGTGGGCCGGGATCGACATGGCCAGCGTCGCCGCCGACATCATCCAGGCCATGAACCAGATCGCCGCCCGCCAGGTCGACGTCGGCGCCTCGCCCTCGGTGGTGACGATCGCTGTGATCAACATGGGCATGCGCCAGAACATCATCCCTGAGGACCTGAAGATGGAGGGGACCCTGCGGACCTTCTCGACCGCCCGCCACGATGACCTGGTGGCCAAGGTCCAGAAGGCCGTCGCCAGCATCGGCGACCGCTATGGGGCCAAGGCCGAGGCGGTGTTCAGCCAGCCGTATCCGGTGACCTATAACGATCCGGCCCTGTCGAAATGGGTCAAGGCCAGCCTGGAGAAGGCCGCGCCCGGCAAGGTCGACGACAACGCGCCGCTGGTCACCGGGGCCGAGGACTTCTCGCTCTACGCCGAAAAGGTCCCCGCGGTGTTCGTCCAGCTGGGCGGCCGCAAGGCCGATGTGCCCGCCGCGACGGCGCCCGCCAACCACTCTCCGTTCTTCGACGTCGACGAGGCGGTGTTTGAGACCGGCGTTAAGGCCGAGGTGTTCATGGCGCTGGACTATCTGGAGCGGAAGTAGGGGGCTCAAATCTCTCCTCCCCCTCCGGGGGAGGTGGCCCAGAGGGCCGGAGGGGGCAGCTCGGTCTAAGCCGCATTAGCCCCCTCAGTCGCTCTGCGACAGCTCCCCCAAAGGGGGAGCAGAGAGGTTGGCGAACCACGGCGTGATCCGCCGCAGCGCCTCCTCGACCTCGGCCGTCGAGACCGCGAAGCTGAAGCGGATGAAGTGTTTGCCCTCGACGGGATCGAAATCCACGCCCGGCGCGGTGGCCACGCCGGTGTCCTTCAGCAGCTGCTGGCAGAAACCCAGCGAGTCGTCGGTCAGGTGGCCGATATTGGCCCAGATGTAGAAGGCGCCGTCCGGCGGGGCGATCTGCTGGAGGCCCAGCGCCGGCAGGGCGTCCAGCATCCGCTGTCGGTTGGCGCGGTAGACGTCGATGTGGGCTTCCAGCTCGTCGATGCAGTCCATGGCCGCCAGGCCCGCGTGCTGGCTCAGCGACGGGGCGGTCAGGAACAGGTTGCCGACATAGGCCCTCGCCCGCTCCAGGTCCTCGCCCTTGGGCGTCAGCAGCCAGCCCAGCCGCCAGCCGGCCATGCTGAAGTACTTGCTGAAGCTGTTGACGATCAGGGCGTCGGGCGCGAACTCCAGCATAGAGGGCGTGCGGCCGGTGTAGCTGAGGCCGTGATAGATCTCGTCGCTGATGATCCGGATGCCGCGCTCGCGGCAGACTTGCGCGATCTTTTCCAGCTCTTCGGGTTCGATGATCGTGCCGGTCGGGTTGGCCGGGCTGGCGACGATGACTCCGGCCGGGGCGGGCTCGAGGTCGGCCAGATGCCTGGCGGTCAGCTGGAAGCGGTCTTCCGGCCCGCAGGCGATCTCGACGGGCTCCAGGTGCAGGGCCTTCAGGCTGTTGCGGTAGGCGACATAGCCGGGACGGGCCAGGGCGATGCGGTCGCCGGGCGTGAACACGCTGGACAACGCCAGCACCAGGGCCGGCGAGGCCCCGCAGGTCAGCACGATCCGCTCGGGCTCCACAGTGACGCCGTACAGGGTCTGGTAGCGCTCGGCGATCCGCTGGCGCAGCAGCGGGCTTTCCCAGTAGCCCATGGCCTCGGCGTCCAGGATTTCATGAGCCTTGGCGATCGCCTTGCTGGGGGCGCCGGTCGAGGGCTGGCCGAACTCCATGTGGATGATCGAGGCGCCCTCCATCTTCAACTGGTGGGCCAGACGGCTGATGGCGATGGCGTGGAAGGGTTCGATCTCGGCGCGCATGATCGTGGCATAGCGGGGTTTGACGCGGCGCGCATCCCGCATGAGAAGAGGGCATGCGCTTGCTGACTCTCGCCGCCGCCCTGGCCCTGGCCACGCCCGTCTGGTCCCAGACCGCCTTGCCCCTGAACATCGGCGGCCGCGTCGCGCCCGCTCCCGCTGGGAGCTACGACTTCGGCTGGCCGGGGGTCTATTTCGAGGGCCGGTTCTCGGGGCCGTCGGTCGAGGTCGCGGTCAACACGGGCGCCGAGCACCTGGCCGTCAGCCTCGACGGCGTGCGCAAGGCCGAGCTGACGACGTCCGGAGAGACCCGGTTGAAGCTGGACGCCCTGGGCGCCGGCGAACATGTCGTGCGGATCGACAAGCTGACCGAGAGCCAGACCGGCTCGGCCCGGTTCGAGGGCTTCTTCGTGGGCGGGCAGGGCAGGGCGTCGCCCGCGCCGGCCCGGCCTCGCCGCATCGAGTTCATCGGCGACTCGCACACGGTCGGCTACGGCGTCCGCTCGACCAGTCGCGACTGCACCCAGCAGCAGGTCCACGACCTGACTGACACCAGCCTGGCTTTCGGGCCGATCCTGGCCGGGCGGCTGGACGCCGACTACCGCATCGAGGCCTTCTCGGGCCGGGGCGTGGTGCGCAACTATAACGGCCTGGCGCCGGGCGAGCCGCTACCGGTCCTGTTCCCGCGCCTGATCCCCGGCCAGGCCGAGCCGCGCGTGGCGGCCAACGACTCGTGGAAGCCGGACATCGTCGTCATCGGCCTGGGCACCAACGACTTCTCGACGCCCCTGAACCCTGGTGAGCGCTGGGCCGACGAGGCGGCGCTGCGTAAAGATTACCGCGAGACCTATGTCGCCTTCGTCCAGGGCCTGAAGGTCAGCCGGCCCGGCGCGCGCGTCTTCCTGATCGCCGGCGACACCTTCGCCGACGACGTCGCCGAGGTGGCGGGCCGTACAGGCGCGACGGCCGTGCGGATCACCGACATGGACCGCGGCGCGTGCCACTGGCACCCGTCGGTGGCGGATCAGAAGGCGATGGCCGATCGCCTGCAGGCGGCGATCGCGGCGAAGTAGATCCTCCCCGCTAGGGGAGCATTTTACCGCCGCTTCCCGCGCCGGACGCCCTTCGGCAGGCCGCCGCGCGGCTTTACCGCCGCCTGACGTCTCGCCCCCAGCCTGGGGCGCGGCATCTTCGGATCCGGCGGCAGCGGGTCGCTGAGCATCTCGAACAGCAGGCCGCCGGTCACGGGCGTGGCCTCGACCAGCTTGACCTCGACGCCGAGGCCCAGCGGCCAGCGCTTGCCGGTCCGCTCGCCGACCAGGGCGTGCATCTTGTCGTCGTGGACGAAGAACTCCTGGCCCAGGGTCGAGACGGGGACCAGGCCGTCGGCGCCAGTGTCGGTCAGCTTGATGAACAGGCCAAAGCGGGTGACGCCGGTGATCCGCCCCTCGAAGGTCGCGCCCACCCGGTCGGCCAGGAAGGCGGCGATGTAGCGGTCGGTGGCGTCGCGCTCGGCGGCCATGGCCCGGCGCTCGGCGTGGGTGATGACCTCGGCCGTGTCCTTGATCTGGGCGATGTCCTGGTCGGTGAGGCCATCGTCGCCCAGGCCCAGGGCCCGGATCAGCCCCCGGTGGACGATCAGGTCGGCATAGCGGCGGATTGGGCTGGTGAAGTGGGCGTACTTGGCCAGGTTCAGGCCGAAGTGGCCAATGTTGTCGGCGCTGTAGTGGGCCTGCATCTGGGTGCGCAGGACCACCTCGTTGATGATCGCCGCGTTCGGGCTCTCGCGGGTCTCTTCCAGCAGCTTGTTGAAGCGCGAGGTCTGCGGGGCCTCGCCCTTGTTCCAGCGGATCTCCAGGGTCTGCAGGAAGTCGGCCAGGTTCTGCACCTTCTCCAGGCTGGGCGTGTCGTGCACCCGGTAGATCAGGGGCGAGCGCTTGGCCTCCAGGCTCTCGGCGGCGCAGACATTGGCCTGCACCATCATCTCCTCGATCAGCTTGTGGGCCTCGAGCGAGGCGCGCTTGGTGATCGAGGCGATCTCGCCGCCCTTGATGATGATCCGGCGCTCGTCGCTCTCGATGGCCAGGGGCGAGCGGGCGTCACGGCCGATCTTCATCGTCCGGTAGGCTTCCCACAGCGGCTTCAGGATCGGCTCCAGCAGCGGGCCGGCCTTGTCGTCCGGCTGGCCGTCGATGGCGCCTTGCGCCTGTTCGTAGCTGAGCTTGGCGGCCGAGCGCATCAGGCCGCGCACGAACTTGTGGCCCTTCTTGCGGCCCGACTTGTCGAACACCATCCGGACGGCCAGGGTCGCGCGGTTCTCGCTCTCGCGCAGGCTGCACAGGCCGTTGGACAGGGTCTCGGGCAGCATCGGCTCCACCCGGTCGGGGAAGTAGACGCTGTTGCCCTTCTCGCGGGCGTCGCGATCCAGGGCCGAGCCGGGGCGGACATAGGCGGCGACGTCGGCGATGGCCACCCAGACCACCCAGCCGCCCTTGTTGGTGTCGTCCTCGTCGGGATGGGCGTAGACGGCGTCGTCGTGGTCGCGGGCGTCGACCGGGTCGATGGTCACGAACGGCAGGTCACGCAGGTCCTCGCGGCCGGCCAGGGTGGGCTCGACGGCGGCCTTTGCCTCGCGCTCGGCCTCTTCGGAGAAGCCCGTCGGGATGCCGTGGCTGTGGATGGCGATCAGCGAGGCGGCGCGGGGATCGTTCTCGGTCCCGACCACCTCCAGCACCTTGCCGGGCTTGGGGCCGTAGCGGCCGCCGTGCGTGCCGACCTGAGCGACCACGAGATCGCCGTCCTTGAAATCGTGGGCGACGCTGGGATCCAGGACCAGCACGTCCTTGGACTTGCGGTCGACCGGCTCGACGCGGATCTCCTTGCGGTGCTTGCGGATGACGCCCAGCACCTTGTGGGCGCTCTGGCCCAGGCGCTTGATCAGCTTGGCCTCGAACTCGCCGGTCTCCAGCCGCTCGAAGCGGACCAGCAGGCGGTCGCCCAGGCCCGGCGCGCCGGCGGCCGCCTCGCCCTTGCCCGGAGCCAGACGGACGTTGGGCACGTCATCGTCCGACTTGGTCAGCTTCACATAGAGCTCGCCGTCGGCGTCGCGCTCGACCACGTCGGCCACGCCCACGGGCGGCAGGGAGCCAGCCTCGGCGAAGCCCTTGCGGCCGCGCTTGGCGAGAGCCCCTGGGCTTCCAGCTCGCGGATCATCTCGCGCAGGGCCCGACGGTCGGCGCCCTTGAGGCCGAAGTGGCGGGCGATGTCGGCCTTGCCGCTTTCCCCGGCGTCGCGCAGGAACGCGATCAGCGTCTCGCGATCGGGCAGGCCGGCGGCGGGACGCGGCTTGAACGCTTTGGGCGGGCGAAGTTTGGCCATGTCCTGCCTTACCCCGTTACGGGGGCGGATGGCCAAGGGAAACGCGCGCGGACCCTAGTACAGGTCCTCGATCGACCGGGGCGGCGGCGGGTCGGCCGGCTTGGGCGTCGGCGCCGCGGCCGGCGTGGGCGTCGGATTGGCCGGCGGGGTCTCGATCGTCGGGGCCGGCGCCTCCTGCTCGACGGTCTGGACCTCGACGGCCTTGGGCTTGGGGGCCTCCACCGGCGGCGGCTCGTAGGCGAGGGCGGGGGTGGCGTCCTTGACCGGTACGCCCGAAACCTCGGCCAGCGGCTGGTTGGAGACCTCGCCGCCGCCGTGGTCGATCTTCATGGCGTTGGTCACGCCCATGGTGAAACCGGCCACGCAGCACAGCACCAGCGCGGCCACCACGACATGCAGGGGCAGAGGACGTTCCAGCGTCGTCATGATCGAACTCTACTCGTGTCCCCGGCCTCTGAACAGGTTCAGGTCTCGTCGTCCCACGGCGCGGCGCCGTCGTCAGACGATGTGGCGGTCGCTGTCGCCTTGGAGGCGGCCTTCTTGGCGGCCGGTTTCTTGGCGGCCGTCTTCTTGGCCGGCGCGTCGCCTTCGGCCTTGGCCGCCGGCTTCTTGGATGCGGCGGCCTTCTTCGCCGGCTTCTTGCCGCCGCCCTTGGCGACGCGTTCGGCCAGCAGGGCCACTGCTTCCTCGATGGTCAGGGCCGCCGGATCCTTGCCTTTCGGCACATTGGCGTTGGTGTCGCCGTGCTTGATGTAGGGGCCAAAGCGCCCCGACAGCACCCGCACCGGCTTGCCGTCCTCGGGGTGATTGCCCAGTTCGGCCAGGGCCGCCGCGGCCCCGCGCTGCGGGCGTCCGCCGCCGGCGCGCTTGTCGGCTAGGATAGCGACGGCGCGGTTTAGGCCGACATCGAACACCTCGTCGGCGTTCTCCAGATTGGCGTAGGTGCCGTCGTGCAGCACGAACGGCCCGAAGCGTCCCAGGCCCGCCGTGATCACCTTGCCGTCGTCCGGGTGCTTGCCCACCTCGCGCGGCAGCGACAGCAGGCGCAGGGCCTTCTCCAGGTCCATGGCCGAGGCGATCCAGCCCTTGGGCAGGGACGAGCGCTTGGGCTTGTCACCGCTGCCCTCGGCCGCCAGCTCCTCGACATAGGGGCCAAAGCGCCCGTTCTTCAGCCACACGGCGCTGCCGCTGGCGGGGTTGATTCCCAGTTCCTTGTCGGCGCTCTCGGCCTCGCCGTCGCCTTCCGACACGCCCAGCTGGCGGGTGTAGCGGCATTCCGGATAGTTCGAGCAGCCGATGAAGGCCCCGAACTTGCCGGTCTTCAAAGACAGCTGGCCGCTATGGCAGGTGGGGCACAGGCGCGGGTCCGAGCCATCGCCCTTGTCCGGGAAGATGTGCGGGCCCAGGGCCTCGTTCAGCGCGTCCAGCACGTTGGTGGTGCGCAGCTCGGCGATCTCGCCGACGGCGGCGTGGAAGTCCTTCCAGAAGTCACGCAGGAACTGCTTCCAGTCCAGCTTGCCGTCCGAAACCAGGTCGAGCTGCTCTTCAAGGGCGGCCGTGAAGTCATACTCGACATAGCGGCGGAAGAACTGCTCCAGGAACGCCGTGACCAGGCGGCCTTTGTCCTCGGGGACGAAGCGCTGCTTCTCCATCTTCACGTATTCGCGGTCGCGCAGCACGGTCAGGACCGAGGCGTAGGTCGACGGACGGCCGATCCCTAGCTCTTCCATCTTCTTGACCAGGCTGGCTTCCGAATAGCGCGGCGGCGGTTCGGTGAAGTGCTGGTCGGCGCGGGCCTCGATGACCTTGGCCGAGGCGCCTTCCTCGATCACCGGCAGGCGAGCGCTGTCCTCGTCGCCTTCGTCATCACGGCCTTCCTCGTAGACGGCGAGGTAGCCGGGGAAAAGCACGACCTGGCCCGTGGCGCGCAGGCCGGTCTGGCCGTCGGCGCTTTCCAGGTCGACCGTGGTGCGCTCGATGCGGGCGCTCTCCATCTGGGAGGCGATCATCCGCTTCCAGATCAGCTCGTACAGGCGGCCCAGGTCCCCCTCCAGGCGCAGCGAGCCGGGATTGCGGTTCAGGCTGGTCGGCCGGATGGCTTCGTGGGCCTCCTGGGCGTTCTTGGCCTTGGCCTTGTAGTAGCGCGGGGTCTCGGGGACGTAAGATGCGCCGTAGACGTTGCCGATGACGCTGCGCGCTTCGGCGATGCCCTCGGGCTCGACCGACACGCCGTCGGTCCGCATGTAGGTGATCAGGCCGACGGTCTCGCCGCCGATGTCGATGCCTTCATACAGCTTCTGGGCGGCCTGCATGGTGCGCTGGGCCGAGAAGCCCAGCTTGCGGGCGGCTTCCTGTTGAAGCGTCGAGGTGGTGAAGGGCGGGGCGGGCGAGCGCTTGCCCGGCTTCTTCTCGACGGCGGCGACCTTGAACACGGCCGCGCCCACGGCGGCCTTGGCGGCCAGGGCCGAGGCCTCGTTGCCCAGGTCGAACTTGGTGAGCTTCTTGCCCTCGTGCTTGACCAGGCGGGCCAGGAACGGATCGGCGCCGGCCGAGACGTCGGCGTCGACGGTCCAGTATTCCTGGGTCTTGAAGCGCTCGATCTCCAGTTCGCGGTCGACGATCAGGCGCAGGCAGACCGACTGCACCCGGCCGGCCGAGCGGCTGCCCGGCAGCTTGCGCCACAGCACCGGCGAGAGGGTGAAGCCGACCAGGTAGTCGAGCGCGCGGCGGGCCAGATAGGCCTCGACCAGCTCCATGTCGACGTCGCGCGGATTGGCCATGGCCTCCAGCACGGACGTCTTGGTGATGGCGTTGAAGGTGACGCGCTGGACGGCCTTGTCCTTCAGCGCCTTCTTCTTGTTCAGCACTTCCAGGACGTGCCAGCTGATCGCTTCCCCTTCGCGATCCGGGTCGGTGGCCAGAATCAGGCGGTCGGCCTTCTTCAGGGCGTCGACGATGTCGCTGACGCGCTTGCTGGCCTTGGAGTCGACTTCCCAGCTCATGGCGAAGTCGTTGTCGGGTTCGACCGAGCCGTCCTTCGAGGGCAGGTCACGGATGTGGCCGTACGAGGCGAGAACCGTGTAGTCGGACCCGAGGTACTTGTTGATGGTCTTGGCCTTGGCCGGGCTCTCGACGACGACGACGTTCATTCTGACTCTGGGCTGGAAAGCGGATCGCCCTGCAGGCGAGCGCCGGAAAGTGGGGGCTTCACTAGGGGTCTGTCAACGCAGGCCCTGTGAAACGGCCGCGCTTAGCCGCTTGTTAAGGTCGTTGTGCCAGCATCATGGCGTCGTTTTGTGACCGGACGCCGATGGATCTGACCGTCAACCGGATCGCCACCGAGGCCTATGTCTCGCCGATCCGGGAAATCAAGCCCGTGACCTCGAACGCCGAACGCGCGGAAGTCGCCGATCGGCTGAAGGAAGCCGTGCGCGCCGCCCCGGCCGCCGGAACGGGGCTGCTGGTGGATCTCAGAGTCTAGAGCGGTCGTCCGATCAGATCCGCGCACTGGGCGGGACCTTCATATTCATTCTTCGCGGCGATGACCCTGACCTGGCGATGCAGCAGGGGCAGCAGCCCATTCGCGGTGGACATGCAGCGCATAGCCGCCGCTGGGGCCGCCGCCGTCGATCCTGGTGCAGACGAGGTCGGTCGCGAGCCGGGTCTCCTTCGAAGGATTGGCGTACGAGCCGACCATGAACATCAGACCCAGCAGGCCGACGCTGCCTAGGAAGTAACCGAAGGCGATCGGCAGGGCGCTCACGACCAGGGCCAAAGACCGGACGAGGCCGGGCAGGGGTAGGCGGCCGATGCCGAAGGCGAGGAAACAGTAGGCGAAGTAGGCGGCGGCCAGCGTCCAGATGTTGGCGATCAGCGGCACGAAGCGGATCCCCGCCAAGTTCGCGAGGATCACCACGACCAAGAAGACGCCCAGGACCAGCGATAGGGGCTTCGCCGCGGCCTCCTGACTCCGCGCCGGCAGCCGGTTGATCAGCGTCCGCAGCGCCAAGGCCGCCACGGGCGCCGCCAGCAGCAGGATCCAGACCAGTTTCAAAAGAGCATCCACGATTGCGTCTCCCGGGGTGCTCGATTTTCGGTTGTCTGCGCGGCGCTGGCAAGCTCTGCCAATCGCCACGTTCCTGACGCGCGGCCATGGTCGAGTCGCGTCCCTGGGTCGGCGCTTCGGCCTGTGACGCGGCGGACTGATGGCGCACTGGAGACGACGTGGCGGGAAGGGCGTGGCCCTGGTCGTGAGCCTGGCCGCGCACGTCGGCGCCGTGGCGATCCTGTTGGCCGCTCACGTGACGCCGCCCGCGCCCGAGCCGCCCTCGGTGATGGTCGAACTGGTCGATCCGCCGCCACCGCCACCGCCACCGCCCCCACCGCCGCCCGCGCCGCACGACGCGCCCAAGTCGCCGGTGAAGGCGCCGGCCAAGCCGCCGTCGCCCGAGAAGCCGGCCAAGACCACGGCCCGCTCGGCTCCGAAATCGCCCCTGCGTGAGACCAAGGCGCCGCCCAAGAATGTCCCGACCTTCGTGGCCAGCCGCGATCCGACGCCCAGTCGGGTCATGGGGCTGGGCGAGTCCGAGCTGCAGGGCGCGGCGACCGCCGGCTCCGGCGCGGGCGGCGGTGGCGGCGGCGAGGGTTGCGACATGGTCCGGCTGCTGCAGGAGGGCTTGCGCAAGAACCCTAGGGCCCGCGCCTCGCTGATGCGCGCCCACAGCGCCACCGTCGGCGCCGGCCGCGCGCCCCTAGTCTGGAGCGGCGACTGGCAGCGCACCAGCGGCGAAGAGGGCGACGGGCTGGCCGGCCTGCGCGAGATGATCATGATGGAGGTCGCCTTCGCCCCGGCCGCCTGCCGCGCCGAGCCGATGCGGGGCCTCGTCCTGATCTCCCTGAACGACGGCCCGGGCGGGGCCCGCTTCGCCCTGGGCGGCGGCCACTGGCGCTGGTCAGACCTGCTGTTCGCCAAGGGGGCGCGGCGAAGCGGCGGTTAGGCGGGCTTGAGGGCCATCACGTACAGGCGACCAGCGGTGACCACGGTGGCGTCGCGGCGCAGAGGAATGTCGGCGGTCTCGACGATCTCGAACCAGGGGGCGGCGGTCTCGCGGACATAGGCGTCGCCATGGGCGTAGCGGGCGGACGGCAGCAGGCGCCAGCCGGTCTCGCCCAACTCGGTGGTGACGGCCAGAAGGCCGTCGGGAACCATCGACCGCGCCGCGCCGGCGAATAGCGGGGCCAGGTCGCCGAAATAAGCCAGCACGTCGGCCGCGAAGATCAGGTCGAAACTGGCGGGCGCGGACCGCAGGAAGGCCACGGCCTCGGCCTGGACCAGCGTGTCATAGTCGCCGCGCTCGGCGGCCCTAGCTAGCATGCCGCCGGACAGGTCCACGCCCGTCAGACGGGCTCCGAAGCGACGCAGGGGCGGGCCGGCCAGGCCCGTGCCGCAGCCCAGGTCCAGGATGGCCTCGAACCGCTCGGCGCGACGCGCGACCAGATCGGCCAGCAACGGCGGCGCGCCATAGCCGAGGTTGTCGACCAGTTGCTGGTCGAAGCGGTCGGCGAAGCCGTCGAACAGGGCCTCGACATAGTCCGAGGGCGCGCGATCGATGTCTTGCTCGGTCAGCACCCGGCGTTCGTGCGTCTGGACCGGGTCGTCGGGCGTGTTGTGCGCGAGCCAGTCGCCCAGCGTCCGGGCCGCCGCCAGGCGCTTGAAGGCGACCAGGATCGAAAAGCCTTCGCGGATCACGGTCGCCGGATCCTCCGCGAGCGGGCCCGCGATACGGCCATAGAGCGCCAGCGCCGCCTCGGCGGTTAGGGTCTCGGCGGCGGCGTAGGCGGCCGCGCGCGCCCAGGTCAGGCGGGCGCCGTCGGCCAGGGTCTCGCCATCGGCTTCGAACGCCTCGGCCGCGCCCGCGAAGTCGCCGGTCATGTACAGCGCCTGGGCCAGGCAGGTCCGCCACAAGGGCTCGACCTCAGGCGTGGTGACGGCGCCGGCCAGGGCGTCGACGGCTTCGGCGAAGCGGCGGCCGTTCATTAGGGTAACGCCCAGGCCGAACAGGGCCGAACCGCTATCGGGCAACCGCGCCAGGACCGCACGGAAGCCGGCCTCGGCCGCCTCGAGCCGACCTTCGCCGGCGGCGGCCACGGCCGCGTCGAAGGTTTCTTGCAGATTGTCCAACTCAGCCGCTCCGTGTCGCGGGCCTGTTATGGCCGCGCTGCCATCCCGCCGTCCAGCAGCTCGGCGCGTCCGGCCTGGCTGAGTTCGACCAGCGCCGCCATCACCGCCGAGACCGGCGCGCCGGCCGCCCGCATGAGGTCGCTTCGCGTGGGGGCGGGGCCAGCGGGAAGGCGCGTTCGCCGCGTCGGGAGAGGCCGGGCAGGCCCGATAGCCTCCGCTCGGGCGCGCCGTAGCAGGAGATCAGGTCGTCGAAGGTGACGGGACCGACGGTCTCGGTGCACGCCAGGCGCAGCCGGGCGAAGCGCTGGATGTCCGAGAGCCGACCCGGGATCACGGCGTCCCCAAGGTTATGGAGCGGCGGCGGAGGGCTCCGCGTCCTTCTTCTTGCCGATCTTGGGCTCCTGGCCCTTGAGCAGGCGGGCGATGTTCTCGCGGTGGCGGATGAAGATCAGCACGGCCATGAACAGGGCCAGGCCCAGCATCGGATAGGGCTGGTCAGTGGCCAGGGCGAACGGCGCGGCCAGCACGGCGGCGGTCAGGGCCGCCAGCGAGCTGACGCGGAACAGGGCCGCCATGGCCAGCCAGGTGATTGCGGCCAGCACGCCGACGGGCCAGCAGGCGCTGAGCAGCACGCCGTAGAAGGTGGCCACGCCCTTGCCGCCCTTGAACTTCAGCCAGACGGGGAACAGGTGGCCCAGGAACGCCGCCCCGCCGGCCAGGGCGATGATCGCCGGATTGCCGTGGGTCAGGAACCGGGCCAGCAGCACCGCGACCACGCCCTTGCCGGCGTCGCCGACCAGGGTGATCAGGGCTAGGTCCTTGCGCCCGGAGCGCAGCACGTTGGTCGCGCCGATATTGCCCGAACCGATCTGGCGGATGTCGCCGGCCCCACCCAGGCGCGTGGCGATCAGCCCGAACGGGATCGAGCCCAGCAGATAGCCGCCGACGATGGTGATCGCGAGCGTCAGATAGGTGGCGGCGGCGAGATCTTGCACGATTCGACCCTAGGGAGAGTTGCGCGCGAATTCAACCGTTGCGCAAGCGAGAGTTGTGAGCTTCAGGTGTAGTGCAGACTCGAAGACAGGGCAAAGTCGTACGGCCTAATGGCCTCCCAGCGCCTTCACGAGGGCCATGACCGGCGGCGCGAAGGCCAGCGGGCCGATCAGCAGGTCACTCAGCAGGATCGCGCCCACGCCCCAGAAATAGGCCGGGTGGATGCGTTTGCGAACGATCTGGTCGGCGATGGGGCCGGCCAGGGCGAACACTAAGATCACGCCGAACATGACCGCCGGCGCGGCGGCGCCGAACGCGTCCATCGGCAGCAGGCGCCCCAGCCCCGGCCCCAGGATCGAGACGGTGGCGCACAGCATCAGCCGCTTATGCCACTCGGCTTGGCGTCGCAGCGCCACGCCGCCCGCGACCAAACCGCCGAACACCAGGATGCCCAGACAGTTCATCACCAAGAACACACCGCCCGGGAAGAAGCTTGGGACTCGGTGGTAGTGATAGGCCATGAGCGTCGCGGCGAGGCCCATGACGATCATCAGGCTGGCCAGGCCCGCGCCCAGCATGCCGATCTGCCGATGCAGCTTCACCGCGCCCTTGGCGATGAAGGCCGGCTGGACCACGAACAGCACGACCCAGCAGGTAAAGACCGCGCCGTGCACATGGTAGAGCAGCGGCAGGCCCGGCTTGTGGGTGAAGTCGTCCGGCACGGTCTGGCCAAAGCCGCCGATGAACACCGCCGCCATCAACAGCGACAGGATGAGATAGAACCGACGGCCGACGGTCGCCACCGGGCGGCGGCCCGCATCTATCGCGGTCATCTGGTGGTCCCCCGAGAACAGCGCTCGGCGAAAGTGTGCTGAAATCGGCGCCTCTTTACAATGGGAGATCAGTGGTATGCGACCGGGCCGGTTACCCCTCCGCCCGGTGAACCACACGGCCATCCACCACCGTCATCAGCACCTGCCCTTGCAGCCGCCGCCCGTCGAACGGCGAGTTCTTGGATTTCGACAGCAGCCGCGCGGCGTCGACGATGATGGGGGCGTCGATGTCGCACAGGACGAGGTCGGCCGGAGCCCCCGGCGAGATGCGGCCGCCGCGCAGGCCCAGCAGTTCGGCCGGGGCCAGGGTGACGGCGCGGATCAGGTCGACCAGGGCCAGGCGCTCGTCGTGATACAGCGACAGCAGGGCCGGCAGCAGGGTTTCCAGGCCCACGGCGCCCGGCGCGGCCTCGTCGAACGGCAGGCGCTTGTCCTCGGCCGGGGCCGGGCTGTGCGAGGAGACGACGATGTCGATCAGGCCCGAGGCCAGGGCCTCGATCAGCGCCTGCCGATCGTCCTCGCCGCGCAGGGGCGGGTTCAGCTTGGCGAAGGTGCGGTAGTCGCCGATGTCCAGCTCGTTGAACGACAGGTGGTTGATCGACACCGAGGCGTTGATCCTCAGGCCTTTTTTCTTGGCGCGCTGAAGCGTCTCCAAAGCTTGGGCCGAGCTGATCTGGTCGACCAACAACCGCCCGCCGGTGGCTTCCAGCAGGGCGACGTCGCGCTCCAGCATGATCCGCTCGGCCATCGGCGAGATCGAGGGCAGGCCCATGCGGCCGGCGAACTCGCCGCCGGTCGCCGCCCCGCCCTTGGCCAGCCACGGATCCATCGGGCGGTGGGCCAGCAGGGCGTCGAACCCTTTCGCATAGGTCAGCACGCGCTGCATGACCTTGCTGTCGACGATCGGCTTGCCCGCGTCAGTGACGTAGACGCAGCCGGCCTCGCGCATCAGGCCGATCTCGGCCATCTGCTCGCCCTTCAGGCCACGGGTCGCCGCGCCGGCCACGAGGATGCGGGCGCTGTCGATGTCGCGCGCCCGCCGCAGGATGAAGTCGACGACGCTGGGATCGTCGATGGCCGGGGCCGTGTCGGGCTGGACCACAAACGAGGTGACGCCGCCGGCAGCCGCGGCCTTGGCGGCGCTGGCCAGGGTTTCCTTAGTCTCGGCCCCGGGCTCGCCGGTGCGCACCCGTAGGTCGATCAGGCCGGGGGCCAGCAGCGCCCCGCCGCAATCGACGACCCGCACGGCCTTGCTGAGCTTGCCGAACTCGCGACCCTTGGCGACGTCGGCGATCACGCCTTCCGAAACGATGACGCCGCCGGGGCCGTCATAGCCGCTTTCCGGATCGACCAGCCGGGCGTTGACGAGGGCGAGGGGCTGGGCGGACGTCATTGGCTCGCCTCCAAAGCGTGGCGTCCCGCCACGCTCGAATGTTTGATTTTGAGGCTGTTCATCGGCTTTTGCTGTTCCATCAAAAGCCGACAGCCTCAATGCGGGCTGCGAGGCTGGTCAGCACCGCCATGCGGGCGGCGACGCCCATCTCGACCTGATCCTGGATCAGGCTGACAGCCGGATCGTCGGCGACGTCGCTGTCGATCTCGACGCCCCGGTTCATCGGGCCCGGATGCATGACCTTGGCGCCCGGCGCAGCGCGGGCCAGCTTTTCGCGGTCCAGGCCGTAGAAGCGGAAATATTCGCGGGTCGAGGGCACGAAGGCGCCCTGCATCCGCTCCAGCTGCAGGCGCAGCATCATGACGACGTCGGCGCCGGCCAGGCCCGACTTCATGTCGTGGTGGACGGTGACGCCCCAGCGCTCGGCCTGGGCCGGCATCAGGGTGGGCGGGCCGACCAGGCGCACGCTGGCGCCCAGGGTGTGCAGAAGGGCGACGTTCGAGCGGGCCACGCGGCTGTGCAGCACGTCGCCGCAGATCGCCACAGTCAGGCCCGAGACGCGGCCGAAGGCGCGGCGGATCGACAGGGCGTCCAGCAGGGCCTGGGTCGGGTGTTCGTGCTGGCCGTCGCCGGCGTTGACCACGTGGCCGCTGACCTTCTGGCTGAGCAGGCTGGCCGCGCCCGACGAGGCGTGGCGCACGACCAGCAGGTCGGGACGCATGGCGTTCAGCGTCACCGCCGTGTCGATCAGGGTCTCGCCCTTGGCCACCGACGAGGTCTTGGGGTTCATGTTGACCACGTCGGCGCCCAGCCGCTTGCCGGCCAGCTCGAATGAGCTCTGGGTCCGGGTGCTGTTCTCGAAGAACAGGTTCATCAGCGTCCGGCCGTGCAGCAGGTCCAGGCTCTTTGACGTCTGCCGGTTGAAGGCGACGAAGGCGTCGGCCAGGTCCAGCAGGTCGGTGGCCTGGGGCGCGTTCAGGTCGCCAGCGGACAGGAAATGGCGTTTGGGGAATTCGAAGACGCGGGCGCGGATCGCATCGATGGCCGCGCGGGCGGGGTCATGGGCTGAAGCCGTCATGAGCCCGCGTCATAGGCGGGTTTGACGGGGAAGGGAAGGCGAAGGGCGGCAATGCGCTGTGGAGGATGTTGCGTCGCGGACAATCTGGTCAACGCCGCGGGCCCCCACCTGACTGCTTCGCGGTCGTCCGCCCCCGAAGGGGCAGACGGGGCGGCGTCCGTCTTTCCCCTCTCAGGGAGGAGCGCGCAGCGTGGAGGGGGCGAGTGTCAGGTCTACAAACCCCGCAGCCGCTCCAGCGCCCCTTGCAGGATCCAGCCGGCCGCCATCTTGTCCACGACCTCGGCCCGTCTTTTCCGGTTCACGTCATGCTCGTCGATCAGCACCCGCGTCACCGCCGCCGTCGACAGGCGCTCGTCCCAGAAGGTGATGGGCAGGTCGGGCTTGAGGCGCAGCAGGTTGCGGGCCAGGGCCCTGTTGCTCTGGCAGCGCACGCCCTCGGTCCCGTCCATGTTCATCGGCAGGCCGACCACGATGCCGACCGCGCCGCGACTGTCCATCAGCTTGAACAACTGCTCGGCGTCCTGAGTGAACTTGGTCTTTTCGATCAGCGCCAGCGGGCTGGCGACCGTGCGGGTAACGTCGGAGACGGCGACCCCGATGGTCTTTTCACCCGGGTCCAGGCCCACGACGGGGGCGTACTGAGGCAGGGCGGCGGCGAAGTCTTCGATGTCGAGAACGGGCATGGCTCTCTTTATCAGGCGTGGGCGCGTCTGAAACCATCCTTGAAACCTCGTCTCGGGACCGCTAACCCACGCGTTCGAATTTCAGGAGATCCCCATGGCCATTGACGCCGCCACGGTGCGGAAGGTCGCCCGGCTCGCCCGCATCGCCGAACCCGAGGAGCGCATCGAGGCCCTGGCCCAGGAGCTCAACGGCATCATGACCTGGATCGAACAGCTGGCCGAGGTCGACACCGACGGCTGCGAGCCGCTGACCAGCGTCGTGGCCTCGGGCCTGCCGCTGCGCGACGACGTCGTCACCATGGGCGGCGACCCGGCCCGCGTGACCAGCAACGCGCCCAAGTCCGTGAACAACTTCTTCGTCGTGCCGAAGGTGGTCGAATAATGAGCCTGACGAAGCTGACCCTGAAGGCCGCCGTCGACGGCCTGGCCAAGGGCGAGTTCACCTCGGTCGAACTCACCAAGGCCCACATCGAGGCCATCGAGGCCGCGCGCGGCCTGAACGCCTACATCCTGGAGACCCCGGAAAAGGCCCTGGACATGGCCGCCAAGTCCGACGCCTGCCGGGCGCTGGGCGAGGCCGGTCCGCTGGAAGGCGCGCCGCTGGGGATCAAGGACCTGTTCTGCACCGAGGGCGTGCGCACCACGGCCTGCTCGAAGATCCTCGAGAACTTCACGCCGACCTACGAGTCGACGGTGACCAGCCAGCTGTGGCGCGACGGCGCGGTGATGCTGGGCAAGCTGAACCTCGATCAGTTCGCCATGGGCTCGTCGAACGAGACCAGCTACTTCGGTCCGGTGACCAACCCCTGGCGCGCCCAGGGCAGCAACAAGGCCCTGACCCCGGGCGGCTCGTCCGGTGGTTCGGCCGCCGCCGTCGCCGCCGATCTGTGCCTGGGGGCCACGGCCACCGACACCGGCGGCTCGATCCGCCAGCCGGCCGCCTTCACCGGCACGGTCGGCATCAAGCCGACCTATGGCCGCTGCTCGCGCTGGGGCGTCGTGGCCTTCGCCAGCTCGCTGGACCAGGCCGGGCCGATCGCCAAGACCGTCGAGGACGCAGCCTTGCTGCTGACCTCGATGTCGGGCCATGACCCCAAGGACTCGACCAGCCTGGACATCCCGGTTCCGGACTTCACCCAGTTCGTGGGCAAGTCGGTGAAGGGGCTGAAGATCGGCATTCCCAAGGAATACCGCGTCGACAACATGCCGGCCGAGATCGAGAAGCTCTGGCAGGACGGCATCGCCTGGCTGAAGGACGCTGGCTGCGAGATCGTCGACATCAGCCTGCCGCACACCAAGTACGCCCTGCCGGCCTACTACATCGTGGCCCCCGCCGAGGCGTCCTCGAACCTGGCCCGCTACGATGGCATGCGCTACGGCCTGCGCGAGGACGGCGCCAACCTGACCGAGATCTACGAGCACACCCGGGCGTCGGGCTTCGGCGACGAGGTCAAGCGCCGCATCCTGATCGGCACCTATGTGCTCAGCGCCGGCTATTACGACGCCTATTACCTGAAGGCCCTGAAGGTGCGTCGCCGCATCGCCGAGGACTTCGACAACGCCTGGACCAAGGTCGACGCGATCCTGACCCCGACCGCGCCCTCGGCGGCGTTCGGCTTGGGCGAGAACTCGAACGATCCGATCGCCATGTACCTGAACGACGTCTTCACGGTGACGACCAACCTGGCGGGCCTGCCGGGCCTCAGCCTGCCGGCCGGCCTTGACGCCAACGGCCTGCCGCTGGGCCTGCAGATCATCGGCAAGCCCCTCGACGAGGCCACGGTGTTCTCGGTCGCCGGGGCGGTCGAGAAGGCCGCGGGCTTCTCCGCGAAAGCCGAGAAGTGGTGGTAAAGTGAAAAGGGCGGCTCCTCGCGGAGCCGCCCTTCTTTGTTCCGGGGGTGTGGGACCCTGGGGGATTACATCGGCGCGCTAGGTTCCGGCACGGCCTGAACCGGTTGCGGCGAGGCCGGCGGCGGGACGACCAGCGGGGTCGGCTCGGCGATCGGGGCGCTGACGGTCGGCGGCGTGGCCGGGACAGTGGCGCTGACATTGGCCGAGGCGTTCTCGGCGGCCGGGGCGCTCTCGACCGGGGCGGCGCGACGGGCGGCCGGGCGAGCCGGGGCGGCGGCGCGGGGTGCGGTCGAGCGGGCGACCGGAGCTGGGGCCGGCGTCTCATTCGAGGCGACCTCGGTCGGCTGCGGAATCGGGGCCGGGGTGGCCTCCGGAGCCAGCGGCGCCTTCAGCGGCGCGGGGCTTTCGGCGACGGCGACCTTCATCGACTGCGGATCGGTCGGGGCTTCGGCGCGATTGGCGGTCATGCCCCAGATCAGGGCGCCGGCCGCGACGGCCAGGACGGGGACGCCGACCAGAAGCGGCAGGTTGTTCGACGCCTTCTTCTTCGGCGTGCGAGCATAGACCGGCTGGCTCGGAAACAGAGCCGAAGCATTGGAGTCGGTCGTCACGGCCGGTTCCGGCGCATCGAAATTAAGAGTAGGGCGGGCAGTGTAAGCGCTGGGCATTTCTACCTCCGTGAGTGAGCTGTTCGAGAAAATGAACGACGCGATAACTCAGCGGTTCCCTTGCCCCGCAATGGCGCCGGATTTGACTCATTCCCGCCTTATTCAAAAAGGGCGGAAAACGAACGGCCTGACTTGCGTGGGCGGCCTCAAAGCCTTGCCGGCCCGGCGGCCCAGAAGATGCGCCCCGGCGACGTCCCAGAGCTTTTCCGTCCCGCCCCGCTTGATGTAGAGAGACGGCCATGACGCAAGATTCCAAAGTGATCCAAGGCCGCACCGGCCCCTGGGAAATCGTTCTGGGCCTCGAGGTCCACGCCCAGGTAGCCAGCAAGTCGAAGCTCTTCTCCGGCGCCGCCGTCGGTTTCGGCGCGGGTCCGAACGAGCAGGTCAGCCTCGTGGACGCGGCCATGCCAGGCATGCTGCCGGTGCTGAACAGGTTCTGCGTCGAGCAGGCGGTGAAGACGGGTCTTGGCCTGAAGGCGCAGATCAATCTGAAGAGCCGCTTCGATCGGAAGAACTACTTCTATCCGGATCTGCCGCAAGGCTATCAGATCAGCCAGTTCGACCAGCCGATCGTCGGCGAGGGCGTCGTCACCGTCGAGCGCGACGACGGCACGACCTTCGACGTGCGCATCGAGCGCCTGCACCTGGAACAGGACGCGGGCAAGTCGTTGCACGACCAGGATCCGAACGCGACCTATGTCGACCTGAACCGGGCCGGCACGGCGCTGATGGAGATCGTCTCCAAGCCGGACATGCGCACCTCGGAAGAGGCGGCCGCCTACGTCAAGAAGCTGCGCACGATCCTCGTCTATCTGGGCACCTGCGACGGTGACATGGAGAAGGGCAACCTGCGGGCCGACGTCAACGTCTCGGTCTGCCGCCCCGGCGACTACGAGAAGTTCCGCGAGACCGGCAGCTTCAGCCACTTGGGCACGCGCTGCGAGATCAAGAACGTCAACAGCTACCGCTACATCCAGCAGGCTATCGAGTACGAGGCCCGTCGCCAGATCGAGATCCTGGAGGACGGCGGCAAGATCGACCAGGAAACTCGCCTGTTCGATCCGACCAAGGGCGAAACCCGGTCGATGCGGTCGAAGGAAGAGGCGCACGACTATCGCTACTTCCCCGATCCGGACCTGCTGCCGCTGGTTCTGGACCCGGCCTGGGTCAAGGACCTGGAAGCGACCCTGCCGGAACTGCCGGACGCCAAGAAGGCGCGCCTGCAGAGCCAGTACGGCTTGTCGGCCTATGACGCCGGGGTGCTGATCATCGAGAGCGACCGCGCCGACTACTTCGAGGCCGCCGCCAAGGGCCGCGACGCCAAGCTGGTGGCCAATTGGGTGACCAACGAGCTGCTGTCGAAGCTGTCGGCCGGCGGCCACGAGATCGCCAACTCGCCGCTGCCGTCGTCGGACATCGCCCAGCTGGTCGAGCTGATCGAGAACGGCACGATCTCGTCGAAGATCGCCAAGGAAGTCTTCGAGCACATGTGGGCCGGCGAGGGCCGCCCCGCCGAGATCGTCGAGAAGCGCGGCCTGGTGCAGATCAACGACACCGGGGCCATCGAGAAGGCCATCGACGAGCTGATCGCTGGCAATCCCGACAAGGCTGAAGCCGTGAAGGACAAGCCGCAGGCCCTGGGCTGGTTCGTCGGCCAGGTCATGAAGGCCACGGGCGGCAAGGCCAATCCGGGTACGGTCAACGATCTGCTGCGCAAGAAGCTCGGCGTCGAATAGGCGTCCGGGCCAGGCCGGACATGACGAGGGCCCGCGGCGAGAACCGCGGGCCCTTCTTCGTTGATGCGGACTGTTCTTATTGAGGCTGGCTCGGCGCCGCCGGGTCGTCGGCGTGCTTCTTGTGCTTCTTGGCCTTCTTCTCGGCCTTGTCGGCGCTGGGCGCGGCCTGCTCGTCGGTGGACGGCGCGGTGGCCGAGCTGGGCGTGCCGGCGCTGTCAGCCGGGGCGGCGGTCTCGGACGCCGGCGGCGCGGTCTGGGTCGAGGGATCCGTGGCCGGCGGCGTCGTCGTCGTGGCCGGAGCGGTCGACGTCATCGGCGAAGGATCGGCCGGCGTGGTCTGCGGCGCCGTCGTCTGAGCCAGCGCCGAACCGGCGTAAGCGGCGGCGGCCAGAGTGAGCGCGGCGGTGGTGATGCGCAGGGTCTTCATGGGGCTTGACCGTATTGCTGCAGCGTCGAAGTGTGACGCGAGTTCAACGCTGGCTGGTCAATGCGGTCGAAATGACTTCGCAATCGGGCCATCGCGCCCAATACGCGGCGAGGTTGTGGCGTGAATGGCGGCAAAACGGCGCCCGAGGCAAAGCCCAGGACGCCGTTTCGAACCGCCGAAGGGCAGTCAGGTCTAGCGGTTGGCGATGACGTCGAAGATCAGACCCGTCGCGATGGCCGCCAGCACGTAGTCATTGCCCGTGCGGTACCAATAGTAGCCCCGGGGCGGCGGGCGCAGGTGGTAACGATAGTAATCGTTCACCACATAGCCGCGCTCGCGATAATATCCGGGCAGATAGGCGCCGCGACGCCAGGCCGTATAGCCGGGACGGAAGCCTGGGCGACCGTAATAGGCGGGCGGCGGCGGGCCGTAGGACCAGCGATTGTTATAATAATAGCCGTTGTGGCGGCCGCCATCCCAGCGGTCGTGGCGGTCCCAGCCATTGTGGCGGCCGTTGTCCCAGTGACCCCGGTCGCGATCGGGGCGTCCGCGATCACGATCCCAGTCCCGGCCGCGGTCACGGTCCCAGTCACGGTCGCGATGCTCCCAACGGCCGCGATCCTGGGCGGCCGCGTCGGTGGCCGTCAGGGCCAGCGGGCCGGCCACCGAAGTTACAGCGGCGATGGTCAGCAGTAGACGTTTCATCTCGTCTTCTCCTCGTGGTCGGGCGGCGCCGTCGAAGCGCTACCGAGAAACTTCCCTCGACCTTGAAACGCACGATGGACGTCTTCGGCTGAACCCCGCCTGAACGGGGCTTTCAGGGATTCCCCGGCCAAGGCCTTGGCGCGGCCGAGCATCGCGACCATGTTGCGAGCAACGATGATGAGCGGGGAGGGAAGGCCGATGAGCCGTCCGATCGAACTCTACTATTGGCCCACGCCGAACGGCTGGAAGGTCTCCATCGCTCTGGAGGAGATGGGGCTGCCGTATGAGATGATCCCGGTGAACATCGGGACCGGCGAGCAGTTCAAGCCCGACTTCCTGGCGATCAGCCCCAACAACCGCATGCCGGCCATCGTCGATCCGGACGGGCCGGACGGCCAGCCGATCTCGATCTTCGAGTCCGGGGCCATCTTGCAGTACCTGGCGCGCAAGACCGGCCAGTTCTACGGCGAGACCGAGCGCGACCGGGTCGAGATCGACCAGTGGGTGATGTGGCAGATGGGCGGCCTCGGTCCGATGGCCGGCCAGACCCATCACTTCCGCCAGTACGCGGCCTCGATCATCGCCGACCAGCGCCAGATCGCCTACGGCGCCATCCGCTACACCAACGAGACCCACCGACTGTACGGGGTGCTCGACAAGCGTCTCACGGGCCGCGATTTCATCTGCGGCCAATTGTCCATCGCCGACTTCATGAGCTGGCCATGGATTGTCCCGTGGAAAAACCAGGGCATCATTCTTGACGAGTTCCCCAATCTGAGGAGCTGGTTCGAGCGCGTTGGCGCTCGCGAAGCGGTTCAGAAGGGCTTCAAGCTTGGCGCGGAATTGCGGTCCGGAGGGCTGCAAGCGTCTGGGAAAGCGGCGGAAGAGGCCCGCAAGGTCCTCTTTGGCCAAAGAGCGCGTTAACGCGCCGTATACTGTCGTTTATACGCGGTAAACACGTTGAATAGCGCGTGTATTGGGTGCGACATTTATGATGTCCGCGCGCTTAACTATATGTTCAGTGGCTCAGGACTTTTCTGCTCTCGGGCTCAGATCCGGCAAAACGTCGAGGGCGAGCTCGAGAGAGGAGATGAGCCATGATGTTGATGAACGAAGCGCCGCCGGCCATCGTCGCCACGCTGCCGCTGCCGACCGTCACCTCGACGGGTGATGAGCTGTTCCGCATGGGCCTGCTGTATTCGACCGGTCAGGGCGGCGCGCCGCTGGACTACGTCTCGGCACACATGTTGTTCAACCTGGCCGCCATGCGCGGTTCGGTGGAAGCCAAGGTCTACCGCAAGGAGCTGTCGCAGGAGATGGCCAGCGAAGACGTCGCCGAGGCCCAGCGCCAGGCCCGCGAATGGCTCGCCCACGGCTGAACCCGGTCCACCGGGTTCAGACTGTTTCGAATTCAGCGGCGGACCGTCCTTGCCGGCGTCGCCGTTGATCGCGGGGCACGGCAAGCCCGCCGGATAGAGATCCATCTCCACCCGCCGCCGTGCGGCGCTCGGATGATGTCGAAACGGCGCGGAGATCCGCGCCGCTTGGGTCACGAGATTCCCTGAGAGGCGGTCGCTGGCGCTATCGCCACGAAGTCCCCAGGGAATTCACCCCTTCACTTCACTCGAAGGCCTTGCGCCGATGGCGCGCTTGGGGCGGGCTGGCCGCTCGCACCCGACTCCACCACGCTCTAACGCACCGCCGACCGATCTCCCAGCAGGCACGGGACGGTCATGAGGATAACGTAGAGGTCCAGCCAGAACGACTGGCGCTCGATGTATTCGACATCCAGGGCCACGCGCTGGCGAACGCTTTCGGGCGTGTCGACGGGGCCGCGCGAGCCGTTGATGGCGGCCCATCCCGTCAGGCCGGGCTTCATGCGGTGGCGGTGGGCGTAGTCGGCGACCAGCTTGGCCGACTCCACGCCGGCGGTCTTCATGCCGATGGCATGGGGACGGGGGCCGACGATCGACATCTCGCCGGCCAGCACGTTGAACAGTTGCGGCAGTTCGTCGAGGCTGGTCTTGCGGATGAACTTGCCGACCCGGGTGACGCGGTCGTCGTCGGCGCTGATCTGGCGCGCGGCGTTGGCGTCGGCCATCTCGTGGCGCATCGACCGGAACTTCCAGACGAGGATCGCCTCGTTGTTGAAGCCGTGGCGGCGCTGGCGGAAGAAGATCGGGCCGGGGCTGTCTAGCTTCACGGCCAGGGCGACGAGCAGCATGATGGGGCCGGCGGCCACCAGGCCCAGGCCGGCGATCGTCAGGTCCTGGGCGCGCTTGATCCAGGCGCGGCGCGAGGCCGTGGTGGCGCCCGACAGTTCGTTCTCGCCGCCGGCCGCGATGCGGGTCACCGCCGCGTCGTCGTCGGCCGATCCGCCCATCTCGATGAAAAGGTTCAGCGGATTGGGCAGGACACTCAGCTTGTCGACCAGTTGGCGCACGCGGCTCTCGGCCGAGGCCGGCACGGCGATCACCACGCGATCGACGAAGGGCATGATGCGATGGTCGAGCAGGGCGCTGGTGTCGCCCAGAACAGGCACGCCCATGATGTTCTCGGGTACGCGGTTCAAGCGGTCGTCGAACACGCCCAGCACGTTGACCTCACCCGTGCGCATGGCCGCGTCGATCAGGCGCTCGGCATTGGCCGTGGCGCCGACCACGACGATGTTGGGCGTCAGGCGCCCCTGCTGGCGACCGCGCGCGATGATCGTCCACCAGGCCGCGTGCAGGGCGGCGAAGGCCAGGGCTGCGGTCGCCAGAAGTCTCACGACGGGCGCATCGACCCTGCCAAAGGCCAGCGGTGTCGAGCCGGCGACCACCAGGCCCGCGCCGACGGCGACGGCGACGCGCGCCAGGTGTTGAGGCAGGGTCTGCCTACGCGGGAAGGCGTAGGCGCCCACCGCGTGCAGGGCGATCAGCGTCGTCACGGTCCAGAGGCAAGCGGCCACCGGAAAGCCCGCCATGGCCAGGCCCACGGCGATGCCGACGACGACCAGGACATCGGTCACCTGGAATCCGCGCGCCAGCCAGCGCGCCTCCAGTCGCGCCCGGGTCGGAACCAGCCGTCCGGGTCGGAACGGCCCGCGGCTCATCGGTCCGGGCGCGCCGCCGCCCCGCGCGCGGCGCGGCGGCGTCGCTCGAAGGGACGAAGGCCGAGGCGTTCTCGGTGTTGGCGGTGGGTTGCGGGACGGGCTGCATGGCGCTCGACTTTTAGAAAACCGCGTTCGATCTAGCGCCTCCGTCTAAGTGCGACGTTAACATGCAGAATTTCCGCACAATCGCGTTGTCA
Source organism: Caulobacter segnis (assembly GCF_023935105.1). Taxonomy (NCBI): domain Bacteria; kingdom Pseudomonadati; phylum Pseudomonadota; class Alphaproteobacteria; order Caulobacterales; family Caulobacteraceae; genus Caulobacter; species Caulobacter sp. RL271. The sequence goes on along the minus strand of NZ_CP096040.1, from coordinate 3,586,265 downwards.
TCGCGAAGCGAACAGGCTATCGAACCGCTCCCTCTCAAGGAGGAAACGTGGCCGAGAGGCTGAAGGCACCGCTTTGCTAAAGCGGCATACCCCTAAAGGGTATCGAGGGTTCGAATCCCTCCGTTTCCGCCACCCCACTTCCAGTACAATCCGCCTGCGTCCGGACTTGTCCGGAATTGCGCGATTTTTCAATGATTTGGCGGATTTTGCGTCACTCTTTCATCCTTTCGCGAGCACCAACATCCACCCTTCAGGCTGGCTGTACCGTATAAAGGCGGAAGCGATCTCCATGGCGTGCTTGGTCCAGCAACTCAATGTCCTGACGCTGAAGCGACTCACCGCGCCTGGCCTCTATCCCGATGGCGGTGGCCTCCATCTCCAAGTGACGGGAGCGGGCGGCAGATCATGGGTTTTCCGATTCTGGATTGCTGGTCGCGAAAGGCGAATGGGTCTTGGATCGCTCAAAGCGGTAACGCTTGCGGAGGCCCGAGAAGCAGCGCGGCAAGCACGTCAGCTGCGCTTTCAGGGCAGCGTCACTCAGCGCCTAGCCACTTGGCGCTATCCCGCCGCTGCGGAACTAGGAGGTCTGCTCCAGACGCGGCTTGGCTGTGGTCGGTCCCAACGGGGAGGGATAGCGCTGTGGGCTTTCCGGCACGCCTGAGGCGGAAGCTTATCCCCAACAGGCGTCCATCAAGCTCTTGAACGGTGGCCGCGTGGGTTCAAGATCGATAGTCCAGCTGGCGGCGCCAACGACCAACTTCAGCGAGGGCTGGGTTTTCACCTCGTCGATATCCAGCTCAAGGGGGGCGGCGATAGTCCCTGTGGACGCCGTCAAGTCGCCAAGGCCTCTCATCAAATCGCTGATGGGGTTTTCGCCGCCCGCTCCGGCGCTGAGTTTATCGAGGAAATCGCCCGCGGCATGGAACATCTTCCCCTTATAAGCCGCCATCATTTCAGGGGATTGGATTGAGAGATAGGCCTCGGTCGGGTCGTAATAGTACGTCGTGGTCTCGACTTCGCCTTGGAACTCTCGACGCGTGCTTTTGGAACTGCCCGTCCCACGAAGATTGGCCCATACAATGCGGGGACGGCCATTCAAAACCGTCCTAACGGCCACTCGATCGGTGTCATCGAAGACGAACTTGCCGTTCAGGCGCTTCATCTTCAGGACCAACCCGCCCGCGACGCCACATCCCAGGGTCGTCCTGACCCCGTTGAGAACACGCACATACGCCCGTTCCCCGGGGCTGCGAGACCACGGACCAGCTTGGGCGGGCAGAGCGAATGTAGCGGCTTTACGGATGGCGGTGCTTCGCTCTGCGGCCGCCTGGGCCACGCGCGCGCTCTCCTGCTCACGCCGCTCGCCCTCGGCTTGGGCCAGTCGCGCCTCTTCGAGAGCCTTTAGACGTGACTTCGCAGCGATCAGAACCTGCCGGCGTTCCTCCGCGCCCTCGGCCACGACGCGGGCGGCCGCTGCGCTTTCATCTGTATCAATCTTTGCCCAGAGCGCCGGCCGCCTAGCCTGCACGAGGCGACGCAACATCGGCGAAGCGTAAATGCGGCCACGATCGTTAGCGGCCAAACGATCTCCAGGGCGAAGGAGATAGGCTTCCCACGGATCGCCAAATGAAACGAGGAATTCGGTGGCGGCCGTCTCGAGGGTCCGCGTCCAGGCGCTTGCTTGTTGGGGCGGCAGAGGCTCGCACGAGCCAATATCAGTCACCGCGCTTTCCAAATCGGTGAGCGTCTCGGCGACGCGATAGAGTGGCCCAGGCTTGAGGGAGTCGAAGCCTTGGATCTCGGCGTCCAACCGCTTGACGGCTAGTGTGAAGTCGGACCGACCGCTTGCGCCCGCTTGCCGCTTAGCGACGTAATCGGCCATGGCGCCTTGCCAGTCACCGGCGCCTAGGGCCGGTCTAAATCGCGTCACGCAGTCGGCGCGCGCTCCATCGCTCCAGGCCAGCGCGATGAGAACAGCGCTTATGACCAGTTCGGGAACGTGCTGCGAAGGTGTCATTGCGGAACTTGAAAACTGAGCGTGACCGGCACGGTTGTGCCGCCTACGGTCTGCCCATCCAGCGTTCGGGGTTTGGCTCGAAACAGGCGGCTCAGCCGCAGCGCCGCTTCGCCAAAACCGTATCCGGCAGGCGTTTCCTCGACGACGGCGCAATTGGTCAGCAAGCCGCGTTCGTCCAGCATGCACGACAAGACTGCGCGGCCGGAGATTTCCATGCGCTGGGCTCGATCAGGATAGTTGCGTTGGAAGTCCTCGGTCGAAGGACGACGGGCCCAGATTTGTTCGTCCGACCCGGGGTCGACCGAGCCCGGTACCGGACAGGTGACGGGACAGTTGGCCGGACTGGAGCCAGGTTTGACGGCGCAGTAATCGTAAGTCGATCTTGGCTTTTGACCGGTCGCGGGCGGCAACTGTAGCGACCAGGTCTCGCCAGCTGCGAGCGTCTTGGACAAACGGTTGGGCGGCGCCCCGCCGCTGACTGCGCACAGATTGAAATGAACCGACCGTCCGCAGTTGTTTACGCCCGACAGTCCGGCCGCGCTCATGGTCTGGGTCACACATTTAGCAGTCGGTTGGGCGACGGAGATGGGCGACTCAAAGGGCACTGCCGCGCCAACCACAGCCACGGCAAACGATAAGCTCGCAAGCTTCTTGCAATGCAGCCGCATCCGACATCCCCCAACGCAGGAAAGGTATCGGCGTTCGTTTTTGCGCGCCATCGCTAATTGCAACCCTCGCGCATCGGCGCGAACCGACGAGCGCAAGGGCGATGGAGTGCCCCGCAGGGCTAGCGCGCCAATTTCCAGGTCTTGGCTTTCGATCGGGCGGATGGTTCAGCGCCCCGCACGCCGGGGAATATGCAACCGCGCGGGCTCACCGGCCCAGATAAATTCTAATTCTCGGCTGGCGCGTAAACTGCCGATGTCGATCACCGGGCGGAGTCCGATGCGACGCTTTTCGGGAACCAGATCCAGGCCGCAAGCGACCTTGACGGCCTTCCACACCAACTCCGTGCAGTAGAGCCGGTCGTCATCAAGCAGAATGCGACTATCGAAGGGCGCGCCAATCCAGGCTTGGGCCGTCCGCGCGACCCTTTGTCGATCGACGAAAGAGCGGCGAAGTCGGCGCACTTCCACCCACTGCGCCCCCTGCAAAAACTCGGCGATTGGCCGCAGGGCGACTGCACCGCCCGTGGGATCGCCGTTTGCGTCGACAATTTGCGCAGGGGCTAGGCCAGCGACCAAGCCAACATGGCCGAACGGTGCGCGATCGAGGGAGAAGGCGGCGGCCAGAGACGCCCATGGCGAATGGGGGTAGGCCCCGAACAGAACATCACCAACCTGGAGATCAGGCTGGCCGGCGCTCGTGGAACCGGCGAGCGTCCCGACTACAAATGACCGCCGATCCATTTCTCCCTGGCCCTTAATACGCGCCAGCCGGCTCGCCGCCGCCGCGTTCAAGAGCGGCCCTTATGGCTTCGATAGCGGCTTGGTCCTGAGAGCCGCTCGGCGCGCGCAAGGCAGTTGGGTGGAAAACAGCCCCCTTGTCGAGCCGCCAAGCCCGAGCGCCTAGGAAGTCGAAAAAGCGTCGCGCATCGTCGCCGCCCTGTCGCAACACGAGGTCGATGGGCCAACTGAAAGAGTCGTTGGTGGTCTCTGCAGGATCGAACGCCGGCGTCGGCGCCCGGTCGTAGGCCAACAGCCGGGGCGACACCCACGGTAGCAGAGACGCGACCCAGCGTTGAAGGCGAGTCCAAAGCGAGGGGCGTTCCGGGAAGTAGCGCCCGATCACGCTGCCGTTTGGCGCTTTAGTGAAGGTCAGCGATCCGTCACTAGCCACTGACGCGTATGCCAGGACGAAGAACGTGCCAGTATGGGCTTGCAGGAGTGCGCCTTCGCGCAAGCCAATAATATCCATCGGCTCCGATAGCAGGCCCTCGTACCCCGACTCGACGCGTGAGCTTCTATCGAGGCGCGGATCGGAGACAGACGACTCCTCAGCGGCGGCCGCGATCGCCTTCTGGGCCAATGGCGACAGATGGTCGGCGGTATCAATCGCGCCATCCGCGTCGATTGCGCGGAGACGAAACTGATGACCCTGGGGCTCGAGCCAGAAGCTGCGCAGGCCGTCAGTCCAGACGGTTGAAGCTAAGGTGGTGGCCGTAGCGCCTCGCGGCGGGCCAGTGACGGCCTGAGTCGATAGGATAGGCGTTGGCGCATTCGCGCCGGTGATCGCAAGGCTTGGCCATGCGGCCACTGATGCCCAGAACGCAGCGGCGAGCGCAAAAAGCGTCTTCATCGGCCGAGTTCCTTTAGCCGATAGCCCAAGAGTTTCACAGAGCGGTCGACGTTGGACAGGGCAGGGGAGGGTCTGGCGCCGTTTGGCTCCAGTTGCGGCAGCGTCCGTTCCAGCCAGGCTGTCGTGACGTCGATGGTTGGCGCGTCCGACCCGTGATTGCGCTTGCGTGAGGCGGCCGCTGTCAATCGCAGGCAGTTCGACGCGCCCAGGTCAGGCGAGGTGTCGGGGTCGAGGCCGCACAACTTGACCGGATCGATATCGGCCATCAGCGGGCCGTCCGGCAATCCGATCATTGCGGCATAAGGGCCCTGGCTCTGGCCGTACCAGACCAGGGCCAGGGGCTTGTAGGGCAGGGCGCGGATCGTTCGACCTGCGGCCTTCTCTCGCGCGGTCTCATACGAGGTCCGTATGTCGGCGTCCTTTGACTTGGCGAGCGGCAATAGGCTCTGAGCGACCAAGGCCGTCGCCCCCTTCTGCGAGGCAAATCGTCCCACGCAGGTTTGCATCAGATCGAATTTTCGTTCTGGATCGCCGCCCAACATCAGGAGGTAGGGCCCAGCTTGAGTGGAGGTCTCTGGCGGGAGCTGTGTCTTAAGGTCCGTACGCGCCTCAAGTGCTCTATAGAGGCTCGTGGCGGCCTGCTCGGCCTTGCGGCTGAGTTTCCGCAGCGGGATGTGAGCGTAATAGAGGCCGCCGGAGTCGCCGCTTGGCGCGCAGAAATCAACCAACGCCTTGGACGCCTCGCGGCTGGCGGGCGCGGCCAGCCAAGCTTGACCTAGTTCGCTGAATCTCGCCGCGTCCTCGGCGGTGACATCGCTCGATCCGCTCACCGTATAGAGCGACCCATCTGCGATCTTGCTCACACCGTCGCTGATGTTGTCATACGGCGCTTCGGCGAGACGTTCCCAGGCCTGCGGCGCTTCAGCCGAGCAGCCGCACATTGCTATAGTTAGGGTCGCCGTCACCAGGCGGCCAAGCCATCGGTCCCGATTCATCCGCGCGCCCCCTTGGTGCGGAATAATCATAGGCAGACAAAAGACTGCAGGGAAAGCCACCACCAGCGCGCGAGGACTCGCCTAGCCCGCTACTTGAGGCTATCCATTTCTGCGGGGGCCTAATATGACCTATCGGACAAATCTGCTCATCTGCACAGTATTGGTCGTTTTGGCGGGTGGACGTCTGGCTTTTGCGTCTTCTCAAACCAATGAAGAAACCGCCTTATCCGACGCCGAGCGATCTGTAGTCCGGGTCTCGATCGTCCGCCAGACCGACGAGGGACGGTTTCTACAGAGTTATGGCAGCGGCTTTGTCGTCGCCCCAGGCGTGGTTGTCACCAACCGCCACGTGGTGGCCGCCACGCTCGGTCCGGACGGCGAGAGGCTGAACGGCATGTTGGTTTGGGTGACCCCCACACCAGGGCAGGGCGATCGGGCGTTGAATGCAGAGGTCCAATGGACTTGGCCCACACCCGACTTGGCCATTATCAAGGTCCCGGGGCTAGAGGCACCGGTCCTACCTCTGACCTCGTCGATTCCTGGCCGAACCGATCGCGTACGGGCGGCGGGTTATCCAGGGAAGGCCGAGGAGATGCTTCAGCTCACGGCCGATGACATTATAAAGCCGAGGACGCCCTATTCGACTGTCGGCGCTATCGCGCTACTTTCCGACCGCGCTGTCGGCGGCGATGCGGTCGCAACAGTTTTCCATGGCGCAACAATCAGCCGCGGCAACAGTGGCGGACCCCTGCTCGACGCCTGCGGCCGATTGATCGGGGTGAACACCTGGGCTGGGGTGAGCCAGGTCGACTCTGACGGGGCCGTGGCGGTGGCCGGCGATCAGAACGTGGCCACCCGCGTCGATAGCTTAATCACCTTGCTGCAGCGAACCGAGACCGCCTTCCAGTTGGATCCTGAGCCCTGCGCTCTTGGCAAACCTGAGGGCGGCGTCGACGTTGCCACTAAGCAGAAGCTGACGGAGCTAGAAGAGGCGTTGGCGCGCTCTGAACGAGAGGCCGCCGCCGAACGGTTGCGCAGCGCCAACAAGACAGCTCACGGAGAACTGATCCAACGCTGGACTTGGGCGATCGTAGGCGCTTCCGTCGTCACTGGGGGCGCTCTGGTTTTAGGCCGGCGGCGTCGATCGCGATCCGCGAGAGCGGAGGATTCTCACGAGCCTGCCCCTCAGCCGTCGGTCCTCTCGGCCAACGCCGCGCCCCCTGATCCTCAGCCGAACGCTGCCGATCGTGTCGCGCTTTCTGATCCCGCAGAAAAGCCAAAGTCGTCGCGACCATTGTGGCGTGCGGCTGCGCTGTGGACCGGGGTGATCATCATTGGCGCCCTCGTCGCCCTCGTAGTGAGCGCCAGCTTGGCGTGGGGCTAAGACGATCCGGCTTCGGGCGGCACCTTCTGGATGCTCCAGTTGAGCGCCAGCGCCACTGGCCAGCTACCGCCTAAAGGCACATTCTAATCTTGTTCGCTATTGGCGGCAAAGAAAGCGCGCCGCAGCACAGCGCAGAGGCGCGGCCTCATGTCAGAAAGTCTTCCCACGCGCGTGGCGATGGAGCTCGGTGGCCAAGGCCGGCGATCATAGATAACAACATCGCCACGGGCAGCGAGCCGAGCCAACGTGGGCTGATGGCGCAGATCTGCCTCAGTTGGAAACCAAATCAGTTCGCCTTTTCGAACGGCCATGGCGGATTTTTCTTGGCTCCGTTTCCGCTATCCCTGCTTTTCCAGCAGGATCCACCAGCGTCTATTGGTGTGGTAAATCCGTTGATTTATCACAGAAACTCTGCAGCACTTCCTCGACAACGGCCTGGGCGTTCGGGCGCAGTACACCCGCAACTGGGCCAAGAGCTTCGTCGGCGACCAGGAGCGTCCGCTGGAAGGCATCGCGCCGTCGGTCTACTCGCTGGGGGTCTTCTACGACCACGGCCCGGTCTCGCTCAGCCTCTCGGGCGACCGCACCGCCGGCTTCACCACGGCCGTCAACGTTCTGGGCAACGGCTACAACGAAAAGGCCGATCCGATCACCTGGGTCACGGCGCACGCGGCCTACAAGATCACCGAAAAGATGGACATCTCGCTGGAGGGCCAGAACCTCCTCGACAAGGCCAACACCTACAGCATCAACGGCAATCCGATGCTGCCACAGGGCTACTACCGCTACGGCCGCTCGGTGAAACTGGGCGTGAGCTACCGTTTCTAAGCCTCCCCTGTCCGCCGTCGGTTCGCCCTCGAGCGGGACCGGCGCGGTCTCTTTGCATTGAGATCTACCCGAACAGCGGCACGGGGCCTCGCCCACCGCCGTTCCAGGTGGCCCAGTTGGGGAAGGCGTAAGGCAGGTCGGCAGCGCTGACGCCGTACCAGCGGGCGATGGCGCCGATGTACTCTTCGGTGGCGATGGACGGGATCCAGCGACCGTCGTTGGAGCTGTCTTCGGGACCGCCGAAGGTCATATCCGGATAGCGGCCATGGACCTTGCCGTTGGCCAGGGCGCCGCCCAGGACGAGATGGTTTGAGCCCCAGGCGTGGTCGGAGCCGCCGCTGGCGTTGCCTTTGAACACCCGGCCGAAGTCGGACATGGTGAAGGCGGTGACGCTGTCCTGTAGGCCCAGGGCCTTCATGGCGTTGTAGAAGCCGGCCAGGGCGTTGGCGAGGTCGGCATAGAGGGTGTTGTGGGCGCCCAGTTCGTTGGTGTGGGTGTCGTAGCCGCCCTGGCTGACGAAGAAGGTCTGCTTGGCGTGACCCAGCGTGCCGCGGGCCTCGATCATCCGGGCGGCGCGCAAGAGCTGGCGGGAGATGTCCGAGCCGAGGGCCGCGCCCGTGGTCGGATGGACGAAGTGCTTATCCACGGCCGAGGTCGTAGAGCTGATGATGGTGTTGGCGGCCACCGCCTGGGCGTAGGCGCTGCTCATGCTCTTGCTGGTGAGATCGGTGATCGCGCCGTAGGACGAGGCGTCGGCGAAGACGTCCAGCGCCGCCTGCCGGGCCTTCACGGACGCGTCGGTGGTCGTGGCGTTGTAGCCGTTGCGGACGATCGAGCCGGACGAGGGCAGGATCAGCGGCGCGGTGCGATCACCGATCAGGCAGAGGTTGGAGCCGGCGATCGAGATCAGCGGCGGCAGGCTGGCGGCCTGGGCGCGGTCGTTGATCCGCCCCATGAAGCCGTCGTTGTTGACGGCGCGGGTGCGCATGCCCTGCCACTGGTTCTGCTGGTCCTCGTGGGACATCAGGTTGACGGGCCGCAGGTCAGGACGGCTGGTGTAGAGGGCCTTGGTCAGCGGGGCGAACAAGGTGCCGGTGTTGAGCACCACGCTCAGCGCCCCTTCGTCCCAGGCGGTCTTCAGCGGGGCCATGGCGGCATGCAGGCCGAAGGCCGTGCCGGTCAGCGGCACAAGACTACTTTGCGCCAGGGCCAGCCCCGAGCCGCGCTGCTTGGCGTAGTCGGCGTATCGGCCGTCGGTGGGAGCGACCATGTTCCAGGCGTCGTTGCCGCCGAACAGGAAGACCCCGACCATGGCGCGATAGCCCGAGGTATCAGCCGCCAGAGCGCTGGAGAGGCCAAGCTGGCCGAGCGCGGCGATGGCCGAGCCGCCGGCGGTCAGGCGCAGGAGTTCACGACGAGAGACGGACATGACGCTTACCGATCGACTTGGAAGAAAGGGGAGGAGGCGACGACGTAGAGCGCCATCTGAGCGCGCTTGCGGGTCTGCAGCGTGGGGTTGCTGTTCTTGATCGCGACCATAGCCGTGAGCAGCGACTGGCGCTGGGCCTTGGTCATGGTGCCGTTCAGCATGACGAGGTTGATGCGGTCGAGGATCTTGCCGTCGTCTGTTCCAAGGGCTTCCCATGAGGCCCAATCGGGAACCGCGCCGGTCGCGCCCAAGGTGGGCTTGAACTCGCTTCGCGTGGCGTCGCCCCCGACGGTCCAGTCGTAGAGGAAGTTGTGCCGCGCCATGGTGGTGGAGGTGGTCATCAGCTTGCTGACCGGGCTGACGAGACCTGCGCCTTGCGGCAGCGGGAACTCATAAGGATAGAAGTTGAACACGGACGGCGCCCGGAACGGGGCTTGGCCCATGCCGGCGTCGCGGGTGGTGAAAGCGTACCCATCGGTCGTAAAGCCAACGGCCCGGGCCAGCGAGGTGGCCAGCAACACCGGCTCCTTCACCTTGCCCGGCAATTGCGAGACCAACTGGGCCTCGCTATCCAGGTAGATGGCGCGGATCACAGCTTTCATGTCACCGCGGATGCCCGAACCGTTGTTGGCGAAAACGGCGGCGACGCGCTCGACATAGGCTGGGGTCGGGTTGGCCAAGGTCAGCTGCTGGATCAGACGCTTGCAGATGTACGGGCCGGTGTTGGGGTGGTTGAAGACGGCGTCCACGACGGCGTCGACGCTGGCCTGCTGCGTCGCGTTGGCCGGCACGGTCCGCCCCAGGAAGGTCTTGGCCCCGGTGTCGTAGCGCGCGGCGTACATCACCATCGGCTGGGTCCAGTCGCGATTGGTGTTGTCGGTCAGGGCCGCGCCGTTCAGCCGGGCATAGGTCCAGCCGGTTAGGGCTCGGGCCACTTCCTTGACGTCGGTGTTGCTGTAGGTGGCGATGGTCGCGCCGGTATTGTCGATCTGGGGCGTGCCGTCGGGGTTCAGGAGGATCGTTCCGACCGAGAACAGCTGCATCAGCTCGCGGGCGTAATTCTCGTTGGGCTGACTCTTGTTGGAGTCGGCCATGTCCAGATAGTCGCCCATGTACGGGTTCAGGGTGACCATCTTGAGGATGTCGCGATAGTTGCCGAACGCGTTGGAGAGCAGGATTTGGTTGAAGGTCGCAAGGCCAGCGGTGTTGCCGACGTCGACGGCCGAGGCGACCACGATCTGCGATAGGGCGAAGGCCACGCGCTGCCGCAACTGATCTTCGCCGCCGATAGCGTTGGCGTAGAACCGCATCTGCATAGGCGTAGCCGTGAAGTTGTCGCGGTTGCAGTTGTTTAGCTCCGCCGTGCCGGAGGCAAACTGTGTTGAGCAGAAATTGCTGGGCACCGGTTTGGCGGCCAGGTCGGCGTAGCTGCTCGAGGTCCGGGTGAACTGCTCGTCCAACCAGGCCGCGATCGACTTCTTGGCGACGATGGCGTTGATCAGCGCTGGGGTCGGACCAAAGCTGGCTTGCTTGGCGAACCGCGCGGCCTCGTCGGGTTGGATATCGCCCGACGGGGCAAGCGCGATTGCGGGAGCTCCGCCGGCTGCCGTGATCGAACGTGTGGGGGGCGCGTCGCCGGCGCCGGATCCGCCGCAAGCCGACACGAGGAGCGAGACGCTCAGCGCCGCCGCCGAGCTCAAGTGAGATTTATGCATGACAGTACCCTTGACGCGTCGCGGAGGCGGCGCGCCTGAAACTGAAAACTGAACAAAAGCTGTGGCTTAGCGGTTCTGGAAGACGACCTCCCGCACCGCTCGGACACCATTCTGACGATGGAGTTGAACAAAGACGTCGACGACGCGTCCGACGTGATCGACGACGTCGGCGCGGCGCAGATTGGCGCCGGCTTGCAAGGCCATCAGCGCCAACTGGTCGACCGCGGCGGCCGGATCGTCGGCATGGACGGTGGTCATTGAGCCGGGATGACCGCTGGACACCGCGCGCAGGAACGAGAAGGCCTCGGCCCCCCGCAACTCACCCAGGATGATCCGGTCGGGGCGCAGGCGCAGCGAGGCCTGCAACAGGTCCTCAGCCGTGACCCGGGCCTCGCCCTGCTCGCCGCGCACGGCCACCAGGCCAAGGGCGTTGGGATGGGCCAGGCGAATCTCGGGCGCGTCCTCGATCAGCACCAGGCGCTGGTCCAGCGGGACTTCCTTGAGGAGCGCGTTCAGGAAGGTGGTCTTGCCGGTCGAGGTGCCGCCGCTGACGACGATGTTCTTGCCCGCCTGCACGGCGGTGGCCAGGAAATTGCGGATATCGCCGGCGTCGAGGAAGGCGCGTAGGATGGCGTCGGCATTGGTCTTGGGGGCCATGACCTGGTCGAAGGCGCCCGTCGCGGCGTAGTCGGCCAGGGAAAGGTCGCTGACCACGTGCTTGCGGATCGCCAGGGCCAGGCCCTCGCGCGTCGCCGGCGGGGCCACGACCTGCACCCGCGCGCCGTCAGGAAGGACGGCCGAGAGCAGGGGGTGCTCGCGGCTGACGCCCTGGCTGGACAGGCTCGCGACCTGGCGGACGAGGCGCCAGAGGTTAGTCTCATCCAGGGCGGGGACTTCAACGCGTTCGACGCCGCCGCCTAGGCGCTCGACCCATAGCTCGCCGGGCCGGTTCACGTAGAGATCCGTAACGGCAGGATCGGCTAGCCACGGCGCGAGCGGCGCGAGATAGGCTTCGAGATAGACGCCAAACTTCGGCGTGGACGCCAGCGCGGTCATCGGCGCACGCCCGAGAAGTCGAGGTCGCGGGCCACGAAGATCGTCACCGGCGCGCCCTGCGGCGTCTGGATGGTCGGCGAGACCTGATCGCTCTTCATCACCGTGCCGGCCATGCTGGCCGCTTGCGACGCCGAGCCGATGTAGATCTGCGAGGTCGAACGGGCGTTGCCGACGGCGGCGACGCCGGCGTTTAGTACTGACATCAGGATCGACCCGCCAAAGCGGCTGAAGAAGTGGCGGTCGACCTTGCCCTGCAGGCCGCCGCGTCCCAGCGGGTCGGCGGCCGGCGAAGCGATCTGGATCGAGACGCCGTCGGGCCGGATCACGCGTGTCCAGATCACGAAGATACGCGAGGCGCCCAGGGCCACGCCCGACCTGTACTGGCCGATCACCCGGCTGCCGCGCGGGATCAAGACGTTGGACCCGTCGAAGCTCTTGACGTCGCGGGTGACCATGGCGCGGGCCAGACCCGGCAGGTCGGAATTGATCGCCGTCTCCATCACCGCCGGGATCACCGCGCCCTGCGGGATGACCGCGTCCAGGTCGCGCATGGCCGTGGCCTTGGCCGGTTCGGCGTCGTCGGCCGAGAGGCGATCGGCGAACCTCTCATCTGGGTTCAGGCCGATGTCGGCGGCCGGGGCCACCTTGCCCATCATGGTCGAGGGCGTTGTCTCGGCGCTGGTCTTGATCAGCGCGGGCGCGCCGCCGAAGTCGACCACCAGGGTCGGGGCGCGCCGGCGCTGGTCCACGTCGACGGACGGGACCGGCGGCAGCGGCTCGGCGCTCATGGCCGCGACCTGAGCCGGCGTCGGCGGCAGGCTGTTGTTCTCGGTGAACTGCGGGCCGGGAATGACCGGCGCCAGCGCTTGCGGCGTTGTCTGGGCGGTCGTGGCGACGGTAGCGACCTTGGCGGGGCGCTCAGGGCGCGGTTGCGCGTCGGCGCGATGGCCGGCCATCCACAGGAACACGCCGACGCCGAGCGCGCCGAAGCCGGCCAGGATCACCGGCGTCGGCAGGCCGGCGTGCGCGCGGGCGATGGCCGGGCGGACCTGAGTGTCGGCGGCGGCGAGATCGTCCTGCACCTGGGCGGACTGGCGCGGATCCTGGACACTCATCGGGCGGCCTCCTGGTGGGAGGGGAACGCGCCGTTGGTGACGATCAGGCTGGCCTTGCCAGAGCGCAGGACAAAGCGCGGGGCCAGTTGGTCGACGACCAGATAGCCGTCGCGAACCGCGGCGTTGGCCAGCCCCTCGACGCCATCGGCGCCGACGACGAACACCGCCGGCAGGTCGGCCTGGACAGGCCAGGCGAAATAGGTGGCCGCGCCGTCGTCGAAGACCTTGGTCGGCTGGAGGGCAGCCTCGCCCTTCACCGTATAGGCGCTGTTGCGGACCACGGGCGCGGCGGGCGGCGCCGGCGCCGCGGCCACGGCGAAGACGGGCGCGGGTGGGGGGACAAGGAAGCGGACGACGTAGGCCAGATCCTTGGTTGTGGCCTTGGGACCCGCGACCACCAGCTCGAACACATAGCGGCGGCGGTCGGTCACCACCGTCATGTTGGTGGTGGCCGTGCGGTCCAGGGGTTTCAGGAACAGCAGATTGGCCTTCTTGTTCGGCGTCACTTGCCAGCCCATGGCGTCGCCGATCGAGACGTTCTCGATCCGCTCGTCCGGGGCGAACTCCAACATGGTCTGGATGCCGAAATAGCCGGTCAGGCGCACGACTTGGTCAGGGTCGTAAGCCACGGTGCGGATGCGCGGGTCTACGGCGCCAGGACGCGGGGCGTCGGCGGCCGCGGCGGGACCGGCCAGGGCCGCGACCCCCAGGGCGGCGCAGGCGAGCGCGGTCAGCAGCGAGCGGGGGTAAGCGAGGGTCACTGATCTCTCCGGGCGTCCGAGGCGGCGCGGCGCGGGGCGGGTGTGCGGCGGTAGGTCTGGCCGAGTGGCGCGCTCGGGGCTGCGTAGGCGGGGCGGGTCTGGCCGGCGCCGCGATCCGCGGCGACGACGGTCAGCAGCCGCGGCGTCACGGGGGCGGAGGCGACGGCGGCGGCGTCTCGACGGTCCAGGGCCGCGGCCGCGGCGGCGACAGTGGCCGCGCGGCTCATCGGCTCGACATGCGGGGGCGCATAGCGGAGGGGCTCGGTCGCCGCCGTCCGGTCGTTCCAGTTGGAGCCGGCCAGGCCGCGCGGCAGACGCAGGCCCGCGGCGACGACGCCCAAGGCGACCATCGCCAAGACCATCACCAGGGCGAAGACCAGGGCCAGGACCAGCACCATCACGGCGGGCCCGACGTCGAAGGCGGCGAACTGCTGGGCCGCGCGCGCCTCGGCCAGGGCCCGCAACGAGGGGGCCAATATCGTCAATTCAAGCGATAGGGTCAGGACGGCGACCATCGGCGTGAGGGCCAGGCCGATCATCGCCTTCAGCCAGCCCTCGACCAGGCCGCGGGTGGCCTCGAACAGCATCAGGCCGGCGACCAGCGGGGCCAAGGCCAGCAGGATGGCCAGCACGACCTTGGAGGCCAGCAGGACGCCCAGGGTCGACAGGACCAGGACCATGCCGCCGGTGTTGACCGCGAAGGCGCCAAAGCCCGGTCCGCCCTGCATCGCCGCCGCGCCGGGACTGGCGCGACTGGCCATCAGGGTCGCGGACTTCTGCAGACCGTCGAAGGCTTCCTGCAGGCCGTTGAAGGGGTGGGATGAGCCGCCCAGCAGCAGGGCGGCGACCTCGCCGGGGCCCTTGGTCAGGGTGTCGTAGACCAGGGTCTGGAACAGCGGCCAGTTGGTGGCGAGCGCCACGACCAGGCCGATCTTCAGGACCATCACCGTGGCGTCCCCGACGCGTATGCCGCCTCGGCCTAGCAGCAGGCGATAGCCGACGAAGACCACGTAGAGGGTCATCAGGCCCGTGAGCAGCAGGGCGACGGGCGAGCCTGGACCCAGAGCCGCGTAGCCGCTGGCGGCCAGGTCGTCGACCCGGCAATCGACCGAACCGATCAGGCTCTGGACCATCGGGGCGTCGACAGGGGTTTGCGCGCAGGCGTTAATCGTCACGCGGCCCTCACCAGCTTCTCCATCCAGGTCGAGGGATCGTCGCCCAGCTGTTCGCGCAGGGTGTCGAGCTTGCGAACAGTGGTTTCGCGGCCCGACAGCACGGTCAGCAGCTCGGGTGCGCCGGCGAGGTTTAGGCGGGCCACGACGCTGTCGGTCCCGTGCTTGATCAGGAAGCAGCGCGTGGTGTCGGGCAAGGTTTTGACCAGCTCGAATTCATGCGCCGTCAAGCCAAAGCCTTCGCAGTAATCCTTCGCCTGAGCCTTGGGATTGGCCATGAAGATCTGGGTCGCCGCCTGCTCGATGATGGCGCTGGCGATCCGGCTTTCCAGGGCGTCCTGGGCGCTTTGGGTGGCGAAGCCGACCACGCCGTTGCGCTTGCGTAGGGTCTTTTCCCAATCGCGGATGCGGGCCACGAAGACGTCGTCGTCCAGGGCCTTCCAGCCTTCGTCGATGACGATCAGGGTCGGGTGGCCGTCCAGGCGCTGCTCCACGCGATGGAATAGGTACATCATGGCCGGGGTCCGCAGCGCCGGGTCGTCCAGAAGCTGGGTCATGTCGAAGCCGAGGGTAGACTGGTCCAGGTCCAAGCCGTCGGTCTCGTTGTCGAACAGCCAGGCGTGCTCGCCGGCGCCATGCCAGGGCGCCAGGCGGGCGGCCAGATCGGCGGCGTCGGGGCGGCGCGAACCGCGGAACAACTCGGCGAAGTAACGAAGACGGCGTAGACTGGGCGCCTGATCGTAGCTGGCGTCGACGGCGTCCTTGATCCGCGCGGCGTTGTCGGCCGACAAGGCTTCGCCCGGGACGGCCACCAGCTTGGCCACCCATTCGGCCAGGAAGCGACGGTTGGCCGCCGTGTCCGGCAGGGCCAGCGGGTTGAAGCCGGTCGGGTGACCCGGGCGCAGGGTCTCATAGCGGCCGCCGACGGCGCGCAGGAAGATCTCCGCGCCCCGGTCCTTGTCGAAAAACACGATGCGCGGACTGTACTTGCGGGCCTGGGCCAGCAGGAAGTTCAACACTACGGTCTTGCCCGACCCCGACGGGCCGATGACCGTGAAGTTACCCAGGTCGCCTTTGTGAAAATTAAAGTGGTAGGGGCCCGCGGAAGTCGTCTCCAGCAGCGTCACCGCCGGGCCCCAATGATTGGCGTCCGCCTGGCCGACCGGAAAGTTGTGTCCGCTGGCGAAGCCCGCGAAATTGGCGGTCGAGATCAGGGCCTTGCGGGCGATGTCTTTGAAGTTGCCCGGAAACTGGGCCCAGAAGGCCGGTTCCAGATTGATATCCTCGCGCACCGCGATGGAGCCCATCTCGGTGAAGGCGGACATCACCTCGGCGGTCGAGCGGTCGAGGTCTTCCAGGGTGTCGCCACGCACCAGCACGGTCAGGTGATGCTCGCCGAAGGTGGCTCGTCCTGAGACGACGTCGTCTTTGGCGCGGGTCAGGTCGGCGCGCAGGGACAGGCCGTCATCGTCGGCGGCCTTCATGCGGCGCAGGGCCAGGTTCATCCGCTCCAGGGTCGGCTGGCGATCGACGAAGCCGAAGCTCTGGGTGACGACCATCTCGCAGGGCAGGCGCAGGAGGTCGTCCAGAATCCCCGGCGTGGTCTGGCCCGGATAGTCCTTGATCGAGACCAGCGACCCGAAGTTCCGGGCCAGGGCGCCGGCGCGCGACAGCTCCAGCGTCTCCAGCCCGAAGCTGACGCGACGATAGGGCAGGTACTCGCCGGCGTCGCCCTGGGGCGCCAGCACTGGGCGCATCTCGCCATTGTAGAGGCAGGACAGGAATTCCAGCGGCTCGGAGCAGCGGCCGGCGGCCCCTTCATAAATTCCCAGGACCCGCGCGCCGTACGGGGCGAGGGCGGACAGGAGGCTATCGCGGGCGCTGTCCAGCTCGCGGCGATCGGCGACCTGCAGGGCTGCGGCCTCGGCCTTGCCCGTCCCCTTCAGGACGCGTAGCAGGCCGTCGATGACGCCGCCATGGCCTTGCAGCGGGCGGCGGACGATCGTCAGAAAGAGGTCGTTGACGTAGAGCTTCC
The DNA here is from genome assembly GCF_023935105.1 of Caulobacter segnis. Classification (NCBI taxonomy): domain Bacteria; kingdom Pseudomonadati; phylum Pseudomonadota; class Alphaproteobacteria; order Caulobacterales; family Caulobacteraceae; genus Caulobacter; species Caulobacter sp. RL271. The sequence continues at coordinate 3,569,460 of NZ_CP096040.1, read as the reverse complement.
GCGCCGCCAGGCGCTCGCTCCATGTGGCGTCCAACTGAGCGCTGAAGGCGTCGGCGAAGGCGCCTTGGGTCGCGGCCTCGACCTGGCGGCGGACAATGTGGTGGTAGATCGCAAAGCGCGAGGAGGCCAGGCCGCGCAGCATCACGTCGCGCACGGCCTTGCGGTAGTTCAGCTCTTCGCTGTCGACCGTTTCGAACGGCAGGCCGGCCAGGTGGATAACCTGCATCAGGAGGCCGTCGCGCGTCTCGATCGTGACGTCGTCCAGGTGGCGGGCGTAGGGCAGCCGCTTGCCGGCGGTGGTTTCCTTCTTGGGATTCACGCGCTGTAGCTGTTGCATCGCCAGGCTCGGAAATTGGGTACACGGGGACAACGGCTGACCTTGGTCAGCCAAAGGTCAAAGATGCGGGGTTCGCGCAGGCAGGCGGCGTAACCGATCGCGTGGATCACCAGAGCGGCCGCGATGGCCCAGAACGACTTGGTGATCAGGAAGAGCTCGGCGGTGACCACGCCGTTGATCACGAAGTAGCTGTAGGTCACGCCCGCGAACATTTGCGGGCGGGTCAGGGCGCCAAACACCACGTCGCGATCCAGCGGAGCGGTCATGGTTCAGGCGGCCCCGGCGGCGGCGCGGATGCCGCTGACGATGGTCGTGGCGCCGAACAGGATGAAGCAGCCCAGGATGACGGTGGCGCCGTAGCGCCAGTTGAGGCGGCCGGTCAGCATCATGAAGCCGACGGCGGCCACAGCCATTACGGCCACGGCGGTGGCGACATTGCCCATCAGGGTGCCCTGAAGCCAGGTCACGCCGGCCAGAAGCGCGCTGGACCCCTGCGGGTCAGCCTGGACGGTTTGAGCGTGGGCCTGGCCGGCGGCGCAGGTGAGGGTGGCGGCCAGGGCGAGGGGGAGTTTACGCATCAGTTGGAAGCTCCGAGGATGGGCGCGTTAACGGCCATGCGGCTAAGGATCGAGGCGACATAGGCTTTGGTTTCCGCGTAGGGCGGCACTCCGCCGTATTTGCGAACGGCGTTGGGACCAGCGTTGTAAGCCGCCAAGGCAAGGCGCACGTCGCCGTCGAATTCCGCGAGCATGCGGCGCAAGTAGAGCGCGCCGCCATGAATGTTCTGGCTGACATCGATGGGGTTCACGCCAAGGGCGCGGGCCGTATCAGGCATCAGTTGCATCACCCCGATCGCGCCCTTGGCCGAACGCGCTTCGGGACGGAAACGGCTTTCGCGCCAGGCCACGGCCTCGACCAGTTTGGGGTCGAGCGCGTAGGTCGCGGCGACAGAAGAGATTTGCTGTTGGATGGCGCTAGAGTCAGCTTCGTTGCTCGCCTGGCGAGGCGGCGTCAGCGCCTGGACGCTATCGAGCGTGAACACGGCAGGACCATCGAAGCGCGTCACCGCGCCGTCAGCGCCGATTTCGAAGACCTGCGCCGCGACGGGGGCGGCTGAGACGCCGAAAACCAGGACGCTCACCAGCCATCCGGCCTTACGGATAATGTCGAACGTCATGCCACCCCCAGAGCCACAGAATGCGTGGTCTCTTGAAGCGTATATCGCACGGCATCTTACTGTAATGCGGCAGGTTACCGCAGTGTACTAGTGTATTAAAGGAATGGATAATATGTGTTAATATTTGATAATACATTTGAAGATCTTCTGTCGAGAGTTCGACATTTAGGTAGGGCATTTTGCATTTGCCGCTAAAAATGGGCAGGCCGTGGTATTGGCGTTATTGGTCAAATCGGCTGCCTCGCGGTGGAGTGGCCCGTGAGTGACATGTGCCAACGCCTGTTCGCAAAAAGACTGCTGTTGCGATCGCAACGAATGCCTCGCAACATATGGTTTGGTATCCCACGATGTGAAACTGGGATCGATTACCGGCGCAGAGTCCGGGTGTGGGAGGGGGATGCCGATGGCGCGAGGTCGCCGCTATGCCGGTCTGGCGCTTGCGCTTTGCGCCAGTCTTTCCGCGACTGGGGCGTTGGCGCAGACCGCGCCGTCGGCGGTCGGCGGCCCGACGCCGAATCTGGTCGGCAATATCGAGCGTCCGATCCGCTATCACCCCCAGGACGGCGACTTCGTCATCGAGAACGGGACGGAGACCTTCAACCGGCCTCTATACGGCGGCGACACCGCGTTCCGCGTCGATGGCGGCGACAAGCCTGAATTCGTTCTCTATCTGCCGGGGCGCGGCGGCAACCTGCGGCTGGGCGTCGCCGGTCCGTCCGGCGCGCGCTGGCTACACGCCGCGCAACGGATCGTCACGCGCTATCGGCCAGGGGAGCTGATCTACGAGATCCGCGATCCGCTGCTGGGACAGGGCGTGCTGCGTATCGAGGCGCTGGCCTATGCCGTCACCGAGGGGCTGACGCTACGCGTCGAAGGGGCCGACCTGCCGCCCGGGCTGCAGCTGGTCTGGGCGTTTGGCGGGATCACCGGCCAGCGCGGCGTCCGCGATGGTGACATCGGCACCGAGAAGATTCCGATCTCCGAGTGGTTCCAATTCAAGCCGACCTTCGCGGAAACCAATGGTGTCATAACCGGCGCCGAAGGGTTCGAGGTGAGCGCGCCGCAAGCGGTGATCGTCGGTAGTGCCAGCAGCGCGGCGCGGTTCTCCAGGGGCGATGCGACCGCATGGGATGATCTGGGCCGTTTGTTGAAGAGCTCGGCGCCCGATCAGGGCGGCGTCGCCATAGGACGGGCGAGGCTTACGTCGAACGCGCCGTTGATCGTGTCCCTGCAGCGGGTCGATCCCAATGTCGCCGGAGATCTCGTCGACTATACGGCGGTGCGCGCGGGGCGGCCGGACAGTCCGGTCGCGCCGGTGATCCGCCCGCCGGCCTTCGCCCGAACCGAGCTGGCCGTCCGCTTTGAGGAGGCCCGCAGCCACTTCCAGGCGCTACGCGCGCAGGTCCGGATCGACACGCCCGACCCTTACATCAAAGCCGCCATGGCCGCGCTGAATGTCGGTGCGGAGGCCACCTGGGACGGCCCCCAGCAGGCTGTCATGCACGGCGCGGTCGCGTGGCGGACCAAGCTCTTGGGGTGGCGCGGGCCCTATTGGCTGGACGCCCTGGGCCGCGCCGACCGGGCCGACCAGCATTTCCGCGACTGGGCCAAGGGGCAGAACGTCTCACCCATTCCGGCGGCCGTACCGCCGCTGGACGAGGACGCCAATCTGGCGCGGGCCGAGACGGCCCTGCATTCGAACGGCGACCTGTCCAATTCGCACTACGACATGAATACCGTCTATATCGACGCGTTGTTCCGGCATCTGGACTGGACGGGCGACCTGAAGCTCGCCCGCGATCTGTGGCCGACCATCCAGCGGCATCTGGCCTGGGAGCGGCGTCTGTTTCGTCGTGAATACGGGCCGGACAAGTTGGCGCTCTATGAGGCCTACGCGGCGATCTGGGCCAGCGACCATCTTTCGTACAATGGCGGCGGGGCCGCCCACGCTTCGGCCTATCAGGCCTATCACAATCGCATGGCCGCGAAGCTGGTTCGGCTGATCGGTGAGGATCCCACGCCTTATGATCAGGAGGCCGACGCGATCCTGAAGGGGATGCGCGCGCTGCTGTGGATGCCGGACGAGGGCGCGTTCGGTGAGTACCGCGACCTTCTGGGCGAGCAGCGGCTGCATCCGTCCTTCGGTCTTTGGACCTACTATCACGCGATCGATTCCGAGGTCGCTTCGCCCGCCGACGCCTGGCGCATGTCGGACGCCTTGAAGCGGCTGCCGCGCATCCCGATCAAGGGGACGGGCGTGCCCAGCGACGCGGACTACGGCCTCTATGCGACGACCGATTGGCTGCCCTACGCCTGGTCGATCAACAATGTCGCGACCCAGGAGAACCTGCATACGGCGCTGGCGCTGTGGCGGGCGGGGCGCGCCGACCAAGCCTTCGTCCTGGCCAAGAGCGGCCTGTTGGCCAGCATGTTCATGGGCATCTCGCCCGGCAACATGGGCACCTTGGCGTGGCCGGACGTCTATCGCCGGGAATCGCAGCGCGACTTCGCCGACAGCGCCGGCGTCACGGCGCGGGCCCTGGTCGAGGGACTGTTCGGCCTGCGTCCGGATGCTCTGGCCGGGACGATGGTCATCCGGCCGGGTTTCCCCGCCAACTGGGACCACGCGTCGATCGCGCATCCAGCCTTCGCCTACGACTTTCGTCGTGCGGGAGACGAGGATCGCTGGAGCCTCAAGCCGGGTGATCGGCGCTTCAAGACGGTCGTGCTGCGCTTGCCGGCTCCGCGCGATGTCGTAGCGGGTGTCGAAATCGACGGCGTCGAGGCGGCCTGGCGCTCGGCCCCGGACGCTGCCGGCGGTCCGGCGATCGAAATCGTCGCGCCAGGTGACAGGCCTTCCGAGGTGGTCGTGCGCTGGGACGGCCAGCCGATCGCCGCGCCCGTGACGGGGTCGGCCAGGACCTTTCAGCGCGTTTCGCGCAACGGCATGACCTGGCTCGCGCCGGTCGGTGGGGTTGCGGCTCAGCCGGCGACTGCGACGGCGACTGCGACCACGGCGCATCCGGCCGTCGCCGGGCGAATGGATCCCGTGAACCTGGTGTTCAACGATCGGGTCACGGCGATCTTCGCCAAGGGCAAGTACCGCTCGCCCCGCCCGGCCGGGGCGTCCCTGGGCCTGCCCGCCCAGGGGATCGGGGGCTGGGCGGGGCATCTGAACCAGATGGCCAAGATCGACGACACGGGCCTGCGCCGTCTGGCGGCCGGGCAGGGCGGCCAGATCGCGACGCCCGAGGGCGTGATCTTCCGCACCCCCGGCGAGCCCGAGGTTCCCAACATCGCCTTCACCTCGCTGTGGGACAATTATCCCAAGGCGGTGGTCGCGCCGCTCACGGGCAGGGCGAGGCGTCTGCATCTGCTGATGGCCGGCTCGACCAACCCGATGCAGAGCCGCTTCGACAATGGCGAGGTGGTGGTGACCTACCAGGACGGAACCACGACGCGTCTGCCGCTGCGCAATCCCGACACCTGGTGGCCGATCGAGCAGGACTATTTCCTCGACGACTATCAATTCCGGGTCGATACGCCGCCGCCGACCCGCGTCGACCTGGCCACCGGTCAGATCCGCGTGCTGGACCCGGCGACCTTCAAGGGACAGGGACGCGAGATTCCGGGCGGCGCCGCCACCGTGCTGTCACTGCCCCTGGATCCGCACAAGACGCTGCGCGCGCTGACGGTTCGGACCACGGCCAACGAAGTGGTGATCGGCCTGATGGCCGCGACGCTGGAGCGCCAGCCCTAAGCGTCGTCTCCCGCGCCGTGCCACGACGTGGCCGGCGAGGCTCCGTCGAGCCGGGCGCCCCGCGGTCGGTTGCGCATCATGATTCCGTCTCTATTCGCCGCTCGATGACTCTCGGCGCGCCGAGGTCAAGAATTGGATAGACCAATTTAAGGCGGCGTGGCTTTCCCAACTGGCGTGGCTGGGGGCGTTGGGCCTGTCGAGGGAGATGTTTCCATAGCTCTGAAAAGGAAACGTTTTTCTGGGCGAAACTGCCCGAGCGCACTGCGTCGGAAGAGGGCCTGCTGAACACGCCTGCGAGCCGCGGCGTCAATTGGTTTATGCACCTAGGTAAAATGCCATTCATTAGTGGTTGACTCACTCCCGCTTCGCGCGTTCCATATTTGGAGTGGTAAGGCCATAATGTGGGATTTTGGTGTGGTTGGCTTTGGTGGCCGCCACGCCGCTTGATCAAGATGGCCCAAAGGCCGCCGGCCGAGTTCGCCGGCGCGAAGAGCGAGATTGGGGTAGGGCGTGACGAACACATCAAGCGCGATCAACGTGACACCGGAAGCGGCCGTCGGAAGCCGGCGGGCCGGCGGCGTCCGCCGCGCGGCGCTGGTCGGCGCTCTCCTTTTGTCGGTTCCGGTCCTCGCCCACGCCGCGATGATCGGCAAGAACGAGCCGGCTCGGTCGCTGACGCTCGAGCGCCTCACCGAACTGCCCGCCTCTCAGCGCGCGGCCTGGGCCGCCTATATCAAGCGCTCGCAGGCCCAGATGCAGCAGGACCGCGCGACCCTGGCGGCCGAGCTTTCGCCGGGTCAGGCCCCGCCGCCTCCGCCGGAGGCTGGCAGCAGTCACATGCCGCTCGACAAGGAAGCGTCCTGGTACGCGGGCCCCGAGGCTCGCGCCATCGCCGACACCATCGTCAGCTTCCAGACCCCGACCGGCGGCTGGAGCAAGAACCAGGATCGCACCAAGCCGCCGCGCCTGAAGGGGCAACGCTACGCCAACAATGCCGAACACATGGCGCTGGACGACAGCTTCGACGCGCCCGTCGATCGCTTCTGGACCTTCGTCGGCACGCTCGACAACGGCGCGACCACGACCGAGATGCGCTTCCTGGCCAAGGTGCAGCAGCAGCTTCCGGGCAAGGACGGCGACGCCTACCGCGCCAGCATCCTCAAGGGCGTCCGCTATCTGCTCGGAGCGCAGTATCCCAACGGCGGCTGGCCTCAGATTTACCCGATCGAGGGCGGCTTCCACGACGCGGTGACGTTCAACGACAACGCCGTGGCCGAGGCCGCGATGATCCTGGAGGACGTCGCCGAGGCCAAGCCGGAGTTCGCTTTCGCGCCTGTGGCTCTGCGCAAGGAAGCGGGGGCAGCCTCGGCGCGCGCCATTCGGCCGATCCTGGACGCCCAGGTCGTGGTGGACGGCAAGAAGACCATCTGGCCGCAGCAGGTCGATCCGCTGACGCTGAAGCCCAGCTCGGCGCGCGACTACGAGATGCATTCCCTGGCCAGCGCCGAGAGCACCGACATCCTGCTGTTCCTGATGCGTCAGTCCAAGCCGACGCCCGAGGTCAAGGCCGCGATCCATGCCGGCGTGGCCTGGCTCAAGGCCCACGCCATCTACGACAAGGCCTTCACCAAGGTCAGCGACGAGGAAGGGCGCAAGCTGATCGATGCGCCCGGAGCGGGCCCGATCTGGTCGCGCAACTACGACCTGCGCACCGGCAAACCGATCTTCGGCGACTGGGGCAAGAGCATCCACGACGACGTCAACGAGATCTCGAAGGGGCGGCGCAACGGATACTCCTGGTATTCGGCCGGGCCTCAGAAGGCCTTGGACGCCTATGCGCAATGGGCCGCGGCCAATCCCTAGGTTAGTCGGACCGCCAAGGCGGTCGGCACCGGGGCGATAGACTATCCGCCCGCGCGGGAACGTTTCCGACGTTCTGGCGCGGGCCAAGAAGACAAGGCGCGCGGCGATGACCGCGCCCGACAAGACAAGACTTCAGGGCTGGAAATACCGGGGTAGGGAACATGAACGTCTCGAACAAACCCGACGGCGTGGCCGTCAGGCTGATGGTTGGCGCGTCGATCCTGGCGCTTGCCGCGGGGGCCGCCAGCGCCGTTCGCGCGCAGGCCACGAGCGGCGGCGCGACGGCGGCCACCGAACAGGTCGAGGAAATCGTCGTGGTCGGCGCGCGCAAGGCCGAGCAATCGGCGATCCAGCGCAAGAAGCGCGCGGCCACCAACCAGGATTCGATCGTCGCCGACGACATCGGCAATTTCCCCGACAAGAACGTCGGTGAGGCCGTGGCGCGCATCGCCGGCGTCGGTCTGGACGTCGGCGACGACGGCGAGCAGGGCGGCTTCAGCATCCGGGGTCAGGGGGCGGATCTGGTGCGGGTCGAGGTCGACGGCATGTCGATGCTCTCCACCGGCAACCAGGATGGACGTTCGGTGACCAGCCTGGGCGACATGTCCTCGGACCTCATCAAGAGCGTCGACGTGATCAAGGGCCAGACCGCCGACATGACGCCGGGCGGCGTCGGCGGCACGGTGCGGATCGAGCAGCGTGGCGGTCTGGATTTCGCCAAGCCGATGATCAAGCTGAACGTCCAGTATCAGAACAACTCGCTGGAGAAGAAGTGGACGCCGCGCCTCAGCGGCTTCGCCACGCGCCGGTTCTTCGACGATCGTCTCGGCATCCTCGTCAACTTCACCTACGACGACGCGCGCACGGTGACGGACACCGCGCGCGTCTCGGACAAGCAGTCCGGTTATCTGCCGCTAGGCGATCAGGACAACTCACCGTCCAAGAGTTTCACGACGCCCTTTGATCCGATCGCCGCGGCGGTCACCACCAAGGCCGGCTGCGCGGCCTTGCCCGCGCCGGCGTCCGGCCAGACCGACTCGCGTCTCAACTGCTTCGCGCAGTTCGAGGACTTCGTTCCGTCGCTGGTGCGCTTCAGCCGGGGCGTGCGCGAGGATAAGCGCTATTCGGCCCAGTTCCGCGCCGACTTCCGGGTCAACGATCACCTGACGGTCTTCGCGTCGTACAACCCCAACATCCGCGATCAGAACTCCGACGCCTTCAATCTCAGCGTCGCCAGTCCCACGGGGACGACCAATGCGGCGGGCGTCCTGACGACCAGCATGCGCAACGTGGTGGTCAATCCCAACCACTACGTGACCCAGTACGACCTGATCCGCGGGAACGGTTCGACGACGCTGAACTGGACCACCCAGGACCGCTACATCCAGCGGCACGATCAGCAGCACTACCTGCAGGCCGGGGCGGACTTCAACAAAGGGCTCTGGAGCGTCAAGGCGCGCGCCCAGTACGGCAGGGCCAAGGCCACGCGCGAGGACGGCGCGTTCAGCTTCGTCGCCTCGATCCCGTCGGCGACCTTCAAGATGGTGCCCGAGAACGGTCTCTGGACGATCCTGACGCCGTCGTCGGTCGACCTGAACAATCCAGCGTCCTACACCCCGGCGCTGGCGGCCAACGGGCTAAGCGCGACGTCGCAACTGGAATACACGCCCTATGCCGACAAGAGCACGGAGGCGAACTACCAGATCGATGTCACGCGCGAGTTCGACCACTTCGGCCCGCTGACCAGCGTGAAGTTTGGCCTGCAGCGGCGCGACCACGACAACACCACCTGGCGCGAAGCCGGCTTTGACATCGCGCCAGGCGTGACGCTCTATCGCGCGCGCGCCCTGGACCTTGTGCAGTACTGCATCCCGTCGGCGGCCCCGGCCTCGGCCCCCTGTCAGTTCGGATCGGTGAGCCGTCCCACCACCACCGTCCAGGATCAGCTCTATCGCATCCACACCCTGACCCAAGACCAGTACCAAGCCCTGATCAGCAACAACCTCGCGGACATTCCGGGCCGCCAGTTCTTCGGCGGCATGCCGGGGCGGGGCACGCTGCTCGATAGCTGGTCGGCCTTCGACTACCGGTCGTTCTTCGCCCAACTCGGTCAGAACGCCGACCTTGGCCGTCACAACATCGACTGCCTGTATCGCTGTCAGGCCTCGGACGGCAAAACCTACGACCGTCCGTCCTACTCCACCAACGAGAAGACGAGCTCGGCCTACGCCATGGTCAACTTCGAGACGCGGCTTCGCTGGATGCTGGTCACGGGCAATGTCGGCGTGCGCTACCAGAAAGTCGACGTGGCGGGTCAGCCGTCGATTATCGTCAACACCCTGACCATCGATCCGGCCATCCTGGCGGCCCTGAACGCCGGCCAGATCGTCGATCCGAACAAGGTTGTGTCCAGCACGTTCGTCGAGCGCAAGATGACCGACATCAAGCGAACGTCGAACGATTTCCTGCCCAGCTTCAACCTGGCCCTGTGGCCGATCGAGGACCAGTTCGTGGTCCGCTATTCGATCGCCAAGCAACGCGCCCGGCCCAGCATGCTGCAACTGACCGGCAACTCGGTGGTGACGTGCGGCAAGATGGACGCCACCACGCGCGCGGCGCTGGAGAAGCTGATCAGCCAGTATCCGGGCCAGTTCAACGACCCATCTACCGAGGACGACGACGCGGCCGGCACGATCCGCGGCGATGCGGTGAACAGCTGCAACAGCCGCATCGGCAACCCGGAGCTGAAGGGCTACGCGGCCACGACTCAGAACCTGTCGGCCGAGTGGTATCCCAACCGCGACACCCAGCTGAGCCTTGGTCTCTACGCGATCGACGTGAAGTCGGGCTATCCCGACACTGACACCGTGACCAACTACGAGATCAACAGCGACACCTATACGGTCAACACCTACAAGGATGGGCCCAGCGGCCTGAAGCAGAAGGGTTTCGAGATCGCCGGCCGCACGGCTTTCACCTTCCTGCCGTGGCGTCTGAAATACACCGGCGCGGGCTTCAACTATTCCAAGACCAAGTCCAACGAGACCAACACGCCGATCGACCTCTTCTCAGGCAAGGCGCTGCCGCCGGCCAAGCAGTCGAACTACGTCTATAACGTCAATCTCTGGTACGACGACGGCCGGCTGAACGCGCGGGTGGCCTATCAACGCCGCGACTTCTACTACGACCGCACCGACGCCTCGGCCGGCATCAACCGCATTCCGGCGGCCGGCGGCGGTTCGACGACCTCGTACTACAAGGTCGTCACCCCGATCTTCAAGAATGGCTCCAAGTCACTGGACGCCCGGGCCTCGTACAAGCTGACCAAGTCGATGCAGCTCTTCGTCGAGGGCAAGAACCTGCTGGACGACAGCGTTTCGCGCTTCACGCCCGACGATTATCGGAGCATCGGCGGCGGCACGCCTTACGTCTATGACACCTACTACATGGGACGCCGCTACTACTTCGGCCTGATCGCGACATTCTAGGAGCGGGGCGGACGCTTAGGAAGTTCGTGGCCCGGAGGCGTTGCCAGGCCTCCGGTGTCGCGCTCGGCCTGGCTGCTATTCGAGCGTCAGAGTCGCGCCTGCCGTTGGTCCTCGTGGATATCCAGCAGGGCCTTCATCAGCTCTTCGTCCTCGCTGGACATCACGCCCAGGACCTCGGCCTCGTCGCAGCCTTCGGCCGTGAGGTAGGCGTGGCCCATACTGGAATCGAGATAGATCGACTGGCCTTCGCTCAGCACCACGGGGTCGTAAAATTCGGTGGTGACCACGATCCGCCCCTTGAGTACGAAGATGTATTCTTCGCCGGCATGGCGCACGAGATCGCCGAACTGCTCGGCGCTCTTGGCGCGGATCTTGGTGATCACCGGGATCATGCGCTTTCCGCGCAATTCGGTGTGTAGATAGTAGTAGTCGTAGTTCGGCGTCTCGACGCGCACGGCGCGTTCGATTTCGCCCAGGCTGCGGCGGGCGGTGACGGCCTGCGGCGGGTTGGCGTCATCCTCGGCGAACAGCTCCGACATGCGCATGCCCAGACGCTGGGCCACCTGCTGCAGCTTGTCATAGGTCAGGGTCAGGCGGTCATGCTCGACCTTGGAGAGCGTCGAGACGGGGATTCCGCTCCTTTCGCTCATCTGCTTGAGCGTCCAGCCCTCCCGGTCGCGCAGTCCACGAAGCAGGGTTCCAAGCGTGTGGACGTTCGAAGGCACGCGCCGCGACTCCTATGGGTTATTGACGAATTTTCCAATCAGGATAGCAATTGTCCTGATCAGGATAGTTGTCTCCCAATTTATCGGCTCGGCCGGGCGGGAGCAATCCTGCCGCCTGGCGAGGGAAGACAAGGATGCGAACGATCAAGGGAGCCGCGATCGCGGTGCTTGCGCTGTTGGCGGGGCTGAGCGCCGCAAACGGTCAGACGAGACAGGAAACGGCGTCGCCGCCGGTCGCCAAGCCGGTCGGCGTCGCGCCCTCCGCCGCTCCGGCGCCCGTGGCCTCGACCGCGCCGGCCCTGACCAAGGCCGACGTTGATCTCTGGCTGGACGGCTACATGCCCTACGCCCTGCGTACGGGCGACATTCCCGGGGCCGTGGTGACGGTGGTCAAGGACGGTCAGATCCTGACGACGCGAGGTTTTGGCTACGCCGATCGCGACAAGCGGACCCCCGTCGATCCGTACAAAACCCTGTTCCGCCCGGGCTCGATTTCAAAGCTGTTCACCTGGACAGCCGTGATGCAGCAGGTCGAGGCCGGCAAGATCGACCTCGACGCCGACGTCAACACCTACCTCGACTTCAAGATTCCGGCGCGCAACGGCAAGCCGATCACCACGCGCCAGCTCATGACCCACACGGCCGGCTTCGAGGAAGTGGTCAAGGAACTCATCTTCTACGACACGCCCGAGCCGGAACTGGGCGCTTATCTGAAAGGCCATGTTCCAAAGCGCATCTTCGATCCCGGCGTGACCCCGGCCTATTCGAATTACGGCACGGCCCTGGCCGGCTACATCGTCGAGCGGGTCTCGGGCGAAAAGTTCAACGACTATCTCGATCGCCACGTCATCGGCCCGTTGAAGATGGCCAACACCACCTTCCGGCAACCGCTGCCCGCCAAACTGAAGGGAACGGACGCCACGGGCTACGACAAGCCGGGTAAGCCGTCGAAGGGCTTCGAGATCGTCGGTCCGGCGCCGGCCGGGGCGGCCTCGTCGACTGGCGCGGACATGGGCCGCTTCATGATCGCCCACCTGCAAGGCGGCGAGCTGGACGGCCAGCGCATTCTTTCGGCCGAGACGGCGCGGCTGATGCACGACAGTCCGACCAGCAAGGTGAACCCGCGCTCGCTGATCGGGCCGCTGGACCGCATGGAGCTGGGGTTCTTCCAGACCTCGATCAACGGCCGCACGGTGATCGGTCACCTGGGAGACACCGAGGGCTTCCATTCGTCGCTGCATCTCTACCTGAACGACGGTGTCGGCCTCTATCTGTCGCTGAACAGCGGGGGGCGTGAGGGGGCGGCGGGCGTGCTGCGCACGGCGATCTTCCGCGACTTCTCGGACCGCTACCTGCCGTACGCGGGCGGGCCGGACGGCCGGGTCGACGCCAAGACCGCCGCCGAGCACGCCAAGGCCATGGCCGGCGCCTGGGCGGTCAGCCGCCGCGCCGACAGCACGTTCCTGTCGCTGTTCTACATGCTGGGCGACGCCAAGGTCACGGTCGGCCCTAAGGGCGAGTTGGTCGTTCCCAGCGTGCTGGGACCCAATGGCCGCCCCAAGGCCTGGGTCGAGATCGCTCCCTTTGTCTGGCGCGAGGTGGGCGGCCACGATCGCCTGGCCGCCCAGGTCGTCGACGGCAAGCCGGTGCGCTGGAGCTGGGACTTCGGTTCGCCCTTCATGGTCTTCGACCGTCCGGACCCGGCCAAGAACACCGCCTGGGTGACGCCGGCCCTAATCGCCAGCGTCGCCGTCGTGCTGCTGACCTTCCTCTACTGGCCGCTCGTCGCCCTCGTGCGCCGCCGCTACAAGGCCAGTCCGGACATCTCGGGCAAGGCGCTGACCGCGTCTCGGGCCGCCCGCGCCGGGGCGGGCTTGCTGCTGGCCCTGGTGGTGGCCTGGGCCGTCGGGGTCACGACCCTGACTTCCAGCCCGGCGGCCATGGCTGGAGGCATGGACGGGGTCATGCTGGCCCTGCAGGGATTGGGCTGGATCGTGCTGCCGCTCGCCCTGGCCGCCGCCGGCTGGAACCTGTGGCTGACCTGGACGGACGGCCGCGGCTGGGCGCGCAAGCTGTGGAGCCTGGTCCTGGTCCTGGCGATGCTCGTGCTGTTCTACGTCGCTCTCGTATTCCACCTGCTGGCCTTCTCGGTGCATTACTGATGGGCCGGCTGACCCTGGATATCGCCAGCGAGACCCTGCGGCTGGCCCAGCCCTTCCGCATCGCCGGCCATGTGTTCGACACGTCCGACATCATCGTCGTGACCCTGTCTGACGGGCGGGCCAGGGGGCGTGGGGAGGCGTCGGGGGTCTTCTTCCTGGGCGAGACGGTCGACGGCATGCGAGGCCAACTGGAAGCGGCCCGCGCAGCGCTCGAAGCCTGGCCGACCCGCGAGGCGCTGCGCTTCATCCTGCCGCCGGGCGGTGCGCGCAACGCCATCGACTGCGCCCTCTGGGAGCTGGAGGCGGCGCTGACCGGCCAGCCGGTCTGGCGGTTGGCAGGTCTGGATCCTCCTAGGCCGTTACGCACCACCTTCACCCTCGGGGCCGACAGTCCCGAGGTCATGGCCCGAGGCGCTGCGGACTATGCCCAGGCGCGGTCGATCAAGATCAAGCTGACGGGCGACCTGCCGCTCGACCAGGCTCGGGTGCGCGCCATCCGCAGCGCCCGCCCGGACGCCTGGCTGGGCGTCGACGGCAACCAGGGCTTTGTCCGCGCCGACTTGGACGGGCTGATCGAGACCCTGGTCGAACAGCGTGTCTCCTTGCTGGAGCAGCCTCTGGCGCGCGGCCACGAGCCCGAATTGGAAGGCGTCGCCAGCCCGATCCCGATCGCGGCCGATGAAAGCTGCGTGTCGCTGGCCGACGTGGCGGCGGCGATCGGACGTTTCCAGGTCATCAACATCAAGCTCGACAAGTGCGGCGGTCTGACCGAGGGGCTGCTGATGGCCGCCAAGGCGCGGCGGCTGGGGCTGGGCGTCATGGTCGGGACCATGGTCGGCACCAGCTTGGCCACGGGGCCCGGCTTCGTGCTCGGCCAGGTCTGCGACCTCGTCGACCTGGATGGGCCGACCTTTCTGGCCAAGGACCGGCCGCCCGGTGTCGTCTACAGCGACGGCGCGGTGTGGGCGGGCGAGGACGTTTGGGGCGATCCGGCCTCGGCCGTCGCCGCATGAGCGGCCGGCCCGCGTCGGTCTCGCCGTGGTTCGGTCAGCCGCGCGGCCTGACCGTCCTCTTCCTTACGAACATGTGGGAGCAGTTCTCCTACTTCGGCATGCGCGCCCTGCTGGTCTATTACATGACCAAGCAGCTCCTGATCGCCCAGGGGACCGCGTCCCTGATCTACGGGACCTATACGGCCTGCGCTTACTTCACGCCCATCGTCGGCGGGGTGATCGCCGACCGGCTGCTAGGCAAGCGCCGGGCGATCATCGTCGGCGCCAGCGTCATGGCCGCGGGCCATTTCATGATGGGGTTCGAGAGCCTGCTCTATCTCGCCCTGGCGACCATTGCCCTAGGCAACGGCCTGTTCCTGCCCAGCCTGCCCAGTCAGATCAACGACCTCTACGCAGAGGACGATCCCCGGCGCGGCTGGGCGTACAACATCTATTATCTGGGCATCAACATCGGCGGCTTTCTGGCTCCACTGCTGTGCGGCACGCTGGGCGAGGTGTTCGGCTGGCACATCGGCTTCGCGGCGGCGGGCCTGGGGATGTTGGCGGGATTGCTGATTTATCTGTGGGGGCAGCGCTATCTGCCGGCCGAGCAGGGGCGGACGAGAGGCGCGCCGCCAGTCGAGCGCGGCCGGCTGGGCCTGCCGACGATTCTCGTGTTGGCCGCCGTGGCTATGTCGGTGACCGTTTTCCGCGGAGCCTATGAGCAGGCGGGCAACACGGTGGCCCTGTGGGCCGACACCGGCGTCGACCGGGTGCTTGGCGCCTGGGCCGTGCCGATGACCTGGTTCCAATCGCTGAACCCGCTGCTGGTCATGGCCATGACGCCGGTACTGCTGGCCGGCTGGAAGCGGCGGGCCGATGTCGGGCGTGACACCTCGCCGGCCGTGCGGATGGCGACTGGGGCCCTGATCGTGGCCGGCGCCTACCTGATGCTCTGCGTGGTCGAGGCGTTCAGCGGCGGCAAGGCCCACTGGTTGTGGTTGGTGCTGTTCTTCGCGATCTACACTTTCGGCGAGTTGTTCATCCTGCCAACCGGTCTTGGCCTGTTTGCGCGCCTGGCACCCCCCGGATTTGGAGCGACCACCGTGGCGGCCTGGTACCTGACAATCTTCGCCGGCAGCCTGAGCGCTGGCCTGGTCGGAACTTTGTGGAGCCGGATGCCTCACACGGCCTATTTCGCCCTGCTGGCCACGCTGGCGATCATCGCCGCCATCCTCCTTCGACTGATCGATCCCTGGGTCCGTCGCGCCGAAATGCGCGAACCATCCTATCCGCACCGCAAAGCGCGTTGACAATTTTCTGATTGGGATAACATTGTCCTAAATGGGATTAAATTCGCGTAATGGGCCGAGGTCGAGAACGGAGAATCCGTCCGAGCTCGGGCGGGGCGGTTTGGGCCGTCGTCGCCGACAACACGAGGGGATTAGGATGAAGCTCAAGCGTGCCACCCTGTTGATTTCCAGCGCTGTCGGGGCGCTGCTGGCCCAGTCCGCAGCGGCGGCGGTCGAAGATGAACCGCGGCCTTCCGTCTCGACCGTCGAGGAGGTCGTCGTCACCGCCCAAAAGCGTGAGCAGACCCTGATCGACATTCCGCAGGCGATCTCGGTGGTGTCTGGCGACACGCTGGAGACCCAGCAGGCCACCAGCTTCAGCGACTATCTCAAGTTGGTGCCCGGCCTGCAGCTGACCCAGAGCACGCCAGGCCAAGGTCGACTGGTCATGCGCGGCGTGAATACAGGCGGGGTCGCCTCGACGGTCGCCGTCTATATGGACGAGACGCCGTTCGGCTCGAGCAGCGGTCTGGTCAATGGCGCGGTCCTGGCCGGCGACTTCGACACGTTCGACGTTGCGCGCATCGAAGTGCTGCGCGGCCCGCAAGGCACCCTCTACGGCGCGAGCTCAATGGGCGGCCTGCTGAGGTTCGTCACCAACGCCCCGGATCTGGACGGTTACAGCGCGCGCGCGCGGGTTTCGCTCGAGAACACCAAGGGCGGCGCGCCGTCTTATCGCGGCACGGCGGTGGTCAATGTCCCGCTGGCCCAAACTGTGGCGCTGCGAGCTTCGGGCTTCTATCGCAAGGAGGGCGGCTTCATTGACTCGATCGGGACGGAAGGTTCGGACGTCGACAAGGACATCAACGACGCCAAGGTCTATGGCGGCCGCGCTTCGCTATTGTTCAAGCCGAATGAAACGACGAACCTGCGCCTGACGGCCGTGCTGCAGAACATCAAGGCCGACGGGCCGACGGAGGTCGAGAGCGACCCCGACACCCTGAAGACCCTATATGGTCGGCCGACCCTGTCGCAGTACGTGCCGACCTTCTCCGACGTCGATTACCGCGTCTACAACGCCCTGCTGAATCATGACCTGGGCTTTGCGACCCTTACGGCGTCCAGTAGCTACACCAAGCAGAACCAGACTAAGCGCGACGACGCCACCTACAATCTGAGCGGCCTGATCCAAGCCGTGTTCGGCGTCGCCAATGACCTCTATCTGGGGCAGAAGACCAACAACCGGAAATACACCCAGGAGGTGCGCCTGGCTTCGAATGCGGGCGCGCCGTTCGAGTGGCTGGTCGGCGGCTACTTCACAGACGAGAAGGGCCTGGTCCACCAGGAATATGTCGCCGTCGCGCCCGGAACGCTCACGTCCCTGACCGGCCTGCCGTTGCTGGCCGACCTGAACCTGAATTCGCGCTACAAGGAGTACGCCGGCTTCGCTAACGCCACCTTGCATTTCGGTGACCGCATCGATGTCGATGTCGGAGGCCGATACAGCCACAACAAGCAGACCGCCAGTCAGGCGGCCGACGGTGTCCTGGCCGGCGGGGTTCCGGTCAACAGCGACTTGAGATCGTCGGACAACGTCTTCACCTACTCGCTGGCCCCCAAGTTCAAGCTGGACGAGCACCGCTCCATCTATGGCCGCGTGGCCAAGGGCTACCGCCCTGGCGGTCCCAACGTCATCCCGCCCAGCGCACCCACCGGCACGCCGCCCAGCTACGCGCCCGACAAGGTCACAAGCTACGAGGCCGGCTTCAAAGGCGAGAGCGCCGACCATCGCTTTACGCTCGACGTGGCCGCCTACCACATCGATTGGAAAGGCATTCAACTGCTCACCGTGGTCAATAACTTCGGCATCAACGCCAACGGCGCCGACGCCAAGAGCGACGGCGTCGAATTCAACGCAACGGCGCGGCTGGAGAACGGCCTGACGCTGTCGGCGAACGGCGCCTACACCCGCGCGCGATTGGCGGGCGACACCAGCGACCTGGTCGGCGGTAAGAAGGGCGACCAACTTCCGTTCACCCCCAAGCTCAGCCTCGGCCTCAACGGCGACTATGGCTGGTCCATCGGCGACAAGCAGGCCTATGTCGGTGCCTCGTTGCGGGTGATGGGCAAGCAGAGCGGCAGCTTCGACGCCGACTACCGTCTGGCCCACGGCGAGCAGCGCAAGCTGTCGTCCTACGAGGTCGTCGACCTACGGGCGGGGATCAGCTTCGGCGCCGTGGAATTGGAGGCTTACGTCAAGAACGCCACCGACGCGGATGGCAAGGTGTCGACGTCCTCGGTTACGGCCAATGGCCTGCCGATCTATCCCGGCGGCGCGATCGCGACGGGGGTGATCCGGCCGCGCACCATCGGCCTCAGCCTGACGGCCGGTTTCTGATCGCATGAGTGTCACCGCCAGAGTTCCCCAGGACGAGGTCTCGCGTGAGGCCGCCGGCCTGCCGTCGCCCTATCTGTTGTTCCTGGGCGATACTGTCGAGCCGGGCTACGCCAAGACCGCTTTCGGTCTGCGCGACTGGGTGGGGGAGCGCTGCGTCGGCGAGTTCGTCCTGCCGGGCGGCCGGGTCAGCACTGGCTTGCCGGCCTTGGCGCCGGCGCAGGCCGCGGCCGAGGGCGCGCGGGGCCTGGTGATCGGCGTCGCCAACGCCGGCGGTATCATACCGTCCAACTGGATCGCCGGCCTTGTCGAGGCTCTGGAGGCGGGCTTGGACATCGTTTCGGGCATGCACGCCCGCCTCGGCGACATACCCGAGTTGAAGGCCGCGGCCGAGCGGACGGGGCGGCGGCTGATCGACGTACGCACCCCGCCGACGGGCATACCGGTCGGCGTCGGCAAACCACGCCTGGGACGCCGGATCCTAACGGTCGGCACCGACTGCGCGCTGGGCAAGAAGTACGCCGCCTTGGCCATCACGCGGGGCCTGAAGGCCAGGGGGCTGGACGTCGACTTCCGCGCCACCGGTCAGACGGGGATCATGATCGCGGGAGCCGGTGTGCCGATCGACGCGGTGGTTTCCGACTTCGTGGCCGGGGCCGCCGAGATGCTGAGCCCCGCCGCCGCCTCCAGCCACATCGACGTGATCGAAGGGCAGGGGTCTTTGCTGCATCCAGCCTACGGCGCGGTGTCCCTGGGATTGCTGCACGGCAGCCAGCCGGACAGCTTCGTGGTCTGCCACGAGCCGGGCCGCACCGAGATCCTCGGCCATCCGGGCTTCGCTATTCCCTCGATCGAGGCGGTGATCTCGGCGACTCTCGCCTTAGGGCAGGTGACCAGCCCGGATATCCGCTGCGCGGGGATCAGTCTGAACACCGGCAAGCTGACGCCGGAAGCCGCCGAAGCCGAGATCGCCGCGGTCGCTGCGCGGCTGGGCCTGCCTGTGGCCGATCCGCTGCGCGGCGGAGCGGCGTTCGAGCGCCTGCTGGACTCCTGTCTCGCATGAGCGGCCGCTCGCCTGCTTGGTTCAGCCGCTGGCTGCTGCCGGGCCTGGCGTTCAAGGCCGCGGTCATCGGCGGCGGCTACGCTACCGGCCGCGAGATCGCCGAGTTCTTTCTGCCCGCCGGGCCGTGGGGTGGGTTGGCGGGCCTGACCTTGGCCACCTTGGTCTGGAGCGGCATGTGCGTTCTGACCTTTCTGTTCGCACGGGCGACTGGAACGCGGGACTATCGCGGCTTCTTCCAGGCCCTGTTGGGGCGTGGCTGGGTGGCCTTCGAACTGGCCTACGGCGTCTTCGTGGTACTGGTGCTGGCCGTTTTCGGGGCGGCGGCGGGCGAGATCGGTCACGCGGTGCTAGGTGCCCCGAAGGTCGTCGGCATGCTGGCCTTGCTGCTGGGCGTCACCCTGTTCGCCGCCTTCGGCAATCGATTGGTCGAGCAATTGTTCGCCTGGGTTTCGATCCTGCTCTACGGCGTCTACGCATTGTTCCTGGCGCTGGCCTTGGGCGCTTTCGGCCACAAGATCGCCAGCGCCTTCGCCGTTCCGGTTCAAGTCGGCGCCGGCGCTTTGGTCGGCGGTGCGACCTATGCCGGCTACAACATCATCGGGGCGGTGATCGTCTTGCCGGTGACCCGCCATCTGCTCAGCGATCGCGACGCGGTGACGGCCGGGCTGATCGCCGGGCCCCTGGCCATGATTCCAGCCTTCGTCTTCTTCGTCTGCATGTGCGCCTACGCGCCCGAGATCGGTGGGGCGGCCCTGCCGTCCGACGTGCTGTTGAGCAAGCTCGATCTCCCGCTGTTTCGCCTGCTGTTCCAGCTGATGGTCTTCGCTGCCCTTCTGGAGAGCGGCACGGGCGCCGTGCACGCCGTCAACGAGCGCCTCGCCGGCGCCTTCCGGGCCCGGCTGGGCCGCGCCTTCGGCGTCCGGGCGCGCGCCCTGTGCGCCCTGGCCCTGCTGCTGCTTTGCATGGTGCTGGCCGAGCGGGTCGGCCTGGTCGGCCTGATCGCCGGCGGCTATCGCCTGCTGGCCTACGCCTTGATCGCCCTCTACGTCGCGCCGCTGGCGACCCTGGGCCTGGTCCGTCTCGCCCGGCGGCCCGCCCTACAACCGGAGCTTTCATGATCGGTCTCGTCCTCGCCGCCGCGCTGCAGGCCGCTCCGGCTGTCGGCGCCGTCGTCCCGCCGCCCATGCGTTTCGACGCCCATGTCGAGCAACTGCGCCGAAAGGTCGGCGCGCCGGGTCTGTCGATCGCGATCGTCGACGAGGGGCGGACCGTCCTGGCCAAGGGCTATGGCGTCCGCAGGCTGGGCGCGCCGGAGAAGGTCGACGCCGACACGTTGTTCATGACCGGCTCGACCGGCAAGGCCTTCACCACGGCGGCCCTGGCCACTCTGGTCGACGCCGGCAAGCTGTCGTGGGACGACAAGGTCACCGACCGCCTGCCAGGCTTCCAGATGTATGATCCCTGGGTCACACGCGAGATGACCGTGCGCGATCTGCTGGTCCACCGCAGTGGTCTTGGCCTGGGGCAGGGCGATCTGCTGTTCGTGCCGCGCAGCAACATCCCACGCGCCGAGGCCGTACGCCGTCTGCGCTACCTCAAGCCCGCCACCAGTTTCCGCAGCGGCTACGCCTACGACAACATTCTCTACATGGTGGCCGGCCAACTGATCGAGGCGGTCACTGGCCAGACCTGGGAGGACTATGTCCGCGAGCACGTCTTCGCCCCAGCCGGGATGAGCGCCTCGACCACCGACGGACGCCGTTTCGACGTCCCCAATCGCGCCCAGCCACACGCCCGGATGAACGGCGGGCTGCGCGGGACGGGAGACCAGGAGGTGCTCGATGAGCGCGACGAACTGGCGACCAGCGCCGCCCCCGCCGGCGGCTTGGCGATCAGCGCCAACGACATGGCCAAGTGGCTGAAGCTGCAGCTGGCCCATGGCGCTCTGCCTGGCGGCGGAAGCCTGTTCAGCGAGGCCCAGCATGAGGCGATGTGGCGGCCCGAGGTGATCCAGCCGCTGGACAAGGCGCCGCCCGGCATGGAGGTGACGCAGCCGACCTTCCAAGCCTACGCCTTGGGCTGGGAAATCCAGGACTATCGTGGAACCCAGATCGTCTGGCATGGCGGTGCGGTGTTCGGCTTCAAGACCGTGGTGGTGCTGATCCCCAGTCGCAATGCCGGCTTCTCGATCGCGCTGAACAGTGAGGACGGCGAGTTGCCGCGCGGCTTGATGTACGAGCTGCTCGACCACTATCTGGGTCTCAGGCCCGAGCCCTGGACAGAGCGCTACATCGCCTACAAGCAGCAGCTGGTCGGCGGCGCGCTGAAGATGTTGGGCGGCGTCCAGGCCAAACCGGCCGGCGTGGGACCCTCGCTGCCGACGGCGCGCTACGCGGGGACCTACAGCGATCCTTGGTACGGCGACATCGTGGTGACCGAGGCGGCGGACGGCCTGCGTATCGATTTCAGATCGACGCCCCGCATGGCCGGCCGGCTGGAGCATTGGCAGTACGACACCTTCGTCACCCGCTTCGACGACAAGGCCCTTGAGCCGGCCTACGTCACCTTCAATCTTGACGCCGACGGCAAGATCGCACGGGTGACGATGAAGGCCGTCTCGCCGATCGCCGACTTCAGCTGGGACTATCACGACCTACTCTTCACGCCGAAGCCCTAGGAGCCGACGCGTCGTGAGCGCCCGAAAACCTGGATCCACCCCGGCCGAGCGGACGCCCGCGCCACGCGACGACCTCGCCGCCGATCTGGCGGTGATGGCGCGGCTGGAGGGGCGGCCATTGCCCACGGTGCACGAGCTGGCCGAGATGCTCGGCGTGTCGTCGACCACAGCTTTTCGCATCATCGCCCGGTTCAAGCGCAATGGCATGCTCAAGCTGATCGACCGCGTCGTGCTGCCGGGCGACATCTGCCACTGCGTCGCCGATCTCCGGACTCGCCTGCTGACCGGGTTGGATCTCGACAGGCTGGAGCAACGCTTGCGCGAGGATCCTTACGTCTCCGCCGCCGCGGCGGTCACGGGGAAACACAACTATCGTGTGCTCGCCGTCCATCGTGACATGGCCGAAGCGAACGCCTGGTTTAAGGCCATGCTGACCGAGCCTGCCGTGATCGACGGCGCTCTGACTTTTTGCCGCCCGATCATCGACCGCCGCGATTATGCCCAAGCGTTGTTGGCCGCCGGAACCGGTTGAGTGATATGGCCGCAGTCGGTTCTCGCCTGCCGGACGGGGCGCAGCCTGTTGACCGTGGGCTCGGATGTTCGTGACGTCAACCAAAGCACCAAGCAGTCAGAAACATTGGGCGGCTTGTGGCGGGCTCTGCACCGCATCGCCAAGAACTTGCACCTTTCTTGGGCCTCGTTATGGAGGGCTCATGTGCATTTCGTCACAGTTTATTCGTCTGAAGACGCTGTTCCCTTTTAACTAAACTTTGTGTTTCACGATGATTGGCGCCTGCCAACGCGGCGAAAATGTCAGTTGATCGAGCAAGAATCGGCGTTTCGCGAAAAAAGGTTGGTTAATCCTCGATGCGGGCGGTTGTTTGCGGAACGCTGATTTAGTAAAGGCTTCCTAAATCATCGGGCAAAGACCCGGACACATACACTGGTGGGGACCACGTGCTGATCGTATCTAATCCGTCAGCGGAACAGCGAACGTGCGCCGTCAAAGCGTCGCCGGTCGCTCAAGATCCGCTCAAGCGGGCGATGGATATTCTGGTAGCGGGCGGCGCTTTGCTGTTCTTCGCACCTCTCCTCGCCTTCATCGCCGTGCTGATTAAGCTGGAGTCTCCGGGTCCGGTGTTGTTCCGGCAGTCCCGTGGCGGGCTGAACGGTCAGGCTTTCACGATCTTCAAGTTCCGCTCGATGCGGTGCCAGGAGAATGGCGCCAAGGTCGTCCAAGCCAAACGCGACGACGACCGGATCACCACGCTCGGCCGTATCATCCGCAAGACCAGCATCGACGAGCTTCCCCAGCTCCTCAACGTGCTGAAGGGCGACATGTCGATCGTCGGCCCGCGCCCCCATGCCCTGGCCCATGATGAGCAATACGGCGCGCTGATCGCCAACTACCACCTGCGCTTCCGCGCCCGCCCCGGCCTGACCGGCCTGGCCCAGATCAAGGGCCTGCGCGGCGGCACCAGCGCCACAGAGGCTATGGCCGCCCGTATCGACGCGGACAACGAGTATATCGAGCGCTGGACCTTAGGCGGTGACATCAAGATCCTGCTGATGACCGTGCCGCATCTGCTGATGGCGGAAAACGCTTACTAGCGATTGATGGCGATGATGGATCTATTCCATCGTGGTCGGGGGTGGCAATGCAGACCGTTCTTGTCGCAGGCGGCGCCGGCTATGTCGGCTCGCACGCCTGCTTGGCTCTGGCTCAAGCCGGTTTCCGGCCGGTGGTGTTCGACGACATGTCGAACGGCCACCGTGAGCATGTCCAATGGGGGCCTCTTGAAGAGGGCGATATCCGAGACGCGGCGCGTCTAGACAGAGTGTTCTCAACGCACAAGCCTGTGGCCGTACTACATTTCGCGGCCCGCATCGAGGTAGGTGAGTCCGTCAAGAACCCCGGTGTCTTCTTCGACAACAATGTCGGGGGGGCCATTACTCTGATCGAGGCCGCGCGCCGCGCTAACGTGAACGCCATGGTGTTCTCGTCAACCTGCGCGACCTTCGGTGATCCCGTTAGCCTGCCCATGGCGGAAAACCATCCGCAGGCGCCGCTGAACCCCTATGGCCGTAGCAAGCTGATGATCGAGCAGGCCCTGGCCGACTACGACCGCTATGCCGGGTTCAAGAGCGCTGTCATGCGCTATTTCAATGCTGCGGGCGCCGATCCCGAAGGCCGTATCGGCGAATGGCATGAACCTGAGACCCACGCTATCCCGCTAGCCATCCAGGTGGCTATGGGGCAACGTTCGCACTTCACGATTTTCGGCGACGACTATGACACGCGAGATGGCACGGCCGTTCGCGACTATGTCCACGTGCTGGACCTGGCTGACGCGCACGTCTCGGCATTGCGTCGCCTGCTCGCTGGCGGCTCGTCGGAAACCTACAACCTTGGCACTGGCACGGGCACGACGGTGCGCGAGCTCGTTGATGGCGTGGGCCGGGCCGCAGGCAAGCCGCTGGCGGTGCAGGTTGCCCCGCGCCGCATCGGCGATGCGCCGGTCTTGGTCGGCGATAACGGTAAGGCGCGAGAGCAGTTGGGCTGGGCACCGTCGCGCGATCTCGACACGATCCTCTCCAGCGCTTGGCGTTGGCACCATGCTGAGGCAGAGGCGAGGTCACAAATGACCGCGCCCGACTAACTCCTTCGCCTTCGCGACAGCTTCGTGGAGGAACCAGCTCCAGCTAGTTCTTCCTATCATATTGCCCTTGCTATGCGGAGCTGGATCGCGCGGTAAGGGCGTCGGATGAATTTGGTCCAAGAGTTTCTTCGGGGAATGTTCCAATGCGCGTAGCGATGATTGGCACGGGATATGTGGGTCTGGTGTCGGGGGCATGCTTCGCCGATTTCGGTCACGTGGTGACGTGCATCGACAAGGATCCCAGCAAGATCGAGCGGCTGGAGCGAGGCGAAATCCCGATCTTCGAGCCGGGGCTGGATGACCTGGTGGCGCGCAACGTTCGCGAAGGGCGGCTGTTCTTCACCCTGGACGGGGCCCAGGCGATCAAGGACGCCGACGCGGTGTTCATCGCGGTGGGCACGCCCACGCGCCGCGGCGACGGCCACGCCGACCTTTCGTACGTCTACGCCGCAGCCGAAGAGATCGCCGGGCTGATCGACGGCTTTACCGTGGTGGTCACCAAGTCGACCGTGCCGGTCGGCACCGGCGACGAGGTCGAGGCGATCATCAAGAGGGTCCGCCCGGACGCCCAGTTCGCGGTGGTCTCCAACCCCGAGTTCCTGCGCGAAGGCGCGGCGATCGAGGATTTCAAGCGTCCTGACCGCGTGGTCGTGGGAACCGAGGACGAGCGCGCCCAGGCGGTGATGCGCGAGCTCTACCGCCCGCTGAGCCTCAACGAGACCCCGATCGTCTTCACCGGCCGCCGGACCAGCGAACTGATCAAGTACGCGGCCAACGCCTTCCTGGCGATGAAGATCACCTTCATCAACGAGATGGCCGACCTCTGCGAGAAGGTCGGGGCGGATGTTCAGCAAGTGGCCAAGGGCATCGGCCTGGACAAGCGGATCGGATCGAAGTTCCTCAACGCCGGCCCCGGCTATGGCGGCAGCTGCTTCCCCAAGGACACCATCGCCCTGGTCAAGACCGCTCAGGACTACGGCGCCCCGACCCGGCTGATCGAGACCACGGTCGAGGTCAACGACGCGCGCAAGAAGGCCATGGCCACCAAGATCGCCAAGGCCATGCAGCTGGAAGACCTGGCGGGCCGCACGATCGGCGTCCTGGGCCTGACCTTCAAGCCCAACACCGACGACATGCGCGACGCCCCCAGCCTGGACATCGTCCCGGCCCTGCAGGCCCTGGGCGCCAAGGTCCAGGCCTTCGATCCGGAGGGCGCCAAGGAAGCCGCGCACCTGCTCAAGGACGTCGACTTCAAGGCCGGCGCCTATGAGGCCGCCGAGGGGGCCGACGCGCTGGTGATCCTGACCGAATGGGACCAGTTCCGCGCCTTGGACCTGGACCGCCTGAAGCTGCTGCTCAAGTCGCCGACCGTCGTGGACCTGCGCAACGTCTACAAGCCCGCCGAGATGGTCCGCCACGGCTTCACCTACGCCTCCATCGGACGAGGGTAAGATTATGAACACTCCGGTCATCGTTACGGGCGCGGCGGGCTTCATCGGCATGCACGTGGCCGAGCGCCTACTGGATCGCGGCGAGACCGTGATTGGGGTCGATGTCTTCAACGCATACTACGACCCAGCCCTGAAGGACGCCCGCGCGGCGCGGCTGCAAGGACGTGACGGCTTCAAGATGATCCGCCTGGACATCGCCGAGCACGAGGCCTTGGCCGCGCTGGTGAAGGCCTCGGGCGCCAAGCGGGTCGTGCACTTGGCCGCCCAGGCCGGTGTCCGCTACTCGATCGAGAACCCGTTCGCCTATGAGCGCAGCAATCTGGCTGGACACCTGTCGGTGCTGGAAGCCTGCCGCCACGCCGGCGTCGAGCACCTGGTCTATGCCTCCTCGTCCAGCGTCTATGGCGACCGGCCGCTGAACGGCGACGGCTTCCGCGAGAGCGACCCGGCCGAGAGCCCGGTGTCGCTGTATGCCGCCACCAAGCGTTCGTGCGAGCTGCTCAGCCAGAGCTACGCCAAGCTCTATGGCTTCCCGCAGTCGGGCCTGCGGTTCTTCACCGTCTACGGCCCCTGGGGCCGGCCCGACATGGCCTATTTCGGCTTCACCGAGAAGATGCTGAAGGGCGAGCCGATCGAGGTCTATGGTGAGGGCAAGATGGCCCGCGACTTCACCTATATCGACGACATCGTCGACGGCGTCCTCGGCGTGCTCGACAACCCGCCCGAGACCGGCGGGCACGAGGTCTACAACATCGGCGACAACGACCCGGTCGGGCTGATGGACATGATCACGACGCTTGAGGCGGCGCTGGGGATCGAGGCGAAGAAGACCTTCCTGCCGATGCAGCCCGGCGATGTTCCAGCCACCTTCGCCAACATCGACAAGCTGCGCGCCCTTTATGGCTACCAGCCCAAGGTCAAGCTCGCTGATGGCTTGGCAAAGTTCGTCGACTGGCGGAGGGGCTACGCCCGTGACTGAGAGCACCACGGAAGATTCGCGAGCACTGTATCATGAGTCTGCACTGAGCGCGGCCGAGCCCGAAGCAGGCGCAAGCCAGCCACGGACAGCGAGATGCAGCAAGGCGCGGCGAAAGGTCCTGATTGTGGCGCTGAACTACGCGCCCGAAATGGTGGGGTGTGCGAAATACACGGCCGAACTGGCCGAGGCGCTTGCGCAAGATGGGTACCGCGTTGAGGTGATTTGCGCTCCGCCATACTACCCGCAATGGAAGATCCTGGAGGGGTACTCGGGCGCGTCGTGGCGAACCGAAATCTTGAATGGAGTCTTGGTCAGGCGAGTCCCTCTCTTCGTTCCCAAAAAGGTGTCAGGCCTAACGCGCATTTTGCATCTTGCTTCCTTTGGAGCGGCGACGGTGCCTGCCGCCCTGAGCGCGGCCTTCAAGTTCAAGCCCGATCTGGTCTTTACCGTCGCACCGACTCTGACATCGTCGTTTGCCGCTCTGATTGCGGCCAAGATCGCCGGTGCACGCAGTTGGTTGCACATTCAGGATTTCGAGGTCGATGCGGCCTTCGAACTTGGCTTGCTTAAAAGCCGAATTGCAAGAAGGCTCGCGCTCTTCGCTGAACGACTAACCTTTCGCGCGTTCGATCGGGTGTCGACTATCTCGCCGGCAATGGCGAGATTGCTTCATGCCAAGGGGGTAGGGGGCGACGCGATTGTCGAGCTGAGGAACTGGGTCGACGTCGAGAGTATCCCGACCTTGCCGTCCACAAACACCAGTTACCGGTCGGAACTGGCGATAGACGCACACGACATTGTGGCCCTCTATTCAGGCAACATGGCCGCGAAGCAGGGCATCGAGATGCTTGCCGACGTCGCGCGTCAAATTCATGAAGGACGGCGAGCGGCTGTCACCTTCATTTTCTGCGGAGAGGGACCCGCGCGCGCCAGTTTGGAGGCCGCATGCTCCGATCTATCCAATGTCCGCTTCCTCCCACTTCAGCCTCTAGAGAGGCTTGGTGAGCTTCTGGGCACTGCGGATGTCCATCTACTTCCCCAACGACCGGAGGCAGCCGACTTGGTCCTTCCGTCAAAGCTCACCGGCATGCTGGCATCAGGCCGTCCGGTCATCGCCATGGCCATGCCCGGATCGAGTCTGGAGCAGGAGGTGCAGGGCGCTGGGATCGCTGTTGAGCCCACCGCCAAGGCCATGGCCGTCGCTCTAGATCGGCTAGCGACAGACGCACCGCTTCGGCGGGAACTCGGCGCAGGCGCGCGGCATAGAGCCGAAGCCGCGTGGCAGAAGAGCGCGATCTACGAGAAGTTTGTCGGGGTCATCCATGGGCTCGATAATTGCGCGGGTTAGGGTCACGCCGCAGGGAGCTTCAATCCTGTCAGCTCCGCTAGTCTGCGGACCTGAAGCTTCGGATCGACAACGCCCTTGAGATCTCTCTCCAGCTCCAAGACCTTGGCGTCCACCAGAAAGCGGTACCAAAATCCTTGCAGGCCGTGATAGATCGCCCCCTCAATGCCGTCCAAGAAACCCCTTTGAATAATATAACGATATAGAAAGTAGAAGAGCGGGCCCATCGCGAAGGGCAAGTTGTTATAGAACTTCTCTTTGGTGGCGCGTTTTCTTGTCGCTTGGACAGACGCCTCTCCCAGAGACTCATCCCTCGCAAAGAGTTTGCGTCGCTGATTGATGATATCGACGGCCTCTCGGGTCGCGTACTTGTTGTGCTTGTCGGTGAAGAACGTCAGGTCATTGAGGTTGTGATCTGAAAAACCACCGTTGAGGGTGATGGTCCGCCCCTCGCTGAGCAGCATATGCTCGTCCATCCATCGTTGTTCGATGCGGCCGATGCCCGTCCGCCAGACGCGCAGCAGCACGAGCGGGTAACGGCCGCCGTGCTTGATCCACCGGCCCATAAAGACGTGCTTCCGCTTTAGGTTGATCCCGGTGACCGCCGGTGAGGCGGCCTGAAGGGCGTCGGCTAGCTCGGCGCGAAGATCATCCTCGATAATCTCATCTGCATCCAATCGCATCACCCAGTCAGTTGTGATGGGGGCATTGTCGAGCCCCCACTGGAACTGTTGGGCATAATTCGTCCAAGGATTTCGTAAAACATGAGCTCCGTTGGAGATGGCGATTTCCACAGTGCCGTCTGTTGAGCCGGAGTCGACGATAAAGATGTCGCGCGCTATTTCCCGCACCGACTTGATAGCGCGTTCAATATGGTTGGCCTCATTGTGAGTCAGAATGAGAACCGAAAGGGACTGGGGCGAACTAATCATGAGAAGAAAGTTGTTTCTTGTATCGGATTGAATCGTAGAGGCCCGGCAGAGCCCGTCGTACGTTGTTGGTCTGTGTTTTCAAGAGCCAGTAAAATGCAGCCGTCGGTAGCGATAGCTTCCCGAGTTCTCGATATATACGCCAATGCTCGTGATTGATTTGCTTGCGATGATCATCTCTCTGTGAGACGCCACCGCGCTCGAAAACGCAAATCGGTTTATCAATCTTGAGGTAGTTGCCTGGGTGATCTTTTAACACCCGGGTCGTCAGAGCCCAGTCGCTACCAAAACGATAAGTCTCATCATATCCCTTGGCTTTAAGAATGCTCATTTCATAGAATATAGCTTGATGGTGCGTGAACATCACATAAGCATTCCGGGACGGGTGGCGAGCGGGCTTGTAGAAGCTACCGGATTTGCCTTGCTCCATGGCGTCGCCGTAGACCAGGGCGGGACGATCCGCACCCACGGCTTCTCTGAAATCGGCGATGACCTGTTCTGATGCGAACTGATCGCCAGCGTTCATGAAGATCGCATACTTGCCCAATGCGATAGCGATCCCTTTGTTCATCGCATTGTAAATGCCGCCGTCCTTTTCGGAGATCCAGCGAAAACCCGGAGCCTCGACCTCGGCAAGATAGGTTTGCGTTCCGTCGGACGACGCGCCGTCGATCACGACCCATTCGAAATCACGGACCGTTTGAGACTGTATGCTCTCCAGCGTCCTCTTTATGCCTTCGAGATTATTGTAGGTGACGGTGATGATTGAGACCATCGGCGTGGACATGGCTATCCCTCCTTTCCGCGGCGTCCGGTGGTTGATCTAGGGCGTAGGGCCTTGGCCGGATTACCAGCGTAGATGAGCCATGGATCAAGGTTGGAGCATGCTACGGCGCGGGCTCCCAGCACGACACCTTCTTGAATTTTGACGCCTGGCCCGACAAACGCTTCAGCCGCCACCCAAACATTGTCGCCAATCTCAATGGGGCGGGCGATGAGTTGAAAATGGGGATCTTCGAAGTCATGCGTACCCGCGCAAAGATAGGCGCGCTGGGAGACGATTGTATCGCTGCCAATGTAGATCGGAGCCATGTTGTAGCAATCTACGCCGTCCGCCAGAATGCTGCGGTCTCGTAGGATTAGGTGCGGCGGATACCACACCTTCACGCTGCCCCTCACATCGGAACGATCGCCGATTTGAGCCCCAAATGCCTTCAAGACCATGGACCGCCAATCGCGCAGTACAGGCGGGGTCCACGAACATAGGACGGTCCACACTATTCGCCAGGCGAGGCGAAGAAGGCGGTTCTTGAGCGTGAAGCTAGGGCCGCCTGTGATCGAGCTGGTGTTTCGTGCATTAAGTGCGGTCGACATTAGCCCTCAGCCAGCGCGGGTTCTTGGCGCCGGTACGACATATATGTCGCCGCCCAAAAACACAGAATGATACAAAAAGCTGCGGTTTCCGCCAAAAGATAAATGTTCACATTATGAAAGAGGCGACCGGTAAATATGCCGATAGCTCCCATGCACGACACGAAGATCAGTGAGCCATATCCAAGCGCATGTTTGTTCATCAGCTGGAAGGCGTAAACGCAGTTCCCGGAGATCTTCTCGAAGGTTTGCCACAGGGCGATCAACAGCGCGAACAGTAGCATGTGGGAGGTTGCGCCGGCGATGAACACCACAACGGCGCCGCCGGCTGCGGTCAGGAGCTGACTGATTCCGCTGAACAACATTTCGCGGACATTCCATTTTTCACTCGAGGGGGGGGGCGTGGAGCTCACTTCCAAGCGGCGGATGTAGCTCACAACGAGTCCGCTGATGTTGAAGACCTGCTTTCCATGGAGCGCCAGCGCCGCAGCCGGGCCGGCGAAAAATGCTCCCATGGCGAAGACGGTCAGCCTTCCGTAGATCTGGCCATAACCATAGAGGCCCATGAAGCGGAAGATCTCGCCGCTGGCGGCCATCGCCGGCTTCGAGAAGCTGAATGGCTGCCAGCTGCCGGCGCCTCTGCCTCGAATTGCGAGCCTCGCCAATGCCATGACGGCCGAACCAGCCACGGCGCCAACGCCCACCACCATGGCGTCGACCCGCTGCAGGGCGATCGCGGCGATGCAAACACAGAGAGTCCAAAAATTCGAAAGCACGACCGCCAGAGCGAGCCGGCCCGAGGCGTCTAGATATCCATCGATCCAAGGCGCGCGGAGCGCGAGGCTAAGCAAAATGGTCGGGACGATCCATGTCGCATCGTGCGGCGACACGAACGCATAGACAAACATGGCCACGACCGCCGCCGAGAAGGACAGCATGCGGTATATCATGAAGCCAGCGTGCGCCGCCTCAACGCCATGGTTACGTCGCACGACGCCAAAAACGAGACCGCTGTTCCCGTCGCAAAGAAAGAATATCAGGCTGAACAGACCGCTATATTTTCCGAGTGAGATGACCTCGGAGAATCTGTGCGTGAAGACGAGGTAGGTCTGTAGAAGGAAAAGCACGCCTTGGGAAAAAGCGGCGGCGGCGACAGTTTGAATTAGATCCCGTATTCTCACTGTCGCACTCTGATAAGCTTGGCTGGCGTGCCTGCCACAATATTGAAATCTGGAACGTCTCTATTGACGAGGCTGCCGGCCCCGATGATCGCGCCCTTACCTATCGTCACACCGGGCATAATCGTGGCACACCGGCCGATCCAGGCATCGTCCCCAATAGTGACGGGCGCAACCTTGTAGCCGCTTCCTACTACGCTTTCTTGAGCGTCGATCCTGTGATCGCTGTCTCGAATCCCGCAGAGTTCTCCAACACGCACGCGGTCGCCGATCTTGACCGACTGGCGCGCAGAGATGATCGTGCCGAAATTGACTGAGCAATCTTCGCCAATTTGGATGGTGCCACCTTCGGTCACCGACAGCGAAATGTCCCGCCCCAGAACCGTTCTTGCGCCCACGCTGATCTCGCCTCGCACGCCAAAGCATTGGATCGGGCCAAGGAAGCGAACCGAGCGCCCAAACTTCACCCAGGGCAGAAAAACGTACCGATTGAAGACCGAGCGAAAGGCTTCAGAGAGGAGATTGACGCACTTCGTCGGAATTCTGGACACCGCCGTCATGATATCGCTCCACCATCTTCCGACCAATATTCTGCCAGTCGTATTGCCTAGACTCGGTCCACGCCGTTTGGCTCAAAGCGCTAAGTTCGGTCTCCTGCCGACTAAGGATGGTTGGCATCCGTAGCGCGAAGTCCGAAAAGTCCGAGCGCATACGCTCTGCGACGCCTTTCTGGAAGAGATCCGGAAGGTTGCACTCGTCTGTAATGATGGGAATGCAGCCAGCGGCCAAGGCTTCGAGGACCGCCATAGGCAAGCCTTCGCTCAAAGACGGCAGAATAAAATAGGTTGCGTCACGCAGGGCCGACTCTTTGGCTTGACCATAGAGCGGTCCAAGCATCTGCACGTTTGATGTCGCTTGCGCTAAGGTATTGAGCTTGCTGACATACTTATCGTCGCCCCAGCCCGCGATACTGAGTGTGTAGCCATGCGTGACTTCAAGCTTGGTCCAAGCCTGGATCAGTTCTTCCACCTGCTTTTTGGGATGAAGCCGACCAAGGAACAGAACCGACCTTGACCGCGGGCCACTTGGCGGCGCGGTGGGGACATCAATGCCGTTGGGAATCGTGAAGAGGCTGTGCTGTCCGCCTTGCGCGAAGGTCTCAACCGACGCGGCTTCCGACGCGTTCAGGGCGTGAATCGCGGCTTTTCGGAAGAGCGGTGTTTCGAACAGCCGCGAGTGTAGCCTCTTGGCCGACGACCCACGCGCCAAGATCCACTCATCGACCATGCCACGTGGAGAGACGATGACGCGACACCCGAGCCTTGCGGCGAGTAAGCCGAAGAGGGGGCCGGCGTTCCAGATCCCATGAATATGAAAAATGTCTGGGCGCCTAGTGATCAGATCGACTATCGGCGCGAGGCTGAAGCCATAGGAGGAGAGAGGTTTAGTAGGGCGCAGGGGAACGTCGCCCCATTGATGGCGATCGCTCTCGAAGAACTGATCTGCGACCCCGACAACGCTCACGTCGTGACCAAGCGCGCGTTGAGACTTTGCCAGGCCCGAGACGGAGAAGTACAGGCCGCCAGCAGATCGGCTGAGCGAGCCCGTGTAGTGTGTGATCTTCATGGCTCTACCTTAAGGGCGTTGGCGCGCGGGCTCGCTGAAATTGGCCATAATGCCGAGCGAGGCCCAAACCATGTAAGATGTCGCCGTAAGAAAGAGCATCGGGTTGGACATCATGTTGATCAGCGAGGCTATCAAGATGCCCGCCACGGCGGTTCGGTAACCGTAGTTTACGATGCCGTTCCGGTACATTTTTAGAAGTCGTGACATCGCTGCCGTAACCGCGACCAAGAGAAGTCCAAGTGCGACCAGGCCCCCACCGCTGAGGACCTCGAGATAGTCGTTGTGGGTCGGGATAACGAGATTGCCGATCGAGACGAGGGGACTGCTCTCGAAGTGCGAGCCGTAGATTGGGCTCTCCATGAATTCAGAGATCCGCTGCTGGAAGACCGGCCATCGCGCGTCCGTCGAAGCGACCTCTCGCTTGCTTTGAAAGAGGGCAGCACCCAGCAGGGTGACAAGCGCCACGGCAGCCACGGCGAGCACCGTGCGCACCGATTTGACCCCCGACGAAGGCGTCCCGCCCCGGAATAGCCAAGGCGCGACATTGACCAGAACAAACACCGCGAAGACGACAATGGCCCATAGGAGGCTGGTGTACTTCCCCATGGCCAGGAACACGCCGACCGCCAAAAGCGCCCACGCGGCTTTGAAGAGCCTCCCCTTCGGAAGCCACATCGCGGCAAGCGCGGCCCCGACGGCGAGAGGTGTCTGGTTTTGGAAGGCCCCCCGAAAGCCAAAGACGACCTTGAGCTCGGATAGAAGAATGAGCAGGATCATTACCAGCCCGCCCCAATATATTATCCGCCCCAATCTCGCCTCAAGAGCTTCTCTGTATCCTTGCTGCATGCAAAGCGCAGCGGCGAAGAAGGGGATGATGTTCATGGCGCGCCCCATGTACGTAAACATGAGGTCTTTGCCGGTGCTCTCCTGCGCGGCGAATGAGCCCACAGCCATGAATAGCGCCAAGCCAAGCATGGCTGCGTTGGCTGGCTTGAATAGGACCATAATGCTCAGCGGGTTCGCGACGAGGTTTACCGCCACCGAGCCCGCGCACAAGATTACCGGAAGATATTTGACGGCACCCGAGCTTCCCAAGCCCCAGTTCTGACTGGTCGGGTCGAGCATCAGCACCACTGCAGCGACGAGTGACAGCGTGAAGAGCAATCGACTTACAAACCAGAGGCCCGTGACAGCCGCGCTCGTCGGCTGAGGAGGAGGCTTGTAGGCGGTCGCTAGCCCCGCGGCTTGGTGGGAAGGCGTCATCCTAGGGTCTGGGTCTGCTTGTACCATTCGTAAGTGCCCGACATCCCATCGGATAGGCTAATCTGAGGCGCCCAGCCCATCGATCGGAGCTTGTCGGCGCTCATCAGCTTCCGCGGCGTACCGTCGGGCTTGGTGGGATCAGTGATGACCCGTCCCTTGAAGCCCACAGCCTCGCAGATTAGGTTTGCGAGCTCGAGAATGGTGATGTCCGAACCCGAGCCTACATTGACATGCTCGTAGCCGGAATAGGTCTTCATCAGAAACACACAAGCGTCGGCGCAGTCATCCGCGTGGAGGAATTCCCGCCGCGGGGTGCCCGTACCCCAGATCGTGATTTCCTCGGCGCCGCTAAGCTTGGCCTCATGGGCCTTTCGCATTAGAGCTGGAACGACGTGGCTGGTGGACAGATTGAAATTGTCGCCCGGGCCATAGAGATTTGTCGGCATCGCGCTGATGAAGTCGCAGCCGTGCTGTTTGCGATAGGCTTGAGCGAGTTTGATCCCTGCGATTTTCGCGATCGCATACCATTCATTCGTTGGCTCCAGAGGGCCAGACAGCAGGGCGTCTTCTTGAATGGGTTGCGGCGCAAACTTTGGATAGATGCACGAAGACCCCAGGAATAGGACCTTTTCGACACCGTTCTTGTAGGCGGCGTCTACGATGTTGGTCTCGATCACAAGGTTGTTGTAGAGAAAATCCGCCGGGTAGGTGTCATTGGCTAGAATGCCGCCGACCTTTGCAGCGGCCATGAAGATTGCATCCGGCTTTTCAGTGGCCAGCCAGCGCTCGACCTGGTCCTGTCGTTCGAGATCGAGCACATCGCGACCTGCGATCAAGACTTCACAATCTTCCTTCGCAAGGCGGCGGACAATGGCCGAACCGACCATACCGCGGTGACCGGCGACCCACACGCGCTTGCCCTGAAGGGAATAAATATCAGCGAGCTTCAAACTAGCCTCTCTTGTTGGCGCGTGGAGGGGAGGGGGAGGGCGCGATCACTGGAAAGCTCCTCACATGCATAAGCGGCTTCTCGATCTTCAAGAATGTTATGGTTGAAATGAAGACCAGGGAAACGGTGACAAAAATCATGCTGGCCCAATAGAGCAACGGGTGCATGTCAACTATTGGGGTGTGACGGCTCAGCGCCCAGAAGAAACCATACAGGACTATGCCGTGAAGTACGTAGATGCTGTAGCTGATCTCGCCAAGCCAGCGCGTACTCTGCATTTTGAGAAGGCCGAAGAAGCTGTTTCCGTAGAGCGCGCAGAGGAAAATCGGAAAAGTGAAGGCCGCGTGCGTGAGCCCGTAGCCGTGCTGTCGGAAGATCCACAGCAGCAGCAGGGTCGCGAGGCAACCCATCGCGGCTGCGGGGGAAGCCAACGCCGGGAGGGCCGGAAACCTTGAATAGATCTGAGCGGCGAGCATCCCGAACAGGAAGTGAATCCACACCCCGCCGCCGTCGACTCCCCCCGAGATGACCGCAGCCAATAGCACCACGACCGCCAGGAAGGCGAAGCGGCGCGGCGTGGCCAGTATGGCGAGCGCCGGTAGAGCGAGGTAGAAGATCGCTTCCGCGCGCAAGGTCCAGATAGCCGGGTTGATGGCCCAGGTTTGTGGCGCGCCGTTGATGTCTGGCCGACCAATGGCGCCGAGCAGCGTCCATTGCAGCAGGTGCTTTGCGAGGGCTAGAACGGGCTCGTGAAGTTTCCACTCCGTCTGTATGCCCACGTAGAGAAGGAGCGGCGCCAGGGAGGCCAGGTAGAGCGGAAATATTCTGAAGGTTCGACCGACAAGAAAGCCGCGCCATTCCAGCTTCCGATCAATCGCTCGGCGCCAGAACAAGAAACCCGTGATCATGAAGAATAGCGACACGGGAACGTACCCGCACATCGTGTAGAATGTGCTGGGCGGCCAATCCCATCGACCATCAACGCGAAAGCGAAATGTCGACGCCGCGTGGGTGAGGAACACCGCAAACGCAAGCACGCCGCGTAGGCCATCGAGTTCTCCGTACCGCTTGGCCTCGGGCTGAACAGGCAAGCCGAAGAGTTTCGGCTGACCAATAAGCCTGACAGTGGCTAGCGCGATGGCGAAGAGCCCGATGGCCCATAGCGGAGAATATAGATCCAGATGCTGACTCATCGTCGGATCTATTCAGCGTTGCGACGCTGCTCCTTCGCCACGTTGATCATGTCCGCAGCGACCATTTCGGCGCAGAGCTGCTCCCACTTGGTTTCGTGGACCCAGCCGAGCTTTTCCTTGGCCTTGGTCGGATCGCCGATCAGCAGTTCGACCTCTGTCGGACGGAAGTAGCGCGGGTCGACCTCGACCAGGACCTTACCGGTTTCGGCGCACGTACCCTTTTCGTCGACGCCTTCGCCCGACCAATTGATCGTGATGCCGACTTCCGAGAAGGCCTTGCCTACGAAGTCGCGGACCATGGTGGTTTCGCCGGTGGCCAGGACGTAGTCGTCGGCCTCTTCTTGCTGCAGCATCAGCCACATGCCGCGGACATATTCGCGGGCGTGACCCCAGTCGCGCTTGGCGTCCAGGTTGCCGAGGTAGAGCTTGTCCTGGAAGCCCTGCTTGATGGACGCGACGGCGCGCGTGATCTTGCGGGTGACGAAGGTCTCGCCGCGCAGAGGGCTCTCGTGGTTGAACAGGATGCCGTTCGAGGCGTGAATGCCATAGGCTTCGCGGTAGTTCACAACGATCCAGTAGCCGTACAGCTTAGCGGCCGCGTAGGGGCTACGCGGATAGAACGGCGTCTTTTCGCTCTGCGGCACCTCCTGGACGAGGCCGTACAGCTCTGACGTCGAGGCCTGATAGAACTTGGTCTTCTTTTCCAGACCCAGGATGCGGATAGCTTCCAGCAGACGCAGGGTGCCCGTGGCGTCGGCGTTGCTGGTGTATTCCGGAGTCTCGAAGCTGACCTGGACGTGGCTCTGGGCCGCCAGGTTGTAGATCTCATCCGGCTGGGTCTGCTGCACGATCCGGATCAGGTTCGTGCTGTCGGTCATGTCCCCATAGTGCAGCACAAAGCGCGGATCAGCCTCATGGGGATCTTGATAGATATGCTCGAGGCGGCCGGTGTTGAACGACGAAGAGCGTCGCTTCACGCCATGCACAGTGTAACCCTTGGAGAGCAGAAGCTCTGACAGGTACGCGCCATCTTGCCCGGTCACGCCCGTGATGAGCGCGACCTTACCATTGCTATTAACCGTCATAAATCCCCACCTTCGATAACGCAGCTATTCCGCTTGCGTAGTGGCCTCATAGCGTAAGCTTTTCGTTGATGCGACCACGATATTGCGGCTCAAGGCTAAAAGTTGTGACTGAACGTCTAGCAGGCGCCGCGAACGACCGTCAGCCTGTGATCATAGTCCGATGACGTGACATCTAGTTGTCACCGCCATTCTACCTCGAAGCTGGGTGCCAGGTAGCGTTCGAGAGGAAACTTAAGCTCAGAGGCAACGACGAACCGGTGGGAGGCGGATCAGACCAGGCCGATCGAATTGGGTGAGGACTGCGGAAAAACGCTCTCCAGGCGCTTGCGGTCTAGACCGTAGAGCCTTTCAAAAAGCCCTCCCAGCAACGAGCGGTAGTTGGTCAAAACCTGAAGGTCGCGCGCCTGGTTTAGGGTTTCGGGCGTTAGCTTGACCTGCGGCCCCAACAGGCGCCCACCCTTCACCGAGCCGCCGAGCACCCAATAGATGCTGCCGTGGCCATGATCGGTGCCTTGGTCGCCGTTTTCCCGGAAGGTGCGGCCGAATTCAGAAACGACAACCACCGTGGTGTTTCGCCAAATTTCCGGTCCCAACGTGTTCACGAGCGCCGATAGCCCGCGCCCGAGTTGGGATATTTTGTCGGAGAACTGGCCGAGACCGTTGTCCTGATTCACGTGGGTGTCCCAGCCCCCGACATCCATGAAGGCGATGTTGTAGTCAGCCTTCATCAACCCGCCGACGCGTCGCGCTGCGCGTTCGAAGCTTGACGTTTCGGCCGCGCCGCCGCTCGCCGCCGCCATCTCCTGTGCGATCGCGCGCGCTCTGCTCTCCGCCGACAGTCCTTCGACGATCGCTCGCTCAAGACGATGGCCACGATACATGCCGCTGATGAGTGCGGCCTGTCGGTCATTCATCGCATAGCTTGCGGTCGGGCTTATGATGATGTTTGGGACGACCCTGTGTCCTTGGAAAGTGATAGGCGGCTGCGCGCTGAAGGCAATGGGGCGGCAACCTTCCACCTGTTGTGCAAGGCGCCCCATGAAGCCCGACCGGTAGTCGCGGCGCGCGCTCAAGGGCTGACCCAATTCTATGGTGTCTTGAGTTTCAAAATGACTGCGGGTGAGATCCTCCGAGCCCGCAAACGGGACAAACGCGACCTGCCCTTGTTGCCAAAGGGGGTAGAGACTGTCTCTGAGCGCGGGATGTAGGCTCCAGTCTCGGTCGAGGGCTAGGGCCGAGCGAGCGTTTCCCGCGTCGGGCCGGGGGACGGCGAGCGTGGGTCGGCTCTCGTAATAGAAGTCGCTACCGGTGGGGATAACCGCGCTGAGCGCGTCATATCCCCCCCGCAGGAAGATCAGCAGAAAGCGCTGATCTGTCGCCGGCGCAGACCACGCTTGGCCGTAGGTGGCTGTCGTGGCAAGGCCGGTCAATATGAACGCGCGCCGATCCATACGGTTAATAATGCAAAAAATCTGGGGAAGAGAGCATGAGTTCGTTCCATTCTGACGGGGAGCGGGCCTGGGTTAGGGTTGTCGAGGTTGCGGCACTAAACATGGGAGCGCGTGATGTCAGCAGGGGGGAGGACCGCAGTTGCGGAAGGACAGGGTTTTGGTTTCCGGCATCATTGTTGAAGAGCCCGGGGACGTGTGCTGCAATTTGGTGCGCCACGCCGAAAACATTGATCAATTGTCCAGGGCCTGACCAATAGGCGTCTTCGAGCGGGTAGCCGTCTGGTGTGCTTCGTCCGTAGAGGCCTTCGCCAAGTCGCTCGATCCAGTATTGAAGCGGGCCTGCGTTGTCGATTGGCCGTCCCTCGTACGCGAGGCGAACGGCCGATAGTGTATAGTGCATCGGATCTTTGAGTTTGCCGCCCAGCGAGGCGCGAAATTCTGAGGAGCGAAAGAGAACGCTGAGAACTTCAGCGATGTCGCCATCCGTTGCCAGAAACCGCTCGGTCATGCTCTGGACAAGGCCAGGAGGGGCATCGCCGATGAAGTATAACGCCAGCTTGCCCGAAATGTGTCGCGCCGTCGCGGGTTGGCGCGCCAGGAGGTCGAGCGCGTTTTCAAGCTCCGCAAGGCCGTCACCGCTCACCTCTCGGCCCAGGATGACCTTGCCGCCAAAGTCGTGTTTCGCGGGATTGAACTCCATGACGCCTCTACGCACGTAAAGCCGTCTCTGTTCGGCCGTGAGCTGAGGCTCTTCACGAGAAACATTGACGCCGACGCCCGTCAAAACCTTGGCCATCTCTTCGACATCCCTTTGGCTGTAGCCCGATCCGACGCCAAGGGTGTGGAGCTCTAAGATTTCCCGCGCGTAGTTCTCATTGATGTGGCCGAGCCTATTTTGATCATTGTCGAGATAGCGCAGCATTGCTGGGTGCAGCTCGGCAGCGAGCAGAAGGTCGCGAAATTTTCCCAATGCGCGCGGGCGTATCGCATTGTACTCGTAGTCGCCGATCATTGCGCGGATGTCGCGCTTCTCGGCCTGCACGTTGAAGTGGTTCAGCCAAAACCAAGTCATTCTCTCTTGGAGCTGGTTGGCCGAGTAGAGATCGTAAAACAGGGATCTCGCCGTGGCCTCCCTCTGCAGCGCCTGCATGGCGACTTGATAGGCCTTGAGGGCGGACTGGCGGGCGCCAGCGTCTTGGATATGGTTGGCGGACTTCAGTTCCGCATCCATGGCCATGGCAATATCAGCCATGGGCTCTTTGGAAATCCGCATGGATTTGATTTGCGCCTCCACACTTTGCGGCAGCGCCGTCGGTTGGGGCGGGCGGAGCTGAATCTGGATCCATCGAGAAGCGCCCAACCGCTCCGCGGCGGAAACGGTTTCATTAGTTTCGCCCCAGGTGATGCGGTCGACCAAAGCGCCGGCCGACGGTCGCCTCTGCGCGTCAGCCCAGGCAGGGGCGCTTAGGAGTAGCGCGATGAGGGTGAGTGGGAGTAAGCCCAAGCGCATCAGCGACGCCCTGGTTGATAGCTTCCTTATCTCTCAACGCAATCTTTGGCCTTTTAAGGGCGGGGTTCTGTGGTGCGGCGACCAGGCCCTCCAAGCCGCTTAGTGACTGTTTCAAAAGTTTTGCCCATCAATTTGTTTACAGGATCGATCGGCAACTAGAGCATCGTGCGTTTAATGTGACGCATAGCCAGCGGCCTTGAAGTAGTTCCAGCACTCTTGGGGCTCGTAGAGGCTGCAGATGTCGCCGACGGCCCTCCAGAGGTCGTCGAAGGTGCGAGCGCAGGCGCCGCGCAGATGGGCTTTTAGCTTTGAGAAGGCCATCTCGATCGGGTTGAGGTCGGGCGAGTAGGGCGGGAGGAACAGGAACCAAGCTCCCCGCGCCTTGAGGGCCTGGACGGCTCTTGGTCCCTTGTGGGCGGCGAGGTTGTCGAGAACCACGACGTCACCGGGGCTGAGCGTCGGCGCTAGCTGGGTCTCGACATAGGCGTCGAAGGCGTCACGGTTCATCGGGCCATCGAGCACCCAGGGCGCGGTCAGCTGCGCGCATCGCAGGCCAGCGATGAAGGTCTGGGTTCTCCAGTGGCCGAAGGGCGCATCGGCCGCCAGGCGCTTACCGCGCAGGCTGCGGCCGCGCAGCCGGGTCATCTTGGTGGTGACCGCCGTCTCGTCAATGAACACCAGCCGCGCCGGCTGCTGGCGCATGACGGGCTGGCGGTGCTCGATCCACTCCCTGCGCCGTTCACGCACCGCTTCGCGTGCGCGCTCCGAGGCCATCAGGGCTTTTTTTATATGTGAACCCAGCCGCGCGAAGCGCCCGCGACAGCGAACTGGGATCCGCGCTCACCCCGCGTTGCGCCTCCAGCAAGGCCGCCAGTTGCGGCAGGGTGATATCCGGCTTGGCTTCGACCTGTTCGATCAGGAACGACCGATGCGCCGCCAGCTTGCCGTCTCCCGGCGGCCGTCCCTGGCGCGCCGGCGCAGAACAGCCCGTCTGCTCCACCCGCGCCAGCAGCTTCACCGCGCAACTGTCGCTGACCCCAAAGTGCTTGGCCGCACCACGACGTGATCCACCGGCGCTGACGTAGCCAATGATCCGATCTCGAAGATCACCCGAATAGCTCTTGCCCATGATCCACCTCCAACCACGGTGAATCATGCTTCGCGTAAACTTGGAATCCCTTCGATTCCGATTTCATGTCCGACGCTCTAGCGCACGCACAGACAATAATACCCACGAAGGACCGTCCTTCGTGGGTATTAAATTATAAACATCAATGACTTAATTCGATCGTGGAATCACTCGATGCGGGGGTGTGGGTGGTCTAGACGCTAGCGTAGGTCTTGTTGAAAGTAACTTACGCGGCCTTGATCTGCGGCTCGGGTCTGTCACCCGCTAGCCTGTCCAGCGCTCGCGACAGAAGCCGCTGGCCGACCGGCTCCAACCACAAACTAACGACGAACGCGGCCGCTATCGACGCAGCGCAGCCGAGCAAGATCCGGTGGCCCACATCAGGTAGCGGAACGAACCGGATTATCAGGAACCCAACCGTCGTGTGGATTAGGTAAAGCGGGTAGGTCGCAAGCCCCAGTGAACGCGAGAGCCGTGCAACGGTCGGTGACGACAGATAACGATTGTACGCGATCGATAGCGCCATGAGGCCGACGACCGCGAGCCACACTAGCGCTCCCGCAGCACCTTCGGCATGACCATCGAACTTGGCGGCGATCTCTACGCCGCAAGCCACGACGGCAAGCACGGCAAAAGCCCAGTGGACCGGCGTGATGCGCTTCCTCGACCACAGCCACAGATAGCCGCCTACGGCAAAAAAGCAGCCGTGCTTCAGCAGCAAGACATTGGGGACGAAGGCCGGCAGGTCCACGCGCACACGCGCGAAGTGGATGAACGCGAGGTAAGCGAGGTAAGCGAAGCTCCAAACTGACAGCCCGGCGAATAGCCACGAAATGCGGTCAAAAGCTCCAAGCAAGAGGAAGGCTAAAACGGTCGCATAAAAAGCAATCTCGACCGCCAAGGTCCAATAGACGCCAGTAAGCCAGTCTCCCGGAGGGTAGATGACCATGCTGCGGAACCACTGACCGGCCAATTCGCCGAGCGGCGGCTTCACCAAGATCATGATGGCAACAGCGCTTAACGAAGCGCACAGCCAGGCACCAGGATAGATACGGACGATTCGCGACTTTGCGAATTTCCACGGCGTTGCCGTCTCAGCTGAGAATGCAATCACCAACCCCGAGATGACGAAAAAGACCTCGACGCCAATCCAACCACCACTTGAGAAGGTCCACCCGTCATACCTGACGAGTCCGCGCACGATATCGACTCCGGTTGTGATCGGAGCCTCCCAGACGCGCCAAGCCAAATGGTAGACAGTGACCGCAACAGCGGCGCCAAAGCGGATCAAATCTAGCCCGATGATAGAGCGAGCCCGTGGAGCCGCGACCGAAGTTTCAACCATGATTTGATCCCCCGATTCCAGTACTGCGCCGAGATCGGGACGTCAATGTAAGGCGCTAAAGGCTAAATCCGACCCAGGGTATCGCCCAACCAGAAGCCTTCTTCTGCATAGCCGATCGCACGCAAGTGGGTGTCGTCGACGTAATAGCCTTGAGCGGCCATCGCGGCGTACCCAGATCCCCGCGCGACAAAGTCGAAGAACGCACAGCCATTTGAGGCTGCAAGGTCCGCCATAACTTGATTGTACTGGTCTTGGATGGCCTGGGTTTGGCGCGTGGGTGCGGATGGAGCCTCAGCGAACATAACACAGTCGCCTGAAACCTTCGCCGCCGTGATCAGGGCTTGCAGGTTGGCCTGAAAGGTGGCCAGCGACACCGGGCCATAGGCCGGTGTGTAGTGATCTTCCCCCGAGAAAGTGGACGGGGTTAAGCCGCTCTGCGTTCGGCCTCGGCGGGGCTGATATACCCGTCCCCACCGTGAGAGCTGCAGCGGCGCTAATCGCCGCCGCACGGGCCAATAGCTGAATACGCATGGCACACCCCGCGCTTGCCGCGCCTACTTAGTCGCAGCCTCACTCCTTTTTGCCCTGATGGGGGCAAGTTCAGGCTATGAGGCGCGGCAGTTACCGTTGTTGGACCGAAGTATATCGAGGGAGTGTGTCGGTAAAAATGCGACCTGTTGGCGCATTTAACAAATATATAACTGGAAGGGGCGGGCTAATGTCGAGTATTTATCATTTTGGTCGAAATGATGGGTAATTATTGATTAATGTGGGTATTGTTGGGTGCTGCTGAGGGGGCGCTGGGTGGCGAGCAGATTCTACGCAAGGCGGCCGCCAAATGTATCAGCGAGCGACTCGCGCGCGGGGCTGAACCGGGAATGAGTTCTGCAAACCGACCTGAAAACTGGTCGATAGCCAAAGGAGCTAAGTGCTTGAAAAGTGGTGGAGGCCCGGGCCGGAATCGAACCGGCGTGCACGGATTTGCAGTCCGCTGCGTCACCACTCCGCCACCGGGCCATCCGGGTGTCGACGCAAGTCACGTCGGCGGGGGAGGGCGTTCGATACAGGAGCCTCAGCAGGGCTGCAACTTCGAATTTCGCGTTCGTTGTAGCGTACGCATCCGGTGAGAACCGCGGCGGTCTAGGTCCGATTAGCGGACGTCATCAAGTTCCGAGCGGGGTGGGAATTTGCCTTGTGGCAGGTCGCCTTTACGGCTTCGAGCCTCTGACAGATACGCGATAATCCACGCCGGTCAGGTTGGTGATTTGGCCAGAAGCGCCGTCAATGGTGACCACGATCGGATGCGCCGGATCTGAGGCTCTGTCCCCTTGCACAATCCATGACCGATCACTGCGTCGAGCCACTACGCGAGTGTTGTCGAAGGCCATTGTCCCCGCATACCGCTTGGCAATCGATATTGCGTCCCGCTCTGACCGAACCGGCCCGGCGGGGCGCTCACCGGTGCAGCCGACAAGGGGGGTGATAAACGCGAGAGAGAACATCACGATCAATGTGCGCATGTGGCTATCTTAGCGGGTAGCCCGCAAAGGCGGTACTAAGGTC
The DNA here is from genome assembly GCF_023935105.1 of Caulobacter segnis. Classification (NCBI taxonomy): domain Bacteria; kingdom Pseudomonadati; phylum Pseudomonadota; class Alphaproteobacteria; order Caulobacterales; family Caulobacteraceae; genus Caulobacter; species Caulobacter sp. RL271. The sequence goes on along the minus strand of NZ_CP096040.1, from coordinate 3,524,502 downwards.
CGGCTAGGGTCGGCACACAAAGTAACCTCCCCGCCGAGACCCGGACATTCCCTGCGCAGCGTCAGGCCGCCCGCGCCGGTGCGGCGCCGGCCCGCCAATTCCACGGCAGGAGCTCATCGATCTGCTGAGCAGGATGCCCGGCGATGCGGGCCAGGACATCAGCCAACCAGGCCTGTGGATCGACGTCATTCATCTTGGCGGTGACGATCAGGCTGTAGAGGATCGCCGCGCGCTGGCCGCCGCGATCTGAACCGCAGAACAGCCAGGACTTGCGACCCAAGGCGATGCCACGCAGCGCACGCTCGGCGGCGTTGTTGCTGAGGCAGACGCGACCATCGTCGAGGAAGCGCACGAATGAGGGCCAGCGCCGCAGCATGTAGTGGATGGCCTTGGCCAGGTCGTGAGCGCGTGTGAGCTTGTCGCGCGTTTCGTGCAGCCAGGCCTCCAATTCGGCGACGAGGGGCTTGCTGCGGGCTTGCCGAACCTCTTTTCGCTCCGCAGGCGAAAGTCCCAAAATCTCGCGCTCGATGGCGAAGATGGCGTCGATGCGTAGGACGGCTTCCAAGGCCAGCGGATAGACCGCCTTCGACTTCTGCCCACGCGCCTTGCTGTGGGCGGCGGCCTCGACATCAGCCAGTTCGAAGAACTTGCGCCGGGCGTGTGCCCAGCAGCCGGCCTCGAGCACGGGCGCGGGATGGCGACTTGGCGCGTAGAGCTCGCCATAGCCTCCATAGGCGTCGGCTTGCAGGACGCCCGACCACGACGCCAGATGGCCAGTGGGATGAGCGCCGCGGCGATCGCGCGAATAGTAGAAGATCGCTGCCGGTGGCGCTGGCCCAGCAAAGGGCTTGTCGTCGCGGACATAGACCCACAATCGACCGGTGTCGGTCTTGCCCTTGGCCAGGACGGGCACCGTGGTGTCGTCGCCATGCAATCGCTCGGCGGCCAGGACATGGGCTTCGATGCGCTGGAAGAGCGGCATCAGCACCGCGGCGCAGGCCCCGACCTGATCGGCCAGAGTAGAGAGGCTAAGCGGCACGCCCTCTTTGGCGTAGCGCTCGGCCTGGCGATTGAGCGGCTGATGCTGGCCGAACTTCTCAAACAGGATCATGGCCAAGAGGCTTGGGCCGGCCCAGCCGCGGGCGATGACATGGAAGGGCGCGGGCGCCTGACTGATCGTCTCGCAGTCCCGGCACGTGAACTTCTCGCGCACGTGCTGGATGACCTTCCACTGGCGCGGCACGACCTCCAGCGTCTCGGTGATGTCCTCGCCCAGCTTGGACAGGCGCGTGCCGCCACAGGCGGCGCAGGCGCACGGCCCCTCGATGATGACGCGCTCACGCGGCAGGTGCTCGGGGAACGGCTTTCTGGATGGCCGCTTGCGCTCGAACGGCGCGACCTTCGTCGTCTTGGCCCCGGCGATCTCGGCGGCCAGCTCGTCCTCGCTGGCCGAGGCTTCCAGCTCCTCCAGCTGCAGCTCCAGCTGATCGAGCAGCCGATCCGTGCGCTCTGACGACGCGCCGAAGCGCTCGCGTCGCAGCTTGGCGATCTGCAGCTTGAGATGGGCGATGAGCGCCTGAGAATCCGAGACCTGGGCCTTGGCCTCTGCGGCTTCGGCCTGAATGATATCGAGCTTGTCCCTGGCGACGGCGAGCTGGGCCTCCGCCAGATCGGCTCGCGCCCGCATGGACGCCAGCGCCGCCTTCAGCGCTTCGACATCATCCGGCAGGGCCTCTGGCACGGCGTCCATGGCCCGATGGAATCATAAATTCGATCGCTTGTGGCGCCCCTAAATGCAGGCCCAGCGAAGAAAGATAGGGGCCTATCCCGCGCTAGCCGGACGCCAGGTGTGCTGGGGGTTACGCCAGTCGATGCCCTCCAGCATGTAGCCCAGCTGAGCGGCCGTCAGGGCCACGGCGCCGCCCTTGCCGACGGGCCAGACGAAGCGTCCGCGATCCAGGCGCTTGGCGTAGAGCGACATGCCCAGGCCGTCGTGCCAGAGGATCTTCACCAGGCTCCCGCCGCGACCGCGAAACACGAAGAGATCGCCGGCGTGCGGATCGCGCTTGAGCTGCTCCTGGACCAGCAGGGCCAGGCCTTGCATGCCCTTCCTCATGTCCGTGTGGCCCGTGGCGATCCAGATCCGCACCCCGCTGGGGATGGCGATCATCGCAGGGCTCGCAGCATCGCTGTCACCAAATCCGCTGGCGCGTCGGCCATCACTTGGACCTGCACGCCGCCAGGCAGCTCCACGAAGATGGCCGGGCCTGCAGGAGGCGGCGGGGGCGGCTGATCCGCTTCGCCGATCAGCACCGCTGGCGCAAAGCCTTGGACCGGCGCCAACGTGGCGCGCCGCCAGCGATAGAGAAGGCTGGTATGGACCTCAGCGAGGCGGGCCGTCTCCGTGACATTGCCGCCCGGCCCGAAGGCCTGGGCTAGCAAAGCCTCCTTCTGATCCTCGCTCCAGCGCCGGCGCCGCTCTGGGCCCGTGATCAACGTCGAGTACGACATACCGCTGCTAACACCGCTCCTAACCACGCTGCTAGCAGTGCTGCTATGCCTGGATCAGCGGAAGGCGGCCCTCACCGGAGGGATACGTTGTAGCGGCCGCCTTCTTCAATGCCTCTGACATCCTGGACGTACGCATCCGGTGAGAACCGCGGCGGTCTAGGTCCGATTAGCGGACGTCATCAAGTTCCGAGCGGGGTGGGAATCTGCCTTGTGGCAGGTCGCCTTTACGGCTTCGAGCCTCTGACAGATACGCGATAATCCACGCCGGTCAGGTTGGTGATTTGGCCAGAAGCGCCGTCAATGGTGACCACGATCGGATGCGCCGGATCTGAGGCTCTGTCCCCTTGCACAATCCATGACCGATCACTGCGTCGAGCCACTACGCGAGTGTTGTCGAAGGCCATTGTCCCCGCATACCGCTTGGCAATCGATATTGCGTCCCGCTCTGACCGAACCGGCCCGGGCGGGGCGCTCACCGGTGCAGCCGACAAGGGGGGTGATAAACGCGAGAGAGAACATCACGATCAATGTGCGCATGTGGCTATCTTAGCGGGTAGCCCGCAAAGGCGGTACTAAGGTCCGGCTAGGGTCGGCACACAAAGTAACCTCCCCGCCGAGACCCGGACATTCCCTGCGCAGCGTCAGGCCGCCCGCGCCGGTGCGGCGCCGGCCCGCCAATTCCACGGCAGGAGCTCATCGATCTGCTGAGCGGGATGCCCGGCGATGCGGGCCAGGACGTCGGCGAGCCAGGCCTGCGGATCGATTTCATTCATCTTGGCGGTGACGATCAGGCTGTAGAGGATCGCCGCGCGCTGGCCGCCACGATCCGAGCCGCAGAACAGCCAGGACTTGCGGCCCAAGGCGATGCCGCGCAACCCGCGCTCGGCGGCGTTGTTGCTGAGACAGACGCGACCATCGTCGAGGAAGCGGACGAACGAGGGCCAGCGCCGCAGCATGTAATGGATGGCCTTGGCCAGGTCGTGAGCGCGTGTGAGCTTGTCGCGCGTTTCGTGCAGCCAGGCCTCCAATTGGGCCACCAAGGGCCTGCTGCGGGCTTGGCGAACCGCTTTTCGCTCCGCAGGCGAAAGCCCAAGGATCTCGCGCTCGATGGCGAAGATGGCGTCGATGCGTAGGACGGCTTCCAGGGCCAGCGGGTAGACCGCCTTCAACTTCTGCCCACGCGCTTTGCTGTGGGCGGCGGCCTCGACGTCGGCCAGCTCGAAGAACTTGCGGCGGGCGTGTGCCCAGCAGCCGGCCTCGAGCACGGGCGCGGGCTGCCGACCTGGCGCGTAGAGCTCGCCATAGCCGCCGTAGGCGTCGGCCTGCAGGACGCCCGACCATGTCGCCAGATGGCCGATGGGATGAGCGCCGCGTCGATCGCGCGAATAGTAGAAGACCGCCGCTGGCGGCGCTGGCCCCGCGAAGGGCTTGTCGTCACGGACGTAGACCCACAATCGACCAGTGTCGGTCTTGCCCTTGGCTAGGACTGGGACCGTGGTGTCGTCGCCGTGCAATCGCTCGGCGGCCAGGACGTGGGCTTCGATGCGCTGGAAGAGCGGCATCAGCGCCGCGGCGCAGGCGCCGACCTGATCGGCTAGGGTAGAGAGGCTAAGCGGTACGCCCTCCTTGGCGTAGCGCTCGGCCTGACGATTGAGCGGCTGATGCTGGCCGAACTTCTCAAACAGGATCATGGCCAGGAGGCTGGGGCCGGCCCAGCCGCGGGCGATAACGTGGAAGGGCGCGGGCGCCTGGCTAATCGTCTCGCAATCCCGGCACGTGAACTTCTCGCGCACGTGCTGGATGACCTTCCACTGGCGCGGCACGACCTCCAGCGTCTCGGTGATGTCCTCGCCCAGTTTGGAAAGGCGCGTGCCGCCACAGGCGGCGCAGGCGCATGGCCCTTCGATGACGACGCGCTCGCGCGGCAGGTGCTCGGGGAAGGGCTTCCTGGATGGACGTCTGCGCTCGAACGGCGCGACCTTCGTCGTCTTGGCCGCAGCGATCTCGGCGGCCAGCTCGTCCTCGCTGGCTGAGGCTTCCAGCTCCTCCAGCTGCAGCTCCAGCTGATCGAGGAGCCGATCGGTACGCTCGGAGGATGCGCCGAAGCGCTCGCGCCGTAGCTTGGCGATCTGCAGCTTGAGATGGGCGATGAGCGCCTGAGAATCCGAGACCTGGGCCTTGGCCTCGGCGGCTTCGGCCTGAATGATATCGAGCTTATCCCTGGCGACGGCGAGCTGGGCCTCCGCCAAATCGGCGCGCGCCAGCATGGCCGCCAGCGCCGCCTTCAGCGCTTCGACATCATCCGGCAGGGCCTCTGGCATGGCGTCCATGGCCCGATGGAATCATAAATCCGATCGCTTGTGGCGCCCCTAAATGCAGGCCCGGCGAAGAAAGATCAGGCCTATCCCGCGCTGACCGGACGCCAGGTGTGCTGGGGGTTACGCCAGTCGATGCCTTCCAGCATGTAGCCCAACTGGGCGCCCGTCAGCGCCACGGCGCCGCCCTTGGCGACGGGCCAGACGAAGCGTCCGCGATCCAGGCGCTTGGCGTACAGCGACATGCCCAGGCCGTCGTGCCAGAGGACCTTCACCAAGCTGCCGCCGCGGCCGCGAAAGACGAAGAGATCGCCGGCGTGCGGATCGCGCTTGAGCTGCTCCTGGACCAGCAGGGCCAAGCCTTGCATGCCCTTCCTCATGTCCGTGTGGCCTGTAGCGATCCAGATCCGCACCCCGCTGGGGATGGCGATCATCGCAGGGCTCGCAGCGTCGCCGCCACCAAGCTGGCAGGCGCCTCGGCACTGATGCTGACCCGTGTGCCGCCGGCCAGCTCGACAACGATTGAACCTTGCTCAGCACATGGCTGCGGCGGCGGGCCATCTTCCACCAGAAGAGCCGGCGCGAAGGCCGGGGCCGCGCTCATCCCAATGGCCTCTTGGCGCCACTTGTAGATCAAGCTCGTCGAAATCTCGTACTCGCGCGCCACCTCAACGACGACGGCGCCAGGCGCAAAGGCAGCTTCCAGAACCGCCTGCTTGACCTCGGCAGACCATCGCCGACGCCGCTCCGGGCCCATAATCAATGTCGAATGGCTCATGCCTGCTGCTTTGCGTACTCGTAAGGACGTCCTTAAGAGCGCAGCATCCGGAAACCCGCCCCGACGACAAGGCGGCCCTCACCGCAGGGCTACTCCTGGACCACTATGATGGCCAGATACATGAGGCAATTTGCTACTTATCGCCATCATCTGGAAGAGGCGCGGCGTCGGCTTCTTTCGCGGTGGGAAGGCTGAACCTTCGCGGCGTTAGCGGTGACCAATGGAGGCCGCGTCCTGAAGCGCCTTTAATCGGGCTTCGCAAAGCTCTTTGACTAGGCTTTGGAGCAGCTCGATGCGCGCCTGGATCCAGGCCAGTTCCTCGGTGGTGACCTTGTAGTGCGGCGAGTAGCGCGCCTTGACATAAGCGGCGCGCAGCAGCTCGAAACAGCGCTTGTGGAACTTAGTCTCGGTCGGCCAGATTTCGGCCAAGCGCGGATCGAGCGGCTCGGCCAGGCCGCGCAAGCGCACGAGGTTATGGGACTTGGGGGCGTACAGCGTGACGACGAGGAGGAGGCAATAGTACAGGCGCTCGGTCGTCTGATGTAGATGGAATGCGGCAGGCTTTGGCCACCCCTTCTGCACATCGATTCTAGCGTGCTCTAGGAACTGATCCGCGCTCTCCATCCACTCTTCGTAGTAGGCGTGGCTCTCCTCCAGCGCTTGCTCGGCGGACAATGGCGTCGGCTCAATGAGCGGATGGCCGTGTACCTCAAATAGCACGACGCCATCACGAACGATGTCCGTGAAGAAGTAGCGCCCCAGCCGCAGCTGCTCGTTCACATCCTCAAGGTCGTGAACGATGAAGTTGACCGGCGTGCGCAGCCGTTGGCCGGCAGAGAGCTCGTCGAGCAGGCGTTTTTCGGCGGCTTCCCAGAACTCCAGCGGATCGGAGAGCTTCTCCTGGTCGACCACGACCAACAGGTCATAGTCCGAGAAATAGCGCCCGACCGGGTCCTCGACCCAGTCGCCGCGCGCGTATGATCCGAACAGGATGATCTTGAGGATCTTGCCCTGGCCCAAAGCGCCCGAGCGCTTGGCGACCTCCGCGGCGAAGGCTTCCTTCAGCACCTCGACCACGAAGGCGAGCTCGCGCTGCTTGCCGGCCGGCAGATGGTCAATGGTGTTGCCCATGCCTGCTGTCTCGCCCGCCGCTCGCCGCGTGGCAAGCGCCTCCTCGGCGCGCGCGGCGCGGTGATGCTCAGGCTTGGCCATCAGTCACTCAACACGGCAGACGCAGTACGATGGTGAATCCTACACGTTCAGGTTGGAGGACGCTATCGCCATGGAGATGTTTGTTTGGCGCCTGCGCGACGCCGCCACCCGCGATGCGCCGCAACCGAGCTACGCTAGGGCGCATAAGCACGGCAATGTCCGCCGACCACCACACACCGGGACCAGACACAATGGGACTATCGATTTTCGCGTCGGAACTGTGAAGGCGGCGCGCCAATCAGCTTGCGGAAATTGATCGTGAACTGGCTGTGGCTGGCGAAGCCGACGGCAAGAGCAATCGCGGAGATCGAGTCTGAGGTCTCCAGCAGAAGTTCTTTTCCCCGCTGAATGCGCCGGTTGATCACGAAGCGATGCGGGGATGCGCCAGTCGAGACCCGGAACGACGTTGCGAAATGATGTGGGCTGAGGCCGGCGACGCCGGCGAGGTCGAGCAGCGAAACATCGTCGGCAAGATGGGCCTCTATGTAGTCCATCACGCGCTTGAGCCGGTTGGCGCCAAGACCGCCCTTCGTGCTGACCCCGCCAAGGTCGCCTTCCCCGTATTTGCGGAAGAGGTGGACGGTCAGCATCGTCGCCAGGCCTTCGCTTAAAAGCCGTCCGCCAGCAGCCTTTTGCGTGAGTTCTTGGCGCCACCGGCGCGCGGCGTTTTGGACCTCGGGGTCGCGCACGCCAATGGCGGTCTTGATCATGGCCTTTGGGTCGCCGGTGACCTCGTGTGCGATATGCTCACTCAGATGCCGTGAGCGGGAGCCATCCACCCCATCTAGTTCCTGGCGGTGCGTCAACGTCAGCAACTGGCGCTGAACGGCATCTCTACCGCGCTGGAAGGTCGCCTGTTTCATTGGGCTAGCTCGGTCGGCCGATCATCCAGGGCTCACCGCCCTTGGCCTTTAGCGAGCCCAGTCAGCCAGTGCTGCAGACCAGTCCATCCTGAAGCCAGGCGCCCAGAAGACCGCCGACCTGCTCGATGGCGCGCTCGGCGTCGTCGTCGGCGGCGAGTTGCTCGCACAGCTGGGCGAAGCCGCGGCCTTCCAGCACCATGGACAGAGCCTGTTGTTCGAAGGCGTCGATCGTCCGGTATCGTGGCGAAAGACCCTGCCTCCAGACGCGGATCGCGGCGGGAGCGGGCAGGCGTTCGACCGGCGGAGGCGCCTGCCCATCGGCCAAGGCACCCCAGATCGCGGCGCTGTTGGTCGCGACCGCGCCGATCGCCAGGGTCGGCGACAGGGCCAGGGCGGCGCTGTCCCAATCCACATGGGCCAGGGCCTCGGGCGTGATCGGATCGGCGTCTGGACCGTCGAAGGCGCGGCGCAGGGACCAGTCCAGCCAGGCCAGTTCGGCGACATCAGGGTCGTCGGGGTAGAGCCCCGCCAGGGTTTGGGGAAAGTCTTCGCCATAGGCGTCCAGGGTCCAGCCACGGGGCGGATGGGCCGCGATATGGGTGAGCGCGGCGGCGTCGAAGCCTTCGTCACCCAGCCATGACCAGGTCTGCTCGAAAGTGTCGCGCAGGCAGGCCGCCAATTGGGCGCGATAGGCATGTCGGTAGACGGCGAGGCCGGCCTCGCCGCTGGCCGCGACGGCCTCCGGACGATCCGCCCTGTTCGCCAGGATATGGTCGCGCAGGCCGCGCTGGATCGCCAGCAGGCTCATGCCGCGCGCTCCAGGCCGGCGGCGTGGGCGCGCGCGATGTCGAGCTCGGCCAGCAAGTCGACGAGCGGAGGAATGTCGTCGTCGCGCTCGATCATCGTCGCCACGAGCCCGAAGCGCCGGCACGCGATGCCGTAGAGCGCCCAGACAGGATCGGGCACCGGTTGATCGTGGGTGTCGATCAGCAGGCCCCGCCCTTGGCTGTGGCCGGCGAGGTGGATCTGACGCACCCGGTCGGCCGGCACGCCGGCGATATAGGCGACGGGATCGAAGCCGTGATTGGTTCCGCTGACATAGATGTTGTTGATGTCGAGAAGCAGCGAGCAGCCGGTGGCCTCGCACATCCGGGCCATGAAGCCGTGTTCGGTCATCTCGTCGTCGGCGAAGGTCAGATAGCTGGAAGGGTTCTCCAGCAGGATCGGTCGTTCGAGGATGTCCTGGACGCGGGCGATGTTGGCGCAGACCACCTCCATAGCTTCCTCTGTGTAGGGCAGGGGCAACAGGTCGTGGGAGTTGAAGCCTTCCAGCCCGGTCCAGCAGAGATGGTCGGACACCCACAGCGGATCGACGCGATCGACCAGGGCCTTGAGGCGGCGCAGATAGTCCGGCTTGACGCCATCGGCCGAGCCGATCGACATCGACACCCCGTGCATCGCCACCGGATGACGCTCGCGCACGGCGTCCAGGACGTAGAGCGGCCGACCGCCGTGGACCATGAAGTTCTCGGAGATCACCTCGACGAAGTCGACAGGGATCTCGCGCTCAAGAAAGTCCGCATAGTGGGGCGGACGCAGGCCCAGGCCGAAGCCTTCGAAGAGCGGGATCGTTTCGGGCATGGCGACCTCGGACTGGGCGGAGGGCAGGCGGCGCGCGGCCGGCTCGCGAAGAACCGGCCGCGCGTAACCGGTTACTGCGGCGCGGTCAGCGAACCGCCGGCGGTCGTGCAGGCCTTTTTGCTCAGTTCCTTGAAGCCCTGACCCTTGCAGTCGTTCTGGCCCCGGCAGTCGTTCTTGGCCGTCTTGCAGTCCGAGGTGCCCTTGCAGGTGTTGACGCCATAGCAATGGACCTTTTCGGCCGCGGCCTTGGGGGCGGCGGAAGCGTGGGTGGCGGCGACCATGCTGGTCACGGCGAACAGGGCGGCGGCCGAGGCGATCGTGGCGGACTTGAAGTTGGTCATGGGGCGTTTCCTGGTTGACGAAGCCAGGCCGCTGATCGGCCCGACAACACCCATTCGCCGAAGCTCGGCCTCAGGTTACAGGCTGGGGATGAGAATTTTTCGGGGCCGCCGCGGGCGCTATCTTCCGAAGGGCGCAACCTCGAACCAGCCGGGTGCGAATGGCCTGGTGTGGCTGAAGGTTCCGGGCCGGGCCTCGGCTCTCGTCGCGATGTCGACTTCGCTGGCGAGGCCGCGCGCCAGCACGGCTTTTTCAGGGGTGAGCAGCGTTCCGGACCAGCGTCTAGACCGAGATATTGACGCGAGAGCCCACGGCGTCGCGGACGGGGCGCGGCGGCGGCGCGCTGTCTGAGAGGGCGGTGAGCTGGCCGCCAAACGTCACCGCGGCCTGACCGTCATAGCTCGGGTCAAGGGACTTGGTGGCTCTTGTGTCGTCCAAACCCGAGATGGTCGGCCAGCCCTGGGCCGGGACGGTGGTGCTCGACTTGGCCGCCATGCAGATGGCGGCGACGATGGCCGGGCGACATCCCAGGTTCTACGACCAAGCTTTTGGAACCGACCCGGCCTATTGGACCAAGGCGTCGCCGATGGACCAATGGACGCCCAAGGCCGTGCCGATGATGCTGGTCTGCTCGACACAGCGTCCCGAGGATCCCTGCGACGACCGCCCGGCGGTTCCAGGCCAAGGCGAAGGCGGGCGGGCGCGACATGCCCGTCCTGCCCCAGGATCTGTCCCACGCCGAGATCAACCGAACTCTGGGCCTACCAGGCGCCTACACCGACCGAGTGGATGCTTTCATCTCCAGCCGATTGTCGAAGCGGCAATAGCGGTCCAGCGGCTGGCCAACGCTAGCGCGCGTCTTTGCCGGCGGGGTATGGGTCGCGAAAGGCAAGTCCCGAAGTTACCATTCCCCGTCAAGGATCCGTCAGACGACATGCGCCGAATTCGCCAGATCGCCTTTTGTATCGTCCTGCTCTTGGCGGGCTGTTCCCGTCCACCCTTGGCCCAGGCCGAAACGATCGCTCATCCCGACAACGGCGCGGCGCGGGTGGAATATTTCGTGAGCAGGCCGAGCGGTGACGGGCCCCGGCCTACCATCATCTTCCTCCACGGCTACCAGTCGCCCGACGCCCGACTAGGCGGCAAGGTCTTCGTCGATTGGGGCGTCCTCGACCGTTTCGCGAAAAAGGGTTACGTCGTGGCGTCGATTTCCTTGCCTGGATACGGCGGCTCCAGCGGTCCGGAGGATTTCGCCGGCCCCTTTTCGCAGCACGCCGTCGAAGCGGTGATCAAGACCCTCGTGGCGGAAGGTTACACGTCGCGGGACAAGGTCTTGATCCAGGGCGTTAGCCTTGGTGCGGTCACGGCGGCGCTGGTCGCGGCTCATGACCCAGACGTCGCCGGCCTCGTGCTCATCTCCGGGCTTTATGATTTTACCGCCTATCTTGACCATCCGCCGTCGCCGGGGGCCTTGGGCGTCAAGACCCGATTCTTCACACAAATAGGGGGTGGCGAGGACGCCTTGCGCTCACGCTCGGCGCTCCCTTTGGCGCCGGAGATCAAGGCCTCCACCCTCATCCTGAACGGGGCGCAAGATGATCGCACCGATCCGGAACAAGCCCGCCGCTTCGCTCAAGCGATCCAGGCGCATGGGGGTCACGCGCGCGCTCACATCTATGCGCAGTTCGGACACGAAATCCCCGTGAAGGCTAGAGAATCGGAGATCGACGCCTTCATCGACGAGACCCTGAAACACTGAGGGCCGACACCGCGAGGGGAGGGGCTACGAGGCCGAAATCGGAAGGTTGAGCCGACCTTGTTGCGCCACGCTCAGACCGTTTGGCCGCCCGGCGCGGAACGTTGCCGCAAACCCTATGAGCAGCCTTCGACGAGCCTGATCGCATCGTCGCCAACATGGATCACAGAAACCTTCCGCGCTTCGTCTGTTTCAAATCGAATGCCTTGGCGGGTGGAGACGCGCCAATAGGTGAAGTAGGCCGCGGGTGCGTCGCTATAGGCATGAGGTTCGACTTGAAGGGGCGCATAGGCCGCTCGAACTGCGGCTTCTTCCGACCCTAGACCTATGCCCCTGTCGGTCTTGACGTCGCGATCATGGACCGTGACGCGCGCCAGCTTGCCCTGCTCGAACATCACGACGACACCGGGATGATCGACAAGGTCGATCTGTTCACAGCCGCCAACCTGACCCTCTTCGGCAGTGGCGCCGACGCGCCCTTTCAGATCCGACTTGCTCATGCCTGTGTGAAGCGGGCCGTATCCTTTTTCCGACAAAACCCATGCATCGGAGGCCGCTGACGCACGAGGCGCGTGAGGCGGCAGGAGGGCCAACGCCACGCTTGAGAGAGCTATGAGCTTGATCGGTGAGATCATCGTCCTTGCTTCCAATCTAGGCGCGAAGTGATCTGTTCGCGCGAAGTGATCTGTTCGCACAATGGACGCCGCCCGGCGGTGCGTATGACGAAGCTGAGCCCCTCAGGGGGTTTGGACCACCTTGGGCAGGCCCATCTGCGCGCGGCAGGTGTTGCGCATGGCGTATTCCTCGGCCACCGATTTCTTCATGTCGAACGGCGCGGTGCGTGGCTTGCCGAGGCTAGCGAGGGCGCGGTCAGCGAACTTTCCGGCGAAGCAGGTGCAGTAGGCAGCCAGTCTCGCGTCGCCCTTGATGTCGGACTCGCCCGCCGCGCCCGGCATTTGGGTTCCCTGGGTCGCGCAGAACTGAGCGTAGCCGCGGACCAAGGTGGCGCGATCCATGACCTGACCTTGGGCGGCGACGGGAACGACGATAGCTGCCGCCATGAGCAGCGATGTCGAAGCGGCGAGCATGCGAAGTTTCAGGTTGGTCTCCAATCAAAACGTTTGAGCGTTGTCTGGCCCTTGCCACTTTAGGGCCGAGCATTCCCGCCACGGTGAACCGCTCAATACAAAGTGTTTCGGATTGTAAACGGTGTCCGTCAGTGGATCGCTTCACTCCACCTCCAGGTCCAGATCGCCGTCCAGACGCTGTTAGATATGGTCCAGCGCCCTCTGCATCCGGACATGGTAAATGGTCGAGCGCCGCCGTCATCGTCCTTATCAGCTGTGATGATCCTAGCGCGGCGAAGGTCTGGAATCGGGGCCCTAAGGTCGGCTCCTGGCGCACGACCGTCTATGGCGTTCAGTCGATCCGGCCTAAAGTGGCGATCGCGCACGAACTTCGCGGCCGGCCGCGCCAGTGGTGTCGACGATCGCGCCTGGCAGGCCGCCAGCGTCCGTCTCATAAGCCCAGACTCGGAAGCCGTTTAGCTGGTGCAGCCCGAATGAGGTCAGCATGGCGACGTCGGCGGCGTCACGGCCGTGTGCGATCACGATCCGGCCGATGCGCGGGATGTTGTTTCGCGGATCGAACGTCCACCATTTGCCGCCGAGATAGACTTCCATCCAGGCGCTGAAGTCCATCGGGTCGACGCGCGGCACGCCGATGTCGCCCAGATAGCCGTTCACATAGCGGGCCGGAATGTTCAGGCAGCGGCAAAGGGCGACGGCGAGATGGGCATAGTCCCGACACACCCCGACGCGGCCCTCATAAACCTCATAGGCGGTGCGGGTGGAGCTGGCGGTCTTATAGTTGAAGGCGATGTGGCCATGCACGAAGTCGCAGACGGCTTGGGTCCGCGCCCAGCCCCGCTGGATATGGCCGAACTTGTCCCAGGCAATCTGGCTGAGGCGGTCGGTTTCGCAATAGCGGCTGCCCATCAGATAAGCGAGGCAGTCGTCGGGCAGGTCGGCCACCGGATGCAATTGGGCGTCCAGGGCGACGGGATCGACGGCGCCGCTATCTTCGATGACGCTGTCGCTCCAAAGGGTCAGAGCGCCGGCGGGGGCCACGAAGCGCCGGCAAACATTGTCGAACAGGTCGCGATAGGTCGAGGTGTCGATCTGGGGCGAGGTGAAGAACGACTCTCCGATCCGCACCTGGCGCTCGCGTCCATCCCTTAGGCCTAGCAGCGTCACCATCGCGGTCGGCTGCTGGCAGAAAACAGTGATCTCGTAGCCGTAGCGGATCAACATGGCCGTCGTCTCTCGAAGGAGCCGGCGCGCCAAGCAGGCAATCCGGGAAATGGATGAGGGGTTCGAGGCGAACGCGCGAAACGGGAGGAAGATGCTTTTCCTTCAGCCAAAGGCGCTAAAGGACGATGCGGGATAGGCCTGGCTTTCCGGGTCAGTGACGTCGACTTCGACATCCATGCCCAGATAGTCGGTTGGAAACCCCGCCCAAGTGCCGTGCACCGGCGGCGCCTTCCTCGGATCGTTCACCACGGCCACGCGGATGAGATCGGTGTTGCCGACAATACCGTTGGTGGGGTCGAATTCTACCCAGCCGCACGAGGGCAGATAGACCCTAAGCCAAGCGTGGGTATGCCCGCCGCCCGTGCGCTCGGCTTGGCCCAGCTTGCGCGAGGGGCTGTGAATGTAACCGGAGATGAATTGGGCGGCCAAGCCTAGGCGCCGCACGGCCTCGATCATTAGCACCGCGAAGTCGCGGCAGGTGCCGCCTCGGTTTTCCAAGGTGGTCAGGGGGGATTGGACCCCCTGCTCGAAGCGCTTGCCATACCGAAAATCGGCATAGATCGCCTGGGTCATCTCGGCCAGCAGATGCTGCAGGCTGGTGGAGCCGGCGGGCTTTGTGAAGCGCAAGGCCCATTGGGTCAGGGTCCGGTCGAGATCCTCGTGCTGGGGGGTGATCGACTGGACCAGGTCTGGCAGGTCGTCGGCTCCGTAGAGGAACGGCCGGCCGGCCTCGAAGACGTCGAGATGGCCCGGCTGATCGCCGAAGGCGGGGAGGGGTGTATGATCAAGGGTAAAGCGGCTTTCAAAGGTCAGCTCGCTGGCGCGCCCTCGGAAGCTGGCGACACCAACCCAGTTACCCAGCACGTCCTGCACGTAGCGCAACTGGGCTGGCGTGGGCACGATCACCAGATCGGAGGATAGCAGCCTCTGATCGCAACCTTCGCGCGGGCGCAGCATCATGCGATGGTCGCCGAACGCCACGGGATTGCGATACCGGTAGCGCGTCAGATGGCGGACCGAAAGCACAGGCATTGATCAGAGGTGGCGTGGATTCTGGCGCGACGTCGAGCCGCCTTCTTGTCGCAGGTGATCCAGATCCGGTCCTTGTGCTCAATGCGGGCGCCCCGTCGGCCTTTGTGCTTCTTGGGGACCATGCGGGCCGCCAGATCCCGCGGCGACTGGACCAATTGGGCCTAACCAAGGCGGCCCTGGAGCGCCATATCGCCTGGGATATCGGCATAGCGGGACTTGGGGCGCGGCTATCGGTCCTGCTCGACGCGCCCTTCATCCGGCAGGTCTATTCGCGCCTTGTCATCGACTGCAACCGGTTCCCGGGCGCGGAGGGCTCCGTGCCCGAGGTCAGCGACGCGATACAGGTCCCTGGCAATCGCAGCCTTTCCCCGCAAGCTATCGCGGCGCGGATCGCCGAGATCTACCAGCCCTACCAGGACGCCATAGGCAAGGTGCTCGATGCCCGAGCGGGTCAGCGAACAGTGGTGGTGGCCCTGCACAGCTTCACCCCGTCGATGCAAGGCCAGGGCCGGCCTTGGCGGCTGGGCGTGCTGCACCGAAATGATTCCGCGTTCTCTTCGGCGATACTGGCGCGGTTGCAAGCCGATCTGGGCGAGGCGCTGGTGGGCGACAACGCGCCCTACGCCATGGACGAGACCGACAACACCATCCCGCTTCACGCCGATCCGCGCGGCCTCGACTATCTGGAGCTGGAGGTGCGACAGGACTTGCTGGCCGGTGATGCGGCTCAGGAGGCAATGGCCCGGTGGCTTGTGCCGCACCTGCACGCCGCCTTAGACGCGACGAACATGTCCGAATAGCCAAGGACTTCGCTGTCGCCGCCGTCGACCCAACGTCCGGAAACTCGAACATTCGCAGCGCGGCTTCTGGCGCTGTTCGCCAGTGAGTCAGGCATCGGCAGGGAAGGGGTGAACCGACGATTTATCTCGCTACCACGCCGTACAGCGGAAGAAGCGTACAGGAGCCTTGCCGAGATTGACGAAGGCGTGGGTCTGGGCGCTGTCGAACACGTGGCTTGCCGCGCGCACCTCTATCGTTCCCGTCTCCAGTTCCAAGGTCAGTACCCCCCCGACGACGAACAGCATGACATGCCACCCTACGGGGTCGGCCGCCGCTTGATAGCGCTCGCCCGGCTCCAGTCGCCATTCCCACAATTCGACTTCGCGGCGGACATCAAGGCTCCAGCGCAGCACCCCCTCGCCGCCGTGGCCTCCAACCCAGCCGACGCGGTCTATCCGCGCGCTCGCCTTGACCGCGGGGTCCGTCACCAGATCGGCCAAAGTGGCGCCCAGGGCGACGCCGATCCTGTCCAAGGTGGCGGTGCTGACGCTGGTCGCGCCATTTTCGATGCCACCCACCATGCGCAGGCTGACGCCCGACGCCTGGGCCAGACCCTTCTGGCTCATGCCCAGTGCGACGCGCCGCGTCCGAACGTTGGCGGCGACGTGGGTCAAGAAGGAAGGCGTTACTTGACTAGGCAAAATATTGCTTCCATTAAATAGGCAGTATTTTGCTTATCGAAATTCACCTGCGATGACAAACCCCTGGCGCGGCGCGCTTCTGGCAATGGCGTCCGCGTTGGCCTGCGGTCCTGCGTTCGCGGCGACACCGGCTCCAGCTCGCACGGAAATTACCACAGAGGGCGCGCGCGAGGATCTGGAACTGGCGATCTCGGCGGTCGAGGCGGCCCTGCCCGACCTCTACTGGCGTCAGTCGCGGCGACAATGGGCGACCGCGAAGGCGGCGGCCCGCACCCGTGTCGCGGGCGTCACCAACAGTGAATCGCTATGGCGTATTCTCCGCCCGCTCGTCGGCCAGATCGGCGAAGGCCATCTCGGCGTTCAGCTCAGTGAGGCGATGAGTCAGCACTATCGCGATGCGCCGCGCTTCCCGCTCGATCTGCTGTGGACCGAGCAGGGCGCTTTCGTCCTCGCGGGTTATGGCGAGGCGGCGGACGTCCCGAGGGGAGCGCGGTTGATCTCCGTCGATGGCGTTGGCGCGGCCGACTTGCTGAGCGAGATGGTCGCTGTGACCCCGCACGACGGCGCGATCCGTACGGGGACCATGCGCGACATTTCGGGTCGCGGATTCGCGTCGATCTTGTATCGACTGCGTGGGCCCCAATCGCGTTTCCAGGTCGTGCTCGAGGGCGCCGAAGGACGGACCGAGCGCGACCTCGCCGCCGTTTCCCGTCTTGCCCGACCTGCCGAAGTCGACGATCCGTCACCGCTGCCGATGCTGGAATGGCTCGACGACCACACCGCCTATCTGAACGTCCCGACCTTCAGCAACGCCCGACTGCGCGCTGTGGGCGCGACATTTCCCGAGGCGATACAAGCCGTTTTCGCACAGCTGGACCAGCGCGGCGCCAAGAACCTGATCCTAGATCTGCGCGAGAACGGCGGCGGTTCGGAGCCCAACGAGAGCATCCTCTTCTCCTATCTAGTCGAAACGCCGCTGCGCAAATATGCGGCGGTCGAAGCCCGGGGGCGCCACCTCGCTGTCACCAGCCTGAACGGCCAGCGCTTCGAGACGGACGTGTTCGATGCCGGCGACAGGGATCAGCAACGCCCGATCCCAGGCGGGCGCTGGACGCGGCGCAACACGCCTCCGCATGGCTTGATGTCGCGATGGACATCCTTCGCGCCCATCTTCCACGGACGCCTGGTCGTGCTAGCGGGCGGCGATACCTTCTCGGGCGGCGCGGAGCTGGCCTCGATGCTGCGCCACACTGGACGGGCGGTGTTTGTCGGCGAGGAAGTCGGCGGCGCTGACGACGGCAATACGAGCGGCTATCGCTGGACCGTGCGGCTTCCCAATAGCGGGATGAAGCTGGCGATCCCCTTGCTGCAATTTCGCATGGCGTGGTCAAGCCGGCCGCCCGGTCGCGGCGTCCTGCCAGATTGTCCGGCGCCGCCCGAGGCCTTACATTTCGGAGAGCGACGCGATCGGGCCTGGCGCATCGCCGCAACGCTGTTCCAACAGGACTGGAGCCTGCCGCGCCAAGCCGTCTGCCCTGAAGGTTGATCCCAGAGGATGCTATATCTCAAACTAGGCTGTAGGTCGCTCTCGCCCCTCCAGCCTGGGTGCGGCGAATGTCCGGTATTTGGAGGCGCTCCAAGGTCGGGGACTGGCGCAGCCTCGACAAAGGGAAAAGGGGGCGCTTGCGGGGCGGCGAAGAAGATTGCCGATCACTTAGCAAGCATGGTTCCGTTGCGTGGTTGAGCA
Source organism: Caulobacter segnis (assembly GCF_023935105.1). Taxonomy (NCBI): domain Bacteria; kingdom Pseudomonadati; phylum Pseudomonadota; class Alphaproteobacteria; order Caulobacterales; family Caulobacteraceae; genus Caulobacter; species Caulobacter sp. RL271. The sequence continues at coordinate 3,506,515 of NZ_CP096040.1, read as the reverse complement.
AAGGCTCCCGCCGTCGGATTTGGTAAATGCGCACCCGATATATTCGTCCGAGCTGGCGTAAGATCTGCGCCGGCGCTGTTCTCGCCGCACTGACCTGGACCTCGGCCCAGGCTGGGACCCCTACGCCCTTCGCGCCGCCGACCAACGCCGACCTCGTCCTCTACCGCGACGCCATTCTGATTGACGGCACGGGCGCGCCCGCGCGTCCGCATATGGACGTGCTGGTCTCGGGCGAGCGGATCCTGAGCGTGTTTTCCGACGCGACGCGGCCGGCCGAGACCAAGGCCAAGGTCGTCGACCTGCACGGCAAATACCTGATGCCGGGCCTCATCGACTCGCACGTGCACCTGGCCACGCCGCCCAATCGCCGCCAAGCTGAGGCTATGCTGCGCCGGGACCTCTATGGCGGGGTGACAGCGGTTCGTGACATGGCCGACGATCTTCGCGCCATCGGTGACATCGCGCGGGCCAGTCGGGTCGGCGAGATCGCCGCGTCGGACGTCTACTACGCCGCGTTGATGGCCGGCCCCGACTTCTTCAACGACCCGCGCACGGCCCAGACCACGGCTGGCGGGGAGCCGGGCCAAGTCCCGTGGATGCAGGCTGTCACCGACCAGACGGACCTGCCGCTGGCCGTCGCCCGGGCGGCTGGAACGTCGGCCACTGCGATCAAGCTCTATGCCGACCTGGATTCGGTGCTTGCCGGCAGGATCACGGCCGAAGCGCATCGCCAACACCTACTCGTCTGGTCGCACGCCACGCTTTACCCGGCCAAGCCCTCAGAGGTGGTCACCGCCGGCGTCGATGCGATTTCCCACGCCTGCCTGCTGGTTCGTGAGACCGATCCGCAGGCTCCCCAGTGGGCCCAGCCCCGTCACCCGGTCGACCTCGACACGTTCAGGGCAGGGGACAATCCAGTGCTGGCGCGGCTGTTCGCCGTCATGGTCGCGCGCGGGACGATCCTCGATGCGACGGTGTGGACCTACGGCGCCGCGCCGCCTGCCGGCCCCAGCAGCACGCCGCCGCTGAAGCCGGGCTCCTGCGACGATGTGGTCGGTGGAGCGATCACCCGCCAGGCCTATCGGGCCGGGGTCCAGATCTCGGCCGGCACCGACAACGTCGCGCCGGCGACCGATCCCTGGCCGGACCTGTTCCACGAACTGTCGGCGCTGGTCGACCGAGCCGGTGCGCCGCCCAGCGCGGTGATCCGCTCGGCGACCCTGGTCGGCGCGCGGGCGGCCGGGCAGGAGCGTGACATGGGCAGCCTGGAGCCCGGCAAGCTCGCCAATATGATTGTGTTGTCCAAGGATCCGCTGGCGTCGATCGACAACCTGAAGACAGTGGTGATGACCGTGAAACGCGGGCGCGTCTTCACGCGTGATGACTTCGTTCCACTGCGGGAAGACGACATCACGGACTTCTGAAGCCTCTGCTTCCGATGCCTACTCCACCGCGCTCACTCCCAGCGGAGCGGGCGGCTGGCCGTGGTCTGGCTGTGGCCGCGGGTCGCAACGGCGCCGAACTCGGGACTGCTCGTCACGCCGCCCGCAACTTGATGAGGTCCGCTAACCGGACTTAACCGTGGTTCTCACTGGATGCGTAGGTTCTACAGCGCCCTTAAGCGCTGGCTCCAAGGCGAGTTGAGACGAGGTATCGTCAAGGGCCGGCTTGCGACGACCGCGAGCGCCAGATCTGACAGTAGGAGAAGGCCGGCAGCACTCACTGAACGCCGCCGGCTAGGTGCTCGTCGGTGGGGTGACGAGAGGGCGGGCATCGTATGCCGTGATGGCGGCCCGAGGCAATGCTGCTCGCTCTATGCGTGAACTTTGGTGCGTTGAGCGTGGGGAACTGAGCGCGGGGGGGCAGATATGGCCAAGCTTGCAACCGCTTTGCGCGATCGGGCGGGCGTGTCCGTCAGAGACCGCGTAACCAGGCCCAGACGTCATCGGGCCGTTCGAGCGCCGACAGGCCTTCTTGGCGCGCCGCTTCGCCCAGGCGGCGCAGACGTCCGGGCGTGACGCCGAAGCGGCCCCGGAACGCCCGGCTGAAGTGGGCGTCCGAGCGAAAGCCGTGCCGATAGGCGACCTCGCCCAGGGTGTGCTGTTCGGCGCGGTCCTGGAGAATGGCGTCGAAGGCTTGGTCGAGCCGGCGGCTCTGGATGAAGGCGCTGACGCCGCCCAGAGGCTCGAACACCCTGTAGAGCAGGCTGCGCGACACCCCCAGATGGCCACGGACGGATTCGGGCGAGAGCTCGACGTCGTCCAGGCGCTGCTCGATGAACTGGCGTCCCGAGGCGAGCAGCATTTTCTCGATCGGCCGGGGACCGCCCGAGGCGGGTTCGGCGTGGGCCAGAATCGCGCCGGCGAGCAGGGCCAGGACCGCCTTGGCGGCGGTCTCGGCCTCACGCACGGTCATGCGGTCGACGACCTCGAGGAGCGCGCGGAGGTGCGATCCCAGGAGGCGGCCGCTGATGCTGTCCTCCGAGACCACCAGGCCGTGGAAGTCCAGATCGCCGCAGCCGTCCAGCTGGGCGCGCGAGGTCATGACGTATAGCGAGCTGTAGGCGCCGGTCGACATGGCGAAGGGGCGGGTCATGTCGATGAATCGGATCTGGCCCATGTGACCACCGGCCGCGCGTCCATCGTAGTCGCCGCGCCAGTCGCCGCCTTCCAGCTCCAGGACCGCCATCACCGTATCGGCGGCGTCGACCATGATGTGGGAGAGCTTGCGCTCGAACCGCTGCGGCACGCCCTGGCAGTGGGCCAGCACCAGCGGGCCTAGGTTATAGCCTTCGAGACGGTTGAAGAACGTCTCCTCGGGCGACAGCAGCGTGATGTCGAAGAGATGCGCGCAGCCCTGGCGATAGAGCTGGAAGGCGTCCGGCTGGATCTTGGCGTCCAGGGGCCAAACGTCTCTACGCAAAGCGGTGGCGGGCACGGAAATCCCTGAAAGCTCTCTGAAAATCGACGACGGTGCCGCCGGATGGCCGTGTGGGTGGCCTGACCGGCGTCGAGAAACCGACAGACAATAAAACGTGGATTTCTGGGCAATGACAGCCCCCGCCGCATTGCGCGAGAAGCGGGACGCCCCGTACGCCGGGAGTGGGGGCTTTGGTGGCGTGCGTTGGAGTGGCCGTCGAGTCCCCGCCGGACTTGACGGCCCGGCTTCGAACGGCCGAAAGTCCTGTCAGACGAACGACGTCATCCCAAAGCGCCGCGCCAGGCGGGCCTGGATCCGCTCCCACGTGTTCAGCTTGATCGGCTCGCCCTTGCGCAGCTTGGTCCAGGTCGTCTCGCTGATGCCGTAGACGTCGGTCAGGTGTTCGCGGGTCACGGCCGGCAGGGCGCGCTTGAGCGCTTCGAAGCGCTCGCGGGGGACGATGACGGTCTGGACCACGCCGGACTCCAAGAAACGGTACAGAAGGGAGCGCGGCCGACGCCCAAAGGGGGAGGTGGCGCCGGCCGCTGACGATCGCCGGGGAAGGGGGCGATCGTTATTCGCGCGCCGCCGAGGCGGGCTTGCGGTAGTCGAGGGCCGGCGGGCGGTCGCCCAGCATGGCCTTGTAGGTGAAGTTGGGGCCACGACGCTCGTTCAACTCGGCCTTGGCCTTCTTGACGATGTCGGGGTTGGAGAACAGGTCCGCGCCGGTCAGGGCCAGGGTCTTGGCGGCGTTGACCGCGCCCTTCACGCCGATCGACGAGCCGGCGGCGGCCACGTTCTGCCAGCTGTGACCGGCCGAGCCGGGGACGAAGGTCGCCGTGCCCAGGCCGACGGTCGGGGTCACCCAGCTGATGTCGGAGACGTCGGTCGAGCCGCCGCCGCCTTCCAGCTCGATCTTGTAGGGCTCGATGGTCTTGACCGTGTCGATCGACGGCGGATTGACCAGGGTGGTCTGCATCTTCTTGGCGAAGGCGACCTCTTCCGGCGTCCAGGTGATGCCGCCGACTTTGCGCAGGTTGGCGTCCATCACCCGGCCCAGGGTGTCGTTGGGCAGCAGGGCGTAGACGCCGCCGGTGATCTCTTTGTCCACGGTCGTGCCGGTGGCCAGGGCCGCGCCTTCGGCCGCCTTCTCGACCCGCGACCAGACGTCCTTGACCACGGCCGGGTCGGGGTGGCGGACGTAGTAGTAGACCTCGGCGAAGTCGGGCACGACGTTCGGGGCGGTGCCGCCGGCGGTGATCACGTAGTGGATGCGGGTCTTGTCCGGGACATGCTCGCGCAGGAAGTTGGTGGCCACGTCCATGATCTCGACGCCGTCCAGGGCCGAGCGGCCCTTTTCCGGCGCGCCGGCGGCGTGGGCAGAGACGCCGTGGAAGCGGAACTTGCCGCTGATATTGGCCATCGACACGCCCTGGACGGCCGAGTTCGCGTTGGCCGGGTGCCAGTGCAGGGTGGCGTCGACGTCGTTGAACAGGCCGTCGCGGACGAAATAGACCTTGCCCGAGCCGCCTTCCTCGGCGGGCGTGCCGTAGACGCGCAGCTCGCCCTTGATGTTGTTCTTGACCATCCAGTCCTTGAGGGCGACGGCCGCGCCGACCGAGGCGGCGCCGAACAGGTTGTGGCCGCAGCCGTGGCCGGCGATCTGGCCGGGGATGCCGGTCTTCACCGGATCGGCGGTCTGGGCCAGGCCGGGCAGGGCGTCGAACTCCGCGAGCACGGCGATGACCGGGCCCGCGCCGTTCTTGAAGCTGGCCACGAAAGCGGTCGGCTCGCCCGCGACGCCGGCCTTCACGTCGAAGCCGGCCGTCTTCAGTTGGCCCTGCAACAGGGTCGAACTCTTCACTTCCTGATAGCCGACCTCGGCGAAGCCCCAGATCTTCAGGGCCGCGTCCTGGATCTGCGGGGCGTCGGCGTCGACGGCCTTGAGGATCTGGGCGCGGGCGGCGTCGCTGAGCGGCGCGGCGTAGGCCTGGGTCGCCAGAACACCCGTCGCCATGCTGGCGGACAGGAGGGCGAGCTTCAGGGCGGTGAGCTTCATGGAACGGTTTCCCCGACAAAGCGAAATTGGGCGACGACAAGCGCCTATCTGTACGACGCAGCAGCGCGGGCGAACCTCACCCATGCGGCGAGATTTTTCGAGAGCCGCGCCGCCACCGCCTCACGCGGCTTGCCGCCGAAGTTTCTGGAAAGGGGCGCGGAGCGCCGGGCGACGCCCGGAGTGTGAGAAGTTTGATACCGTTTCGACGAAGCCAGACGCTCCGCGCGACCGTTATTCGCCAGCGTCCCGTCAGGTGGCCCTGTTCAGGCCTTACCGGGACCCAGGCCTCCGAGTTTCCTCGGAAGCCCGAAGGTCGAAGAGGGCGGATCAATACTGATCAGGACAGACCCTTTTGCCTCCAACCACGCCGACGGCGGGCGGGTGAGCCCAGCAAGCCCAGCCCCGGACCGTCCGAGTATCCCCCTCGGACCTGTCCCCGCTCGATCGCCCCCCCGCCGCCACGATGGTCGCTGGCCACGCGCCCTTTCCTCACGACGAGCTGGGATCATTGTGGACGCGGTTTCAATGCGGATCATCCGGCGGCGTATAAAATCTACAAGTAATTGATTTCACTGGGTTTTTCATCGAGAATTTCGAGGGCAGAGCGTGCTCTATCCCCTTAGTCCTCTTCCGCGACACTGGGGAGGTGTCCGGAGCGATGGAGACAAGGGGCAAGCTGGACGGGCGCGGAGCTCGCCCCCTCCGGCCCTTTGTGCCACCGCCCCCGCGATGCGGGGGGAGGATCTAGAGCTACAGACTGCCCCGGCCCGGGCTCACCAACTCGACCTGCTTGTCATCCGACCGCCCGACCTCGGCCAGGCCGTAGGTGCGCAGCGCGGCGACGAAGGCGTCGATCTGGCCGGTCTTGAAGACGCCGCTGACGGGCGTGGCGGCTAGGGTCGGATCGGCCAGGGCCAGCTTGCGTGTGGAGTAGCGGTTCATCTCGGCGACCACGCTGGACAGCGGCTCGGCGTCGAAGACCAGGCGGCCTTGCAGCCAGGCGGATTCCTTGGCGGTGTCGACGGTCGCGACCGCCCAGTCGGCGGAGCCATTGGCCACGAAGCGCGAGCCGGCCGACATTTCGATGCGACGCTGGCCTTGCGGCGAGGCGCCGACGATCCGCACGCGGCCCTCGACCAGGGTGACCGACAGCTTGCCCGGCTCCATCCTTACGTCGAAAGCGGTGCCCACGGCGGTCACCGACTTGTCGCCGGCCGAGACGATGAACGGGCGGGTCTTGTCCTTGGCCACCTGGAAATAGGCCTGACCGCGTAGCAGGGTCAGGCGGCGCTCGGCGCCCCAGTGATTGACCCGCACGGCGGAGTCGGTGCCGAGGGTCACGACCGAGTTGTCGGCCAGCCGGAAGGTCGAGCGCTCGCCTACGGCGGTGGTGAAAACTGGTTCGTCGGCGGCGGGGGCGGGCGTCTTGTCGCCCTCCAGCCAGCGGCGTCCCAGCAGCGCTCCGCCCACGGTAGCGACCAGGCCGGCCGCGGCCAGGCCCAGGGCGCGGCGGTTCAGGCGACGGGGCGGGGCTTCGCCGGCGCCGAGGGCGTCGGCGCGCAGCGCCGCCAGGGCGGGATCGTTCTCAAGGCCAGAAAGGTCGTCCCAGGTCGCGCGCACGGCGTCCCAGGCGGCCGCGTGCCGCGCGTCGGCGTTCAGCCAGTGCTGAAAGTCCCGGCGGTCCTGCGGGGATACGTCGTCGTCTTGCAGGCGCGCGAACCAGGTCGCGGCCGTGCTAGCCGGGTCGTCGTGTCTCTCTTTGCCCGACGTGGTCGACGTCATCCTGGTCCCGCAGACGCTCGTGCAGATGACGCAGCGCCTTCATCACATGTTTCTCGACAGCGCTGACAGAGACCCCCAAACGCTGAGCGACGAGCTTGTAGCTCATCTCCTCGAAGCGCACGAGGATGAAAACCCGTCGTGTGCGTTCCGGTAGCTCGTTGAGGGCCGCCATCGCGCGCGCCATCCGCTCTCGTCCCTGTAAGACGCGCTCCGGCGACATTTCATCAACGGGGTGATGAATTTCTTGCAGTTCGCAATGATCGTTGCGCCGGCGCGTGCGGTCGCGGCGGCCGCGATCGATCAGGACGTTGGCGGCGACCTCGAACAGATAGCCTTCGACATTGTTCACGACGGGGGCGGGCTGGCGCTTCTGGATCCGGAGCAGGACTTCCTGGACCAGATCTTCGACGTCGTTGGCTGGCGCGCGGCGGGAGAAGAAGGCGCGCAGCGCCGGCGTGAACCGAGCGCCGGCGTCGGAGAGGCTGGGCGCCTGCTCCGGCGGCCTGGACGGTCGACCGCCCCAAATCACTGTTCACGCCCCAACATGACCGTCAGGTGAAATCGCGCTTTCGTTCGTGTCAAGCCGCGCGGTCTCGTCAAAGCCGACCAAACGCAACCAAGGGCCTGTTGCCTAAACCCTATGCAACACGCGATCTTGAGAGGCCGGAACACCAGACCAAACAAGGTCGGCCGGCGAATTGAGGCAAGGTGCGCGCCCTCGACGGCGTACATCCGAGCCGTCGGGGGAGGTCGGGAGTCGGTGTGTTGAGGTCCGGAGCGTCGAGAGCGTCGTCGAGACGCGGCGCCGTCGCGGCCTTGCTGTGCGCGAGCGCGGTCGGCGCTTGCCCGATGGGCGCCGCCTGGGCCGCGCCCAAGCGTCCCGACGCCGCCTATCGCTTCGACATTCCCGCCCAGCCGTTGAGCCAGGCGCTGAACCAGCTGGCCCTGCGCAGCGATCGCGAGATCCTGTTTTCACCGGCCCTGACGCGGGGTAAGCGCAGTCCGGCGGTGAGCGGCGCGTTCACGCCCGAGGCCGCGCTGGAGCGACTGCTGGCCGGCTCGGGCCTGGTGGTCCGACTCGAGGGGCGCAGCTTCCTGGTCGTGCCGGCGCCGCGCGAGGCGCCGAGCGAGGCCGCCGCCACCACGCCCAGGCCTGAACCCCCGCCACAGCCGATCGCCATCGATTCGGTGGTCGTCACCGCGCTGAAGCGGTCCAGCCTGGTCCAGCAGACGCCGATCAGCATGACGGTGGTGTCCGGCGAACAACTGTCGCGCCTGGGCGTGCTGGATCTGGAGAAGGCCTCGCCGCTGCTACCGGGGTTGAAGCTGATCTCGACCGCGTTCGGGCGTCGGCTGGTGCTGCGTGGCGTCTACGGCGCCGGCGAGGCGACCACGGGCCTCTATTACGACGAGACGCCGATGACCGGGCCGGTCGGCACCACGGCCGACCCGGGAGTGATGGCGCCGGAGCTGGCGCTGGTCGACGTCGACCGCATCGAGCTGCTGCGGGGGCCGCAGGGCACGCTGTACGGCTCCGGTGCGATGGGCGGGGCGCTGCGGATCCTGTTCCGGCATCCGGACCTATCAGAGGATTCCGCCGCCATCGGCGCCTCGGCATCCGCCGCCGCCCATGGCGGTCAGGCCGGCGGGGCGACGGCGGTGCTGAACACCGTGGTGGTTCCGGAACGCTTCGCCGTGCGCGTGAGCGCCTATGAGCAGCATCAGCCGGGCGTGATCGACAATGTCCGGCTGGGACTGAAGGATGTCGACGCCTCCCGCGTGCAAGGCGTGAGGCTGGCCGCGCTGTGGGAAACGGGATCCCCGTTCTCGGCCCTGGTCTCGGCCACCCACCAGACCAGCCATCGCGACGACATCTCGGCCTGGAACGACACGGCCGGCCCCTGGAAGACGGTCCATGCCGGCCGCGCGCCGTTCGACGGCGAGATCGACCTGGCCTCGGCTACCCTGAAGTGGCGGGGCGAGGCGGTGGACCTGACGGCGGTGTCCTCTTGGTACCGCTGGCGGCTGACGCGGCGTCAGGACTACAGCGGCGTGCTGGTGGGCGAGCGGACCAACGCGGCCGGCTGTATGCGGATGTTCTCGCTGAGCCAGGCCTGCGGCGAGGCCCAGATGTCCAGCTACTCGGCCTATGTCGACAGCGTGTATCCGGCCATCCTGAACCAGCCGGCCGAACTGACGGCGAAGATCCACGAACTGCGGGCCTCGTCGGTTGGCGCGGGACCCCTGAAGTGGACGCTGGGCGCCTATCGCGAGGTCCGGGGCGACTACATCGACAGCCAGGTCCGCCACGTCGATCCAGGGACCGGCGCCCTGGCCGAGCCGCCCGTGCTGATCGGCCGGCGCGACATCGAGAACCACCTGTCCCAGAGCGCCGTCTTCGGCGAGCTTTCCTACGCCGTCGCGCCGGAGACCGAGCTGACGCTGGGCGCGCGGCGCTTCGACTACGTCAAGCGCGACCGGGGCGCGGTGCAGATCGCCAACGTCGTGTCGGGCACCTGGGCCGACTACGCCATCGACGCGCGGACCGAGGAGCGCGGCTGGAGCCTGAAGGCGCTGGCCAGCCGGCGGTTCGGATCCGACGTGTTCGGCTATGCGCAGGTGTCCCAGGGGTTCAGGCCGGGCGGCGTGAACGTCGTGCCCGGGCTGCCCGAGGCGTTGGCGGTCTACCGGTCGGATCGCCTGAACAACTACGAACTGGGCTTAAAGGCCCAGACCGGCGACGGTCGCGTCACCGCCAATGTCGCGCTCTATCGCGTCGAATGGTCGGACATGCAGTACGCGGCCCAGACCCAGAACCGCGCCTTCACCTATGTCACCAACATCGGGGCCGCCCGCATCCATGGCCTGGAGGTCGAGGCCACGGCGCAGCGCGTCCTGGGCTGGGACCTCGCGGGCAGCCTGACCCTGACCGACGCGCGCCTGACCGCCGACCAGATCACCAACACCGCCATCGGCCTGGGACTGGAGGGCGACCGCCTGCCGGTCGTGCCCAAGGTCGCCGCCGCCGCCTCGATGGAGCGCCGCTGGTCCTTGGCCAGGGGCTGAGCGGCCGCCTGCGCCTGGACGGCTCCTATGCGGGCCTGGCGCGCTCGGCCTTCAACGCCGAGAACGCCGACTACCTGAAGATGGGCGGTTACGCGCTGTTCGGCCTGAGCCTGGGCCTGGAGAGCAACGCCTGGACCGCCGACCTCGCCGTCGACAACCTGCTGGACCGCGCGGGGCGGGCCACGGCCGCCCGCAACACGTCCGGGCCGGTCGAGTATTTCGGCGTTGCGCCGCGCACCGTGCGCCTGTCTTTCGAACGCCGCTTCTGATCCGTCCTCAGTCTTTTTCGCGGCGCTCGATGAGGGAGCGTCGCGGGCTTGCGTCTGATCCTACAGGCCGCCGTCGAGCGGACCGACAAGAGGGGATCAATAATGAGACTGCAGTTCCGAGGCCTCCGGGCCCTGGCCCTGGGCGCCACCGCCATGACCAGCCTGGCCGCCGGCCACGCCTTCGCCCAGCAGACCGCCAGCCCGCCGGCCGACGCCGGGACGATCGAGGAGGTCGTGGTCACCGCGCTGAAGCGCTCGACCACCGTCCAGACCACCCCGATCAGCGTCAGCGCGGTGACCGAGAAGTCGCTGCAGGCGCTGGGCGCCTCGGGCATCCAGGACTATTTCCGCACCGTTCCGAACCTGCAGGTCGACGGCAACTCGCCGACCAGCCGCCGCCTGACTCTGCGCGGGGTGCGCAGCGCCGGTGAAGCCACGGTCGGCCTCTATTACGACGAAACTCCGCTGACGGGCCCGGCCGGCACGACCGCCGACGCCAGCTCGACCAGCGCCGACGTCAACCTGTTCGACGCCGAGCGCGTCGAGGTGCTGCGCGGCCCGCAGGGCACGCTGTACGGCTCGGGCTCGATGGGCGGCACCCTGCGGGTGATCCTCAACAAGCCTGACAGCAGCCGCTACGCCGGCGCGGTCGAGGCCCAGGGCACCAGCACCAAGGGCGGCAGCACCGGCTACTCGGTCAAGGGCATGGTCAACGTCCCGCTGATCGAGGACAAACTGGCCGCGCGCCTGGTGCTCTACAAGACCGAGGGCGGCGGCTATATCGACGACGTCCTGCTGAAAAAGAAGGACATCAACGACCAGCACTCCAGCGGCGGTCGCCTGATGCTGGGCTTCACGCCCACCGAGAACCTGACGATCAACGCCTCGGGCCTCTATCAGAAGACCACGCTGGACGGTCAGAACACCTGGTACCCCGCGCTGGGCAAGGAAGAGTACAAGACCAACGCCCGCGTTATCGCCCCGACCAGCGACAATCTGCGGATGTACAACGTCACGGGCAAATGGGACCTGGACTTCGCCACGGTCACGGCGACCTCGTCCTATTACAAGTGGACGCTGCTGCGGAACTCCGACTACAGCCCGACGCTGTCGGGCAGCCGCGCCAACGCCACCTCGTGCCGCAACTGGGTCGCGGGCGGTCCGGCCGCGAGCGGCTCGACGAACCCGGCCTGTACGGCGACGCAGCTGACGGCCTACACCGCCTATGCCGATAGCCGCACCCCCGGCGCGCTCTACCAGCCGATGGGCCTGACCTCGTGGAACCACGAACTGCGCGCCAACGGTTCGCTGTTCGAGGACAAGCTGGACTGGACGGCCGGCGTCTATCTGGAAAAGCGCGACGATTACATCGAGAGCAAGGTGGCCAAGGGCGACGCCGTCACCGGCGTCATCGACCCCAACGACCTGACCGCCTGGCGCCATGTCGGCACCGAGACCAAGCAGACTGCCTTCTTCGGTGAAGTGTCCTACAAGCCCATCGAGAAGCTGACCCTGACCGGCGGCCTGCGCCGCTTCAAGTACGACAAGACGGTCTCCGGCCAGGTCCTGATCAGCAACTTCATCACCCAGTCCTATGTCGGTCCGGCCGCCCAGGTCGACGCTAGCGCCGACGGCTGGGTCAGCAAGCTGAACGCCTCGTATCAGGTCACGTCGGACGTCATGGTCTACGCCGTGGCGGCCAAGGGCTTCCGTCCGGGCGGCGCTAACAACGTGCCGGGTCTGGCCAGCGCGCTTCTGGCCTATCAGCCCGACAGTCTGTGGAACTACGAAGGCGGCATCAAGAG